>NZ_JBHFJH010000048.1:0-877 GCF_057334655.1 Paenibacillus sp. AGC31
CATTGAAAGAGTGCGTAATAGCTCACTGGTCGAGTGACTCTGCGCCGAAAATGTAACGGGGCTAAACACACCACCGAAGCTATGGCTTGATGCTTTGCATCAGGGGTAGGGGAGCGTTGTATAAGGGTTGAAGGTGTACCGTAAGGAGCGCTGGACATTATACAAGTGAGAATGCCGGTATGAGTAACGAAAAGATCAGTGAGAATCTGATCCGCCGAAAGCCTAAGGGTTCCTGAGGAAGGCTCGTCCGCTCAGGGTAAGTCGGGACCTAAGGCGAGGCCGAAAGGCGTAGTCGAAGGACAACAGGTCGAAATTCCTGTACCACCGTAAGCCGTTATGAGCAATGGGGGGACGCAGTAGGGTAGTGACGCGGACTGATGGATGTCCGTCTAAGCAGTGAGGCTGATGTGTAGGCAAATCCGCACATTGTAAGGCTGAGCTGTGATGGGGAGCGAAAATTATAGTAGCGAAGGTCATGATCTCACACTGCCAAGAAAAGCCTCTAGCCAGGTGATGGTGCCCGTACCGCAAACCGACACAGGTAGGCGAGAAGAGTATTCTAAGGCGCGCGGAAGAACTCTCGTTAAGGAACTCGGCAAAATGACCCCGTAACTTCGGGAGAAGGGGTGCCCCGGTAGTGTGAATAGCACGAGGGGGCCGCAGTGAAAAGGCCCAAGCGACTGTTTAGCAAAAACACAGGTCTGTGCGAAGCCGTAAGGCGAAGTATACGGGCTGACGCCTGCCCGGTGCTGGAAGGTTAAGGGGAGTGGTTAGGGAGTAATCCCGAAGCTGTGAACCGAAGCCCCAGTAAACGGCGGCCGTAACTATAACGGTCCTAAGGTAGCGAAATTCCTTGTCAGGTAAATTCTGACCCGCA
>NZ_JBHFJH010000049.1:0-320360 GCF_057334655.1 Paenibacillus sp. AGC31
CTGCTGGAGCAGCCCAACAATTCGCTTGGGCTGCACTACCTGATCGCGCTGCAACGACTTGGCAGCGCGATCCAGCCCTTTACGGCGGCGCGTACCGGTGCCGCGTATCATGAGGCGACGCCCGGGCCGGGGGCGATCGCCAGTGCTACAGCCGTCCGCCGCCTGCTGATGGCGGACGGACCCGATGCCGCCGCACCATACGTGCCGGCGACAACCCTTGCCATTCTGCATCGCGAATGGCAGGAAGGGCGCGCTCCCATACACTGGGAGCGCTTTGCACAGCCGCTGTTGCACCTTGCGGCCACCCGCCGTGCCTCCGAGCTGGAACGCATCGCCGAAGTCACGGAAGGCCTGGAACACCGGGTGAGCCGTTCACTCGCTCAGCTCCCGGAGCCTTCAGTCGAAGCACTCCTGAATGCAATGAAGACCAAACGATACACACGCACCAAACTCCAGCGTATGCTCGCCCACCTGCTCCTGAATCACACCAAAGCCGAGTGTTCACCAGAGCAATTGGCTGCCGGACCCGGATATCTTCGAGTCCTCGGATTTAATACTCAAGGACAGAGCCTGCTTAAACAAATGAAGAAGACGGCATCGCTTCCTGTTGTGCTGAAACCGTCGACGTTCACACACAATCAACTTGAACTGGATATACAAGCTCAGGTTGCGTATGGGCTCGCTTGCGAGCATAAGGACACACGCAAGATGTTCAGTGACTACTATGAGTCGCCTGTGAGACTGTGATCCGCTTTTGACCATAAGGCTTCATCTCTATGGAGCTTTTTAATCCATCATCAAACAGATCATTGATATCCACTATTCGTTACTCAACTATACAATTTTAAAAAATCCCCTTGCTGCACGCCACTCAGGCACCTCGCAACAAGGGGATTTCCTTATTAACTTCTGTTGATCTTCTCAAATCTCTTGATCACACTTCATTCCACTGTAATCAATTATTCGAATTCATCCGTACTTTATCCATCCCGTTCAACGTTGGCTCGATCTCTTCCCGCCCGATGATAACCTATGATTTCACGGACAAGGTTTTCAAATAAGCCAGCGCATCATCCACCGTGCTCACAGGCACAAGTTTCATTTTGGTGCCAATCTGTTCAGCCTTGGCTGCTGCTTCCTTATAGTTATCCTTCGGCACAAAGAAGATCTCGGCTTCTTTTCGGTCAGCGGCTACAATCTTGTGCACTACACCACCAATGGCACCCACCACACCGTCCTTGGTAATGGTGCCTGTACCCGCAATTCGATGACCCTTGGTCAGATCTCCAGGTGTTAACTGGTTATAGATCTCCAACGTAAACATCAAGCCGGCAGACGGACCACCAACCTGAGTATCTGTGAAAGAGATCTGTTTGTTCGGGTCTTCAGCTTTCACCTTCTGAACCGCACCGATCATTACTCCGAGTCCCGAGCGGGCTTCACCCGTTTTACTGTCTTTTACCTGAATCAGTTTCACGTCCCGGCTAATGGTCTCCCCACCACGTTCCAGTTGCATTTCGACCGTATCTCCGACTTTTTTATCTTTTAACTGGGCAGAAAGCACCGTATTATCCGGCGTAGCTGTTCCATTCACTCCCAGAATAATATCGCCCGGAGCAATATCTCCTTCCGGTTTTGGGTCTTCGGACAGTCCAAATACGAAGATATGTTCAGGTACAATAGAGTACGTCACACCAGCCTGCTCATATGCAGCCTCCATTGCGGAGGATTGTGAGTCACTCATGAACCACACCTGTTCGGCAGAGTATTCCGCTTCGCTTTTGCCGCGCAGTCGGTCTTCCTTTTTATCCACTTGAGCATTTTTATTGAACAGAGAGGTTCCTAGCAAAAACACATTGGCATATGTTGCCGACACGGTTGTCATCATGAACACACCGCGTTCTTCCTGGTCTCCACCCTTAACGGTTACCATTGGTTTTACTTCATCTGCACTGCCAGGCATATATATGATATACGGCGTTGGCATGTACACGGCAACATAGACGACCAGAGCCACCACGATCACAAAGATCGAAGCTCTGAATCCGCCAGATTTCCGAATCCGATTCATCGCATGAGCCTCCGTTCTTTGTATCTCTATAATAAGCGATCGTAATTCCATCCTGTTTAATCATTTTTTTCAAGTCTAACACTCTGGTCCTTGTGCATACAATGGTACAGGCCGGATAGGCCGCTGTATACAAAATCCTGTCCGGTCAAGGCCGAACCGCCCTTCGGGCGTTATTCGGCCGTCCATAATGATTAAGATGCCGAATCGGCGTTATCTGATATGAGGTGAAACGATGACATTACAGAGCGAGGTTAGAGATTCTGGCCCGTTGCGAACGATAATCCTAAGTACTGGCGCTTTAATGTTGGTCATTGCGGTAGTTGCTTCCCCCAAAGAAGCGTTTGATGCCTCTATTCAAGGTCTGGATATATGGTGGAAAATCATCTTCCCTGCCATGCTCCCGTTCCTCATGTTATCCCAAATGCTCACTGCGTTTGGCTTCACCCACGCGATCGGCGCCTTGCTTGGACCGTTAATGCAACGCTGGTTCAGACTTCCAGGCAACGCAGGTCTGGCGATTGCCGTAGGCATGTGCGGCGGATTTCCCGCAGGAGCAGATGCGGTATCCCGTTTATTTCAGGATAGACAAATTACCGCCAAGCAGGCGGTTGTCCTTGCGGCGGCATCTCATTTTGCCAATCCAATGATGATCATTTTGGTCGTTGGTGCTGCTTTTCTCCACCAGCCAGCGGCCGGATATTTTCTACTCGTGGTCCACTGGATCAGCGGCTGGATTGCTGTCATTCTTGCCACACGTCTCCTGCCTGCACCTGGTAACCAGACAAACAAGGTTGGCTCAACAGCCGTACAAGCAGATAACAGCTCTCTTGATTCTCAGCCTGCAAATTCCACAAGTCGCTCATCTGCACCGAACCACGCAACGTTCAAACGACGCAGTATATGGTCCGATATGATGATTGCAGCCAGGGAAGCCCATCGTCGTGATGGAAGGGGATTTGGCAAACTGTTAGGTGACACCGTATCCCAAGCTGTGCAGACCTTGATGATGACTGGAGGATACATGATCGGTTTTGCCGTGTTTATCCGGCTGGTCTCCCTTTATCTGACGCCCGGGTCCTCTGCTGCGCTGTGGCCAGCTTTCTTTGAGCTTCATCTGGGCACCTATCATTTGAGCCAGACTTCACTTACACCCATGCTGCTCATGTCTCTACTTGCAGCCGTTCTGGGATGGGGTGGTTTATGTTCCCATCTGCAAGTCTCTGCTGTCCTGAAAACAACTGGTCCGGGCACCAAATCGATGTTGTACTTTGCTGGAGTTCGCCTGACTCATGGCTTAATCGCCTTTTTCATCAGTCTGTTCCTATGGATGCCGTTCAGCCGTTATAGCACAGAAGTCTGGACCACATTACAGACGAATGCAGAGCAGAACCTCACGACACCATTCGGTTGGCTATTCATACATAGTCCAGGTAACACATACACGATCAACACCATTTGGAGTGTCTTCCCTGTTGCATGCATGGGTCTTGCGTTACTTCTTGCAGTCATGGTTAGTCTATCCGGTCTTACCTTCTGGTTTAACCGCCGGTTTTCTCGCTGATTTTCTGACGGAGCGCAGCTTCCACTTCAGGTGAGACAAGATCTGTAACATCTCCATGATAATGAGCAATTTCTTTGACGATGCTGGAACTTAAATAGGAATATTTGGGATTTGTCATCATAAATATGGTTTCCGCATCTGGGTTCAACTTGCTATTGGTCGATGCCAATTGCAACTCATATTCAAAATCAGTTACCGAGCGTATACCGCGGACGATGACCTGAGCTTCCTTTTGCCGGACGTAATTGGCTGTCAGATCGCGGAAACTGTCCACCTCCACATTGGGTAGATGGCGGGTTACTTCCGTAATCAGTTCTTTGCGTTCCTCCACCGTAAACAGCGGATTTTTGCTCATATTGTTCAACACAGCCACAATGACGCGATCAAATTGCTTCGACGCTCTGGCGATAATATCCAGATGTCCCATCGTTACGGGATCAAAACTTCCAGGATATACGGCGATCCGTTCCTGTCGATGTATCATTTCAGTCATGAGGAGCCTCCTCTTCCGGTGTAATGGATTCTCCATCTTCAACTGCTTCAGGCGCATAATAATAGATGGATACTGCCGTCTCCCCATACAAAGCCTTGCGCGTTTGTTCAAACGGGCCGAATTGCTCAGGGTAATCATGTTTGGATTCATATTCAAGCACGATGGTTGCTTCGGGTTCCAGAAGCTCCAGTTCGTGCATGGTCAGCATTAACTCGTGCCCATTCTTCATGCGATATGGAGGGTCGAGAAACACCAGATCAAACGTTGTGCCTCGTTTTGCGAGTGCCTTCAACGCACGACCTGCATCATTACGATATACGGCCGCCTGGTCTTCCAGCTTGGTCGCCTTCAGATTCATGCGGATAACTTCAATACTTTTTGATTCCAAATCAACAAAAACAGCCTTGTCCATGCCGCGGCTCAGCGCCTCAATACCGAGACCTCCACTGCCTGCAAACAGATCCAATGCTGTGCCGCCCTCAAAATAAGGACCAACCATGCTAAATAACGCTTCCTTCACCTTGTCGGTGGTTGGCCGCGTACCCGTGCCAGGAACAGCCTTCAGCGGCCTGCCTTTTGCACTCCCAGATACCACTCTCACTTGACGAGTCACCTTTTCTCTATGTAAGTTTATTGATACGACTATCGTACCACATTCGGGTTCAGTTTGAAAAATGTGCGGTCTTCATTTCCCTTGGAAAATTGTTGACGAATTGTTGACGCATATGTATAAAAAGGAAACAATCGGGCGATTCTATAATTATCGACATCACAAGTGTCGTAGACAACCGCGGAGAAGACTTACGTTTCCCCATAAGCTCTTCGTCCGGTTTCTCCTCTCCCATGAAAAAGAAGCTCTCGAAAGAGAGCTTCTTTTTGTTGTTTATGTTTTCATTTATTTTGCTAGTTATACTTTTCTTCAAATTCACTTATTTCGGCTTCCTCTTCGGTCTGCAACCATCCAATCTCCCTCAGACACATGCCCATATCTGCAATAAATTCATTTGTGTTTAGATGTTCAATCTTGTATTTCTGTATCTTTTCACTTAAAAAAACATAAAACTCATGGCTTAACACATACCGTTGTTTGCTTTTGCTTAATGTCTTATACCGATCCTCGCTGACCACCAGATCAAAATAGATGACATTCTCCTTCTTCACATGTCTGACCGTCGACTTCCGCTCATATTCTTCAGGAAGACACCTGAAAACAAAGAAGAGTTCAATATCGACTATTTTATATTTGCTTTCTGCTTTATCAAAAACAGGCTGCAACTCATCCGAAAGATTGGCAACTTGCGTTAAACCTGAAGTGTCAGTTGATTGGCCCAGAATCATCACTAAACTCCTCCTTGTTCATTTTCACCATTCATAATGAAACTGAAAAAGGTTGACTAGTGATGTAATCTCCGTCAACCTTTCCTATGTTCATCCTTCTTGTCCCTCATCCCAACGTAGCAAGACCTTACGAGTTCAGCTCTCGATGTTTTCGATTGGAGAGTCGCAAATTAATCAATGGAATGATGAGTACAACAACCGGCAAGAGCAGATTGATCGAACCCGTCTTAATCATCATGAAGGTAATAAACAGCACGGCGAGCCAAGTTATAATCTCCATCATTTCATATTTGGTTAACGTCAGCTTGAAAGCTTTTTTCGAAATGAAACGAATCAAGAAATAAGCGATCAAGCTATAAAACAGGATCATTCCCAAAATTGCAACAAGGATTATGAGGTACATATCCACCATAAAAAATCTCACCCGACCCTTATATCATTTCCTTAATTTTACCATATAAGCAATAGGGTGTCATTCCTAATTCCGAACCAGCGCTTCTTCAAGCTGGCAATCTACGTTTACTTCTCTTCAACAACAATCGTTGCATTATAGATCACAACACGTTTCCCATTGAGATCAAATAATACTTTATTCCCGTATTCCGTATCTTCCACGTCAATTTTGCCATCATAGGTCTGAATCAATTCACCGTTATTGCTGTACACTTTAACAACCCTCTCCAGGCCACCCGAGTTATTGGACCTCATCGTTTTGAGTGCACGTTCACCTGAAGCGGTATTGAAATACCATATGAAACATCCAACAATGATACCCAAGAAGACTAACACCGTCACCCATATACCTGTCTTTGCTTTTTTACTCATCTTGAACCCCCTCTTATGTTTCCTGTCTCGTACATTACGAGGTTGGAGAGAGAACGGTTTCATACAAAGCCTCTCAAGCTGTTCGTTGACATAACAAAACAGAGGCCTCCGATGAGCGAAGACCTCTGTTCTTTATAGAATACATTCTTTATTCTGTACGATTCTTTTACTTACAGTGCACGAATGACAAATTCAAATGTCAGTTCGCCGTCTGAAGGGATCAGGTATTCCGGATGAACCGGAGCACCCCAGCTATCATCACCGCCAACACCCATTTGTTTACCTGCTACAGTCACGACCGTATAGTGCACAGGAGGCAATTCGTACGCATGTTGTGCGTTCTCCAGCTCAAATGCCGTATATGGTGAAACATTCAGCTCAACCGGAGTTCCGGATGCTTCAATTTTGAAGCCACGTCCCACGTTGTCTGTCAATTTGGCCCAACGTACGCCCGTACGGTTGCCTGATTCCTGTGGTACCAGATATGGAGCCATGGTATCAGCTACCTTGCTGCCGTGGATACCGAGACGTGCGCCAAATGCGCGGTCTGCATAGTTTTCTTCGGGTCCCATCGCAAGCCATTCCACGTTTTCGAAGTCAGGTGATGTTCTGAAGGACAATGCATGAATTGGCAGATTTGGCAATCCGGCTGTACCTTTGTACGTATTATGAACACGTACACTTCCATCTGCATGAACGGTATATACCACTTTTACTTGTACATCCTCCGAGATGTTGAGCTTGTACGTGAACTCGATCCGGTATTGATCCGGTTTCTGATCCGCTTTCCACTCTACAGAACGTGGCATCAGGCTCGCTGCATACCAGGCGCCCAGTTCAAAGCCCATCGCCATACCTTTGTCATTATCCGTCATTGCACGCCAGAAGAGTGGTGCAGGTGGTACAGCAATCGTCTCGCGACCAGACAATTTCAGGGAAACCAGTGTCCCAAACTGTTTGGAGAACAGCACATGTGTCTTGCCGGCACGAACACCGATGTTAACGTCACCTTCGATAACTTGTACATCACTTACAAGGTTCAAGTCGACTTCAACTGCATCATTTACCTGATCCTGGGTGAAAATAAACTGTCCAAATGCCACTTCTTCGCCTTTGTCAGCCCACAGTGTAGCTTCTTTTAACACAAATGCAGTGTTCACAGCGTACTCGCCGCCTACCAGAGCTTCTGCACCAAGCGGAAGTTTCACTACCGTCTCGCTTTGGGCATCCACGTTGACTTCCAATGTTCCACGCAGCACTTCATGTCCCTCCCGCTCCAGGCTGTATACCAGTTCCAGCGCAGATGTATCTGCGAACAGATTACCGTTCACGATTTTAACACCTTCACGATCCGGGAACAGCTTGATGTTCTGGTACAGGAATTTAACCTCCTGCATTTTCGCAGTTACTTTACGGTCAGCATGGACGATACCGTTGCCACAGAACGAATAGTCTGATGGACGATCACCAAAATCTCCGCCATAAGCGAGGAATTCTTTGCCGTAACGATCTTTTTTGTAAATCGATTGATCGATGTAATCCCAGATGAATCCACCTTGATACATTGGATATTTGTCTTCCAACTCCGTATATTTGTGCATACCACCAATGGAGTTACCCATGGCATGCATGTACTCACAGCTGATATACGGTTTGGTCGGGTTTGCATTCAGGAATTCCTCAATGTCTGCCGGTTTGGCATACATGCGAGACTCCATATCACTGGTCTCATCGAAACGGCGATCATGGAATACACCTTCGTAATGTACCAGACGTGTTGGATCAGCTGATTTGAAATATTGGGATACTTTGTAGATGACTTCACCACCATGTGATTCATTACCACATGACCAGATCAGAATGGACGGATGGTTTTTGTCACGCTCCACCATGGATACAGCGCGATCCATAACGATATCATGCCATTCCGGTTTGTCCCCTGGAATAACCCATGAAGGCTCAACGGCGCCAAGCTTCTGCCAAGATCCGTGTGTCTCCAGGTTCATCTCGTCAATAACATAGAGTCCGTATTCATCACACAGCTCATACCAGAGACTTTGGTTTGGATAGTGTGACGTACGTACGGCATTCATATTGTTTTGTTTAATCGTACGAACATCCCACAGCATATCTTCCTTCGTAACCGCACGTCCACGACGCGGGTTGAACTCATGGCGATTCACACCTTTGAATACGATACGTTTACCGTTGATGTGCATTACTTTGTCGATCATTTCAAATGTACGGAAACCAACGGCTTGAGGAACAACCTCAACCAGTGTACCCGCAGCATCATATACACGAATATAGAGACGGTACAAGTATGGAATCTCTGCGCTCCACAGGTTCACTATGCCGATATCTTCACGAAGACTTACTTGTCCATCGTTAACTTTGGATTCAAACGTTTTAACGGTATTGCCTTCACGATCACGAAGTTCAGCCTCTACGCGCGCTCCTGCAACCGCATTTCCTTCCAGCTTCAGATCCACTTGCAACGTACCGTTAGTGTAAGACTTGTCCAGATCTGTGCGAACATGAACATCACGAACGTGTGCAGTTGGGACGGTATACAGATACACATCTCTGAAAATACCGGAGAAACGCCAGAAATCCTGATCTTCCAGCCAGCTGCCTGTGCTACGTTGATACACCTCAACCGCGAGTTTGTTCTCTCCATCCTGGAGGAATGGCGTCAGGTCAAAATCAGATGGCGTGAAGCTGTCTTCCCCGTATCCTACGAATTGTCCGTTAAGCCATACATAAAATGCAGACTCTACACCTTGGAAAGAAATATATACCGGATTCGACTCCCAACCTGTCGGCAGGTGGAATGTGCGAATGTAACTTCCAACCGGGTTTTTATCCTGTGGTAATGCCGGTGGACGAATGTCGTTCAAACCATCCCAAGGATATTGTGTATTTACATATTGAATCTGACCGTATCCTTGAAGTTGGATATGCCCCGGAACTTCAATATCATCCCAGCCTTCACTGGAAAAATCGGATGTATAGAAAAACTCAGAACGGCTGTCTGGACGAATCGCATAGTTGAATTTCCACGTACCATTCAGATCATAACGCATGGACATCGCGCCTGAACCTACAGCCTCATCCATCGTTTGGTAATAACGGTGATCGGAATAGGCATGAAGACGGTTCACCTCAAATACACTTACGTCCCCCAACCAGTTGATATCTGCCTTTGTTGCTTTCATCGGCTCTCTCTCCCTTTAAAACGTTATAGTTTGACTTATTCAAGGTTTACTCTGAATTTCCTTTTTGCTTTACATAAACAAAAAAGACAGAGGTACGCCATAACAGCGCCCTCTCTTCTTTCCTGCACCCGTCATTTGCACGGATTATGCTGTTTTCATTACTTCACTGAACCTACCATACCTGCAACAAAATGTTTCTGCATGATGAAGAAAACGATTGCTGTAGGTAGTGTTGCAATAACGATTGCTGTCATGATTACTCCGTAATCCGGAGAATAACCAGCACCGAGGTTCGAGATCAACAGTGGAATCGTTTGTTGGTCAGGTGTTTGCAATACAATGAGTGGCCACAGATAGTTGTTCCAGCTACTCATGAAGGTAATAATTGCTGCCGCTGCATATGTTGTTTTCATGGTTGGCATATAGATTTTCAGGAAGATCCCAAGTTCACTCAAACCATCAATACGTCCAGCTTCCAGCAAGTCTTTCGGGAACATTTTAGTGTTCTGACGGAAGAAAAAGATCAGGAACGCTGTTGCAATGGTTGGCAAGATCACTGCTGCCATGGTGTTAATACCGATAACCGGTGCAACTCCCGAGATTGTTGCAAACATACGATACAGGGGTACCATAATCGCTGCAAACGGGATCATCATGGATAACAACAGGATATTAAACACAATGTCACGAGACTTCGTGCGATATACCTCGAAGCCATAACCTGCCATGGAACCAATAAACAGTGCCAAGAGAGTGGAGACCACAGAGATAATCGCCGAGTTTCCGAGAGCCTGTACCAGATTCGTCGAATCAATCAGTTTGTTGAAGTTATCAATGAAAGCTGAACCCGGTAACAATCTGCCTTTCGTTACATCGACAGATGCATTTGTTGAACTGACCAGCATCCAGAAGAAAGGGAAAATGGATACAAAGGCGACGATGGATAGGAACACATACGTGAAAATCCGTTTTGCTTTAGCTTTAGCCATTTTTATTATCACCTGCCACTTTAAACTGGATGATGGACAATACAATAATCAAGATTACGATGGAATACGACACTGTTGCTGCATAACCGAAGTCCGGTGAATATTTGAACGAAAGGTTGTAGATGTATTGTGAAATCGACATGGTCGCATTACCTGGACCACCTTTGGTAATATTCATGATCTCATCAAAGATTTGCAATGTACCAATCGTTGATGTGATGGACGTGAAGAGGATAATCGGTTTAAGCAAAGGTACTGTGATTTTGAAGAATTGTGTAAAAGCATTCGCTCCGTCAATTCTTGCAGCTTCATAGATCGATTGATCGATGTTTTGCAGGGATGACAGATAGAAAATCATGTTATATCCGGTCCAACGCCAAGTAACGGCGATTATGATCGTAATTTTAGCCCAGAACGGGTCTGTGATCCATTGAATTGGATCCCCAATAATGTGCAAGCCCATCAGGAATTGATTTACCATTCCATCTGGTGCGAACAGATATTTGAATACAACAGAGTACGCTACCAATGAAGTTACACAAGGCAAGAAAATCGCTGTACGGAAGAAGCTCCGAAAACGTAGTGTGCTGTCATTCAGCAATACGGAAATAAACAAACCAAGAATAATCATTACAGGCACTTGAATAATCAAGTAGATAAATGTATTCGATAATGCTGTACGGAATGTTGTATCAACTAACAATCTTTTGTAGTTAGAAAGGCCCGAAAATTCAAGATTGGCTCCTACACCAGACTTGAACGATAAGAGCAGCGCTTGAATCATCGGGTAGAAGTAAAATGCAACAATCCCGACAACAGCCAGCAAAACAAAAGCCCATCCAGTCAAATTATTTTTCTTTTGGAGACTGTCTCCTGTATTCATGGCTTTCACAGTATGGCTCCTCTCTCTCCATGGAACATGGGTAGAACCCACGGAGCCTCTCGCCATATCCGGTTCGACTTGCGCCGGACGTGGGAGACGGCTCCGATGTTTCCTAGGGTTCTATAAGTTACCTTGGGTATCTTAGTTTAATTGTGCTTCAGCTTGTTTTTGTGCATCAGCCAGAACGTCATCGATTGATTTACCGTTCAGGAATGCTTGCATTTCTACAACCAGAATATCTTCAATGGCATAAGTGTTGATACCATAGTTTACGCTTGGAATTTCTTTCGTCCAATTCGCAAAGTCTGTGAAGATTTTTTGTCCGCCGAAGTACTCGTCTGCTTTGGCATACGCGTCACCATCAACTGCTGGTTTGTACGTACCAATTGCGCCGATGTTGTTCAACAGATCTTGATACAATTGTTTGTCAGAACCAAATGTTTTAGCTACAAAATCAGCTGCTTGATCTGCACCAGGAACGTTGTTCATAACATACCAAGAGCTACCACCCAAGTTGGATGCGTGAACAGAGTTTGCTTGACCAGCCATTTTCGGTATTGGAGCTACAGCCCATTTACCGGATTGGGAAGCTTCTTGACGTACAGATGGTGAGAACCAGTTACCTGTAGGAATTGTTGCTACGCTACCGTTATTGGCGTTGGCAACGAATTGACTCCAGTCAGAGTGCAATTTAACAATGTTGGCATCCATCATTGCTTTGTAAGTAATAAACGCTTCTTTCAGAGCGGCATTAGTTGCAATGTCAGGTGTTTTACCATCTTCTGCGGAATACCATTTACCTGCAGTTTGGATCATCATACGAATCAAACCAAGGTCATTCGGGTCAAGAGAAAGAAGCTCTTTACCTGTTTTAGCTTTTACGTCTTTACCAATTTGGATGTAGTCATCCCAAGTGATGTCTTGCAGATCAGCTGCTTTGTAGCCAGCTTGCTCCAGCAGATCTGTTCTGTAGTACAAACCAGCAACGCCGGAGTCAAATGGTACTCCATATTGTTTGCCATCAAAAGCTGTTGGTCCGAGTTTGTAATCTGCAAAGTCGGAAGCCGTGATGTTGGAAGACAGATCTTTGAACGCATCCGGATATGCATTCAAGAAGCTTTGTGAACGATAGTCTTCAATCAGAACTACGTTTGGAAGACCGCTGGCAGTTCCGGAGTTAAGCCCCGTGTTCAGTTTCTGGATGATATCAGCTTGAGCGTATTCAATGATGTTGATTTTCACATCAGGATTTGCTTTTTGATATGCTTCTTTTGCTGTTTCCATTGCAGCTACGTTAAAAGCTTTGTCCCAAGCCCAGACTGTAATTTCGTTTGTTTTTTCGTCACCACCACTAGCAGAATTACCTCCGCCACCGGATGAACATGCGGACAACAGCAGTACTGTAACGAGCATCAATACCCACATTTTTTTCAAAACATTCAACTCCCCTTCGACCTCTTTGTGTGTAATTTGTTTACGTTTTCTGAAAGCGGTTGCTTTCGATGTATTCATCTTATCATTCCCATATCTTCATTCGTTAGTAATAATTTTGTACGGATTTGTCATCTTATTGCCACAATGAAAACCTTTACAGAAACCGTTTGCATTAAATTTGGCTTTTTGTAATTTCTTTTGATTTTGTAATTTCTTGATCTTGAAATAGTACAAATATGTATTTTACTTTACCTCTGACACGCGAAAATCCCCCGCCTCTGTAAAAAACAGAAGCGAGGGATCTCGATTTTAGTGTATTCAATCGAATCAGGTTTCGATTCAACTCGTGATTAAAGGCAGTGTAACGGTGACTCTCGTTCCTTCCCCAACCGTACTCATAATGGTGACACCATAAGGTGAACCATATAATAACTCAATACGGTCATGTACGTTGCGAATACCAATACCACTGAATAGTTGACGATTGTTCTTTGGATTGGGCAACGTTTCTCCCATGACAAGCCCTTCAATTCCATCACCATTGTCCATAATCTCACAGATGAGTGATTCTCCCGCTCTGGAAACCATGACATGAATTGTACCCATTTCTTTCTTGATGAATCCATGGAAAAATGCATTCTCAATAAACGGCTGTATGACCAGCTTCGGTACATGGTAATGTGTACAATCCGGAGCGACGTAGAAAGCTGCTTTAATCCGGCCTCCATATCTGACGTGATTAATGAAGACATAATTTTTCAAATTCTCGACTTCTTGTTCCACTGTAACGGTCTGACTCACATCACTAATTGTATTCTGTAGTAATCCGATCAGCGCATTAATGGTCTCCGCTGCCCTGTCCTTGTTACCTTGTTGCACCAGAACTTTGACAGAAGCAAGTGTGTTGTACAAGAAGTGCGGATTAATCTGACTCTGTAAAGCTGCAAGTTCTGCGTTACGTTGTTCATGCTGGGTCTGCACTAATTGATCCACATAATCATGCAACTCATCAAGCATGTAATTGTAAGCATGACCAAGCTGCCTGCTCTCGTAGCTTCCACTCACTGGAATATAGTTGTCCAGATCACTTTTCGTAATATTGGACATCTGCTTCACAAGTCTGCGCAGGGACTTGGTAATCTGGCTGGTGATGAGAAATACGAGAATAAGAGCCCCTACAACAATTGCTGCACAGATTAGGGCAACCGTCTTCATGTCGATGAGTTGACCCATCGCCAGATCCTTATCCACGACATTGACAATGTAAAACCGATAGAACGGTAAATACTCCGATAGAACAACGCTATCCTGATCCATCACACGAGCATTGATACTTCTCGGAGACGTTTTGTTCATTTCTCGGGCATAGGACAGCAAATCCAGCTGAGTTGTCCCAATCCAGTCTTCACGATTCGAAGATACAATCTCACCTTTTTCGTTCATAATAACCACGTCATTGCCTCGACTAGTAAAGCTGGCATAGAACTGACGGAACGCCTCTTCTCTCATCGTGACATAAAGTGTACCGTATATTCGGCTGCGGGTCCGATCCGTCAGTGCTTTCGTGGCAGAGATCATCTGCTGACTTCCGACCGTTGCATCGTTTTGGTAATCATCAAAGATAAGACGACTCGGCGTCTCAGCGGCTTCCACCGTGATCGGTTCATCTTTCAATTCATCCACTGACATCTCAAGGTGAGCACGATTGGTGGAATAACTCCGCCCATTGATCCCGATAATCGTTATCCCTACTTCATACGATTCCGTTATCGATTGAACGCGGTCCATCGTTTCCCGCATATTATAGAAGGATTTGGCCATCGTGAGGGAATCGGCATCACCTTCGGACAGGAATCCTCGGATCGATCCACTCTGCGTCACATTATTCGATACGGCAGCAATGGCCTCATTAAAGGATTCAAAATTTGTTTTGATCTGATTAAGCACCTTGGAATTTGTGATACTGAACGTCTCAGTAAACAGATTGGTTGACATGTGAATGGTCGTCCATAAGATGAGTACAGAAACGAGGACAATACTGACCACCATAACCAGAAACAACTTGGGAAACAATCCGAGACGAGATAATCTGTTCATCCATTTCTTCATGATCTTATCCTTCTGACTTTATGCCCAGAATTTGCGCCGGTATCGGCTTGGTGATAATCCGGTGAATTTTTTGAACACTTTGCAAAAGTAACTATGATCGGAATAACCTACCATACTGCTAATCTCAGAGATCGTTACATCATCGGATCGTAGCAGTTCCTCGGCTTTTTCAATCCGAATTTTATTTAAGTATTCATTAAATCCTTCTTTTTTGTGAGATGAGAAATAACTGGATAAATACGATGGATTAAAATGAAAATGCTTGGCTACTTCAGCCAGCCCGAGCGGCTGATCAAAGTGCTCATGCATGTAATCCAGCAGCATCTTCATGTTGGGATCACTTCGTTTTGCACCCGCACCAACGGTGCACTCCTGAACTTCCGTCATGAATTGGTCAAGCACAGTCATCACTTCGTCCAGACTCGAAGCACCATCCACATTTTTAAAATACGTATATTTGCTCTCTTCCAGCCCCGCAGACTGGACATCCATATCCGCGAGGGTAATGGTCACGTTAAAGATCAAGTTACCGAGAAATGATTTGATCTCAAACACATCGGCAATATAATCCCGTCCAAGTGTTTTTGCATGATCCTGTAAATACTCCCTTGCCGCTTCGACCCGGTTACGCTTCACATGCTGCAAAAACATATTTACATTAAACTGGTAACCTGCGGGATGCATTGGAGGCAGTTCACCATACACCAGGATTGGTCGATCCTTATAATAGAAGCGATATTCAATCAGCTTAATCAGGCGTTCCCGGTAAACAACACCCATCTTTTCAAATGAAGTAAAGCTTTCACTAAGCACCCAACCAGGACTGCCTTCTCCTGCTGCATTTTCACTGGCCAACTGTCTGATCCGTTCAAGCATCCATTCATCTCTCGCAGGATCGACATTAAGAAGCATCACAGGTAATGTACCCTCTGCGGGAACCATTGCACATTCTACTTCAGGCAGATCACTGCGGAGCTTGGATTCAATCTGTTCCTGATCCATCTTCAGTGGATTCCCTCCAGCACCCACGGGTTTATACACCAGCAAGCGAAAGGATTCATACGGAAAGGTATCTCGAATGATCGGCATTTCGCTATCTTCATCCAGTGTGAATCCGGACAGCATCTTCTCCATCAGTTGCCCAAGTCTCCAACCATCATGCGACGGCTCGAACTGTAACTCCGGAATTTTACCCGCTGTGCGTTGAAGGACCTCCAATAATTCATTTGTATCCAGCTTTGGTTTCAGTATATAATCGGCTGCCCCATGCTGAAGCGTAGAACGTACATACTCGAATTCACTGAAGCTGCTAAGTACAATAACTTCAATCTGCGGATTACTGGCTTTTAGTGTACGGACAAACGTTTCTCCATCCATGACAGGCATGACAATATCGGTGATCACAATATCCGGTTTTAACAGGTTCACCTGCTGTAATCCTTCTTCACCGTTGGAAGCTTCACCCACAATGTTAAATCCTTCCGCTTCCCAGTTCATATGGTGCTTTATGCCCTGCCTTACCAAGAACTCATCGTCAACAATCAGCACCTTGCACAACCGGTTCATGATCGCGACCCCCTTGTCTAATCTTTCCTCTATATCTGTACAGGCTATACCAACTATTATATATCGGTTATAAACACTTTCCAGTGTTAGCGGTTACATTAATTTTAAATTGATTGTACATCTTTTTATATCCTAAAACGATCCTTTAAGCAATGGTAACTATCTATAGTTTACACTATATTTCGACAAAATAAGAAGCCCCGACTCGCCATTTGATCATCTGGCGAATCAGGACCCCTATTTCAATCCTTTATTTCGTTAAATCACTCACTTATGGTTCAATTCCCCATTGGAGACTTCCCGCGATATAACCGGTGACTTTGGACCAGTCCGTATAGGAAGTCTGACTACCTGCAAAAGAATAATCATCTGTTTGGGTATAGTTGGTCCAATTGTTCTTGGAGATGCGCGTATGGATTTCCGTACTTTGTCCTGCATTCAGTGTTCCAGCCGAAGCTGTGAATCCGATCTCAAGCACGTGATCAGCACCCGTCCGTACTGGATTGAGTGCACTGAACGTGCCTGTTACATTCACACTGCCAGCCGTCGCCCAGTCAGCGAAGAAGTTCTGAGGCTGTTCACCGTTTATCGTGTAATAGTATCTGATTTTCACATCAGACAGATTCAAGGCTGTAGTACTCGTATTTGTCAGTTTGAATTTGGGACTAATCGAGCTGCCCGTTGCTGAAGTGTTGCTGTTAAACATCTCAATGCGTATGGTTCCAACAGGTGCAGCTGTCGTGTCTTTAATGAGCAGATTCAAGGTCGCAGGAGCGCCTGCGCTGAATTGAAAGGTTAGCGTCGCTGCGCCATTTGGCAGTGAAGCTAGGTAGTTTTTACTTAATACGACCTCATTGCCTGTCAACGTGTAATCTGTACCTGAAACCAGCGTTGCATTCCCGTTGCGAATGGATGCAAGTGTATTGCCGTTAAGTGTTAACGTGACTGGAATATTAACCTGATTGTCTGCTTTGCGATCAAATTCGGCTGTAACCGGTGTAATCACAGAGTTGGTCACTGGTGTACCCCCGCCGTCTCCTCCGCCATTGTTACCTCCAACACGGTCAGCATACAAAATTCCGCGGCCATTTGTTCCAAGATATACTCTTCCATACAAACGCGGATCACCCGTAATTGTAGTTACACGAGCATACTGGTGCTGATCATCATTGATACGAACCCAATTGGCACCACCGTCATCGGAGCGGAAGAATCCACGTGTTCCATCGATCTGTGCAACCGTGTATAACGCAACAACGTTCTGCCCAGGGGCGGCTTTACCAAATCCGATACTGTCTGCTTCCTCTACATTGGCAAGCTTTGTGAATGTTGCTCCTGAATCCGTGGAATGCCATAATCCGTAAGGACCTTCTTCCTCACTGCCACCTGCAAACCAGAGTTCGCCCTCAACACCTGGAACGGCATCCAGATCGGCATTTCCTTCCATCGGGAGTCCGGTCGCAGGTGATGCCGTGAAGGTAGCACCACCATTCACACTTACATAGATTTTACCCGCTGCAAATCCATAGAATTTGTTTGGATTGACACGATCCGAAATCACTTTCGCCTGTGCAGGTATCCCCGTACTTGCCGTCCATGAATTGCCGCCAGTCGAATAATGTACGCCTTTATCTGACGTGCTCCATACGAGTCGGTTACCATTCGCAGAGATCGCTACGGTTCCCCCTCCGGTTGTGCCAGCAGGTTCTGCATTGGCCTTATACCACGTAGTACCTCCGTCACTGGACAAACCAATGGATTTTGCATTTGGATCAGCAGCATAATCTGCTTTACCTACGCGAACCATCGTATTGGGACTTAACTCTGCAAAATCCAGACTTTCTGTGGAAGAATAGTTTGGGCTCGTAAATATGGTGTCTGGTGCCTGATCCAGATTGTTATGACGGAATCCGGAGACATCCCCCACTCCGCTTATCAAATGTGCACCACTTGGCGGGCTGATCAGATCCAGTACGGCAATCTCCTCAACCCCCTTCGCCATCACTGAAATATTGATTTTTTCGTCATCATCCCAGTCTGTCAGGTTCTTCGTTCCATAGATCGTAGCACCTGTTCCATACATCATGCGATCCGAATCAAACGGATCAATCTCCAGATCACCGATCATCCAGCCCAATTTTGGGCTTGTTTCGGGTGGGGCAGGATTGGTGCCAAATGTGAGCCATGGCGCTGCCGAAATATCCTGTGTATAACGTAACTTCCGGTTCGGATATCCTTCAAATTCCCATATGCGTGTCCACGTCGCTCCGCCATCTGTACTGCGGAACAAAGTGGCATCCGGCCACCAGGAATTCAATGTCGCAACCATCAATGTACCGGGATTCTGTGCATCAACAGCCAATCCGCCATATCCAAAATAATTATCCGTGCTGCTGCTTGGAACAGGGCTGATGTTGGTCCAGACACCTGTCGATGTGGCTAGTTTCCACACGTCACCTTTTTCCCCATCATACGGTCCAACACCATCGCTGTACGTAATATAGAGGCTTCCGTCTGAATCAAACACGCCATGATGCGGAATATAACCTGTAGGTTGACCAGCAACAGCTGACCAGGTCAGGCCGCCATTTGTGCTGCGATATACGCTTTGATCTTTATCCGCAACGCCTACATAGATCGTCTGGGTTGCCTGCCCTGCCGAACCGCTTGTTTTGTCAAATGTAATCCATGCCAGACCTACGATGTCACTTGTGTATTCATTCGAAGGGTCTTGTACATAATTTCCCGGATTCGGGAAGCTTGTGACTTCGTTCCAGGTCACACCGTAATCGGTACTTTTCCATAACCCATTACCACTTCGTGCACCGAAATACAGGATACTGTTATCATTCGGGTCCACGGTCAGTCGTTCTCCCATCGAACGTCCCGGCATGTTGCCGCCCACTTTGAACGGAAGTGTTGTGGTCTGCCATGTATCTCCCCGGTCCGTAGAGCGCAAGATGGAGCCATTATTTTGGTCCCACGAATTTGTATACGTTCCAACTGCCATATACACCCGATCGGGATCAACCGGGTCCGTAGCCAGTGCGTCCACACCATTCTTGTTCCAGTCATCCCAGCCGACAAAATCCGTTAAGGGTATCCACCTCTCGTCAGCCGCATTCCAGCGATAGGCTCCCCCGATATCCGTACGGGCATAGATCAGATCCTTTTCCGACTCGTTGAAAATAATGCCCGGTACAAACCCGCCTCCTGCACCCGTCACCACATTTTTCCACTCATAGGCTTCACTTGGTGCCGCCGCTGTTGTTCCAGCAAGTCCTCCCAGCGAGGCGGTTACTACAGCAACCGTCAGGCTCATCATTCGCAATTTCCCCATAAACGTTCTCATATCAACTTATCCTCCTCTTCTACTTCGTTACTGCATTTCGGTCTATCCCCGCTGTCTCATCGTGCTGATGATGGCGTGCCAGACGAATCAATGCATCCCTTGATACAAGAAGCCTCACCCCCTTCCAGTCATATTGTTAAGCGCTTACATAATTGTTCTTGATTCGCGGTTATCTGGATAATACTTTCAATAAATAACATTCGCTGGCAATCTCCAAACCCCTCTGTCGAAATTCCGATTTTTGTAAAATATTTTCAGTGTTTAAAATCGTTTATACATCAAAAAAAGATGCTGTTAGAACAGCACCTTTTGACATTTTATATAAGAGTGAAAAAATGGAATCGTTTCTTTCCTGGCAAACCAGGCAGAGGTTCACTAAGGTTCACTACATAATTGGCACCTGTTTATTGCTGGCTACCATAAGCGTGAGTCTCCTGCCCTTTAACGCCCGGTCTGATGACAAAAAGTGAGCCCGCATCCGGTGTCTCTTTCAAACGTTCTTCCTTAATCCCTATACGTGCTGTTGTAATGTATAACTCTTCGAGATCCGGTCCACCAAAACAGCAGGATGTTACCTGATCTGCCGGCACCTCGATCTGTTGCAACAATTCTGATGTATGCGGGTTCCAACGAGTGACTCTTCCTCCGCCCCAGTGCGCAACCCACAGCATGCCCTCACCATCAACCGTCATCCCATCCGGAAAACCGAATTCCTCCGGTATTTGAATGATACTTGTCCGATTTTGTATCGTACCTGCCGTCAGATCAAAACCAAACCGGTCAATAGAACGTGTCGGGGTATCAATGTAATACATGGTCTGCCGATCCGGACTCCAGCCCAAACCGTTGGATGTAGACACACCTTGTACCATTGTGCGAACGGGTTGCCCTTGCTCCAAACAATACAATGATCCGGCTTTGCTCTCATTATTCATGCTCATTGTGCCTGCCCAGAAGCGGCCCTTCGCATCACATTTTCCATCATTAAAACGATTCGTATCCTTATCTTGTTCAGGGTCCTCAATGGCATGCAGCTCACCCGTAAGCAAGTGATACGTATGGAATCCACTGCGTAAAGCAACCACAACTTCGTCACCACGATAGGGAACAACAGCCCCGACATGTTCACCGACATCATAAGACTGATCCTGCCCTGTAACCGGATCATACACATGCACCTTGAAGCTTTCAATATCTACCCATAACAATCGATTGTTCTCCGCATCCCAGCTTGGACCTTCCCCCAGTAATGCCTGGGTTTGTACTGCTACAGTTACGTCGCTCATGCCCTCACGTCCTTATTCAGATTTGACGCCGCCTGACCATTCGAATCCGATGGCATCCAAGAATGCTTTGGACAGAACCATATGGCCCGTTGCATCCGGATGTACCCGGTCATAAGTCAGCACAGACGTATAGAAATGATCCCAAAATGGAGCAAATGCAGCCTGTGTATCCACATACACTGCATCATACTCACTCGCTACCCTGCGAACTGCTTCTCCGTAGATATCCATCGTTGCCCGCATCGGATCTTCCGGGTTGGCTTCAAGATAATAAGGCGTCATTAGTACCAGACCTTTCAGGTTGGGACGAACCGAAGCCACCAGTTCACGCAATGTGGATTCGTATTCTTCAAGAAACACATGTGAGTCTGTTGATAATGGGTTGTCGAACTGACGCCATACATCATTAATGCCGATCATGATCGTCAGCCAGTCCGGTTTAAGGTCCAGCACATCACGATCCCAGCGCTGTTTCAGATCACGAATCGTATTTCCACCATTACCCACATTCTGGACACGCAACATCAATTCCGGATAGATGGACCGCAAGAGGGCATAGACTTGCGCTACGTAACCATGGCCCAGACCTGAACTGCCTTCGCCTACAGGATGTTCCCGACCACAATCTGTAATCGAATCCCCGATAAACAGAAGCTTGTCATTTTTCTGCAATTTCATCGTTATTTTCTCCTTCGCTCTAAGGCGTTAATATACGGATTACTCGATTGGTTAGGACCGTTCACTTGCTATCAGCCAATAAAATTACCAGCCCTGATTCTTGAGCCATGTGAGACACAGATCCGACCATACCCGAATCGCGTGGTTATCCTCAGCCAATCCCAGACCATGTGAACCTTTCTCAAAAACGTGCAAGTCATAGGGAATGCCATGCTCGCCCAATGCAAGTGCATAACGCAAGCTATTCTCCACAGGTACTGCCTGGTCATCGCTGGTATGCCAGATGAATGCTTCTGGAGCATCCGCTCTCACCTGTTGTTCCGCACTGAAAGCCTTGATCTGCTCGGCTGACGCATCAGGCCCAAGCAAATTCTCACGGGACCCAGCATGTCCATAGGACTCCATCGTAATGACCGGATAACAGAGAATAACTCGATCCGGGCGTGAACTTTGGCGTTCAATAAGGTCCTCATGATCCGGTTGTCCCTCGTCATACAGCGTTCCCAGTGTTGCTGTGAGATGTCCGCCTGCGGAGAAACCAAGCACTGCAATCTTGGCAGGGTTGATGCCATACTGCTCAGCATGAGCACGAACATAACGTATGGCACGCTGACCATCTGTTATAGGTGCAGGATGCTGGTGAGGCGCCACCCGATATTTCAGGACAAATGCACTTATACCTGCACGGTTCAACAATTCGGCTATTGGAGCACCCTCATGATCAGCCAAAAATCCATAGCCGCCACCTGGACATACAATGACAGTGCTCTCGGAACCGGGCTGAATAAATGGAATCAAATGTGGCATTTCGTCTTCATGGCCCTGGGCTGCATAAGGTGCAGCATGATCCCATAAGGGTATAGTTGTTGTCATCTTCAATCATCCTCTCCAAGTAGAACGGATACATGGGTCCGTTTAAACGTTTTCGAATCTCAGGAATCGATACCATCATAACGGTAATGACCCTAACGCATCAATACCTTCCTGGCATCACTTTTTGTTTATTTGGGTACATGTTAGTACAAATTACGGAACTGTTCAGGAGTCACCCCCTCAATCCTGCGAAAGGTTGCTACAAAATGGCTTGCATCGCGAAACCCTACCCTAACTGCAGTTTCCCTAATCGTGGGTCTATAGTCTGCGGTCATGATTTCCTTGGCTTTGCGAATGCGCAGCAAAATAAAATAACTGTAGGCTGTCATGCCAAAGGACTGCTTGAACAAGGTGTTCAGATGTCTGGATGAGATCCCTGTGAGGTCAGCCATATGTTCGAGCCCAATCTCGGGATTCGCATAATGCTGTTCCATGAATGCAATGAGCGGAGCAAGTCTCTCCACAGAATGTGAGATGGAAGAACGATTGCCCGTCATGCCATGTTTTTTGAGCAAAATCAGAAATCGGTATATATCCGCTGACGCCTCGAGTCCCGACAAATCCTGATCACTTCTGATCGAATCCAGCACTTCCTGGCCGTAATCATTGAACGGACTGCTCTGCTCCCACTGATAGAACGCCGCTTCACCCAGACTAAGTGACTCCAAGATTGCCGGACACTGGGAACCACCAAATGTTATGTAAAGTGTCTCCCACTCTCCTTGGGCGCGCACATACTCATGCGGTTCATTCGGCGGCAGCAAAATACCGGATGCTTCCCCCAGTACGACCGTGGACCCGGCAAACTTGAATTCTCCGGCTCCCTTTACTGTCTGAAGCCAATGGTAACAGGGATACCCCACAGGTCTGGACACCTTCTCCTGATTGCCGTTATAACCCAGGCTCTCAATATAAAGGGGCAGCGGCTGATCACGTGATGTCATGAAATATCGTTGATGTCGGGGGGAGATAAACACGGGTATGCCTCCTTGGTTATAAGCTGAAATACGCTTCCGTATTCTTATATCAGTCATTACTTTTATTATATTTTAAAAGTCATATGTATCATATAATATAGGATTATTCTTATACAAGAGGTGAACACATTGATTAGTAACAAACTGCCCAAAATGTTCTACGGGGGCGATTACAACCCGGAACAGTGGGATCACGAAACCCACCTTGAAGACCTGCGCATGTTCCAATTGGCAGGTATTGATATTGCCACAATCAACGTATTTTCATGGGCACTAATTCAGCCTGATGAAGTTACTTACCGTTTTGAAGAACTCGACCAACTGATTAATCGTTTATATGAAAATGGTGTCTATATATGCCTTGCAACAAGCACGGCTGCACATCCGGCTTGGATGGCAAAGAAATATCCAGACGTGCTTCGTGTAGATGCCGATGGACGCAAACGCAAATTTGGGGGGCGCCATAATTCCTGTCCCAACAGCCCGACCTATCGCAAATACGCTGAGAAGATTGCGGATAAACTGGCCGAACGATACAAGGATCACCCCGCGGTTCTCGTATGGCACATCTCCAACGAGTATGGCGGTGAGTGCTACTGTGACAACTGTGAGAAAGCGTTCCGCGTGTATCTGAAAGAACGCTATCAGACTCTGGAACAGGTCAACAAAGCATGGAACACGAATTTCTGGGGGCATACCTTCTACGATTGGGACGAGATTGTATTACCAAGCAACCTGAGCGAACATTGGGGTAACAATAATTCAACATTCCAGGGAATCTCGCTGGACTACTCCCGATTCAACTCCGACAGCATGCTGGATTGTTACCGCCTGGAATACGATGCGATCAAAAAACATATTCCGGACTCTGTCGTTACAACCAATCTGATGGGATTCTTCAAGCAACTGGACTATTTCAAATGGGCAAAATACATGGATATCGTCTCCTGGGACAGTTATCCTGGTCTCGCCACTCCTGTCAGCTTCACGGCAATGGCTCATGACCTCATGCGCGGACTGAAGGATGGCCAACCGTTCATGCTGATGGAACAAACACCAAGTCAGCAGAACTGGCAGCCATATAACTCACTGAAACGTCCAGGTGTCATGCGTCTGTGGAGTTATCAATCTGTTGCGCACGGGGCCGATACCATCATGTTCTTCCAGCTTCGCCGCTCCATCGGTGCCTGTGAGAAGTATCATGGTGCAGTTATTGAGCATGCTGGACATGAGAATACACGTGTATTCCGCGAAGTCGCTGAGCTGGGCAAGGAATTGCAGCTCCTTGGAGATACCACGCTGGATGCATCTGTTGAATCCAAAGTAGCGATTGTGTTCGACTGGGATAACTGGTGGGCCATCGAAAAATCAAGCGGACCTACGGTTGCCCTGAACTATGTGGATCAGATCCATAAATACTACGCAGCCTTCTTCCGCCGCAACATACAGGTAGATATCGTCAGTGTGGATACGGATATGAGCAAATACGACATTGTCCTCGCCCCTGTTCTTTACATGGTTAAACCAGGATTTGCCGCCAAACTGGAGAAGTATGTTGCAGCAGGTGGAACATTCCTGACGACCTTCTTCAGTGGCATTGTCAACGAGAACGATCTCGTGACCACAGGTGGATATCCGGGAGAACTCCGTAAACTGCTCGGAATCTGGGTGGAAGAGATTGATGCCCTGCTGCCGGAGCAAAAGAACCGCATTGTCCTCAGAGAAACCTACGGCGATCTTCAAGGAGAGTATGGCTGCGGCATGCTGTGTGACCTGCTGCACAGTGAAGGAGCCGAAGTCATCGCAGAATATGGAGACGACTTTTATAAAGGCATGCCTGTTGTGACACGTAACACCTTTGGTCAAGGTGAAGCCTGGTACGTTGCATCCGACCCGGATGAACGTTTCCTGGATGGTTTGCTGGGACAGCTTGCAGCAGCCAAGAACGTAGAGTCCTTGCTTGAGACTCCAGAAGGTGTTGAAGTAAGTGCACGAACCAAAGACGGCAAACCCTACCTGTTCGTCATGAACCATAACGCAACCACGCAATCCTATGATCTGGGAACAGCTAAGGCACATGATCTGCTCACCAATCGTGAGCTTTCGGGAAGTGTTGAGATTGAAGCCCGTGGGGTGCAATTACTCGAAATGAAATAAGCGATTTCGCTTAATTCGAATCATTTGGAATAATATAATGTGATAAAACACCCGTGATACAAAGTGTCACATATTCGTTCCTTTTATACTTGTTATTGTCTTCAGCGAGGATATTGGTATAGATTTCAGACCTTTATCGTCTTCTGTAAGCCAAAAGCTGCTACTTCCCGTATCCGTCTACACCGGATACGGGTTTTTGGCATGATCTGTGGTCTTTTTGATAGAAGGAAATATCAGTATGCAAAGCGAATTGGACGAGAAACACATTTTAACAAAGCCTGCCGGAACATACTTGTGAATCCTGATGCTGATCCATTATAAAATAATGAACAGTTGAGATATATTGGTGACACTCATGATGTCACTTATTCGTTGTTACAATAGAAATATAACTACGACATCACTTTCCGGCGGCGCAGATCGAAACGGAGTGGCTGACATGAACAGAACAAATCGGCTTGCTGCCATTGTAATGGCATTACAGCATGGTCACGAAACGGCACACTCATTAGGCGAGAAATTTGAGGTTTCCCGTCGCACAATTCTCCGGGATATTCAGTCCCTCTCCGAGATGAATGTGCCCATTATTGCCATTTCCGGTCCGGGAGGCGGTTTCAGACTTATGGAGGGTTACGTATTACCCCCACTACAGCTGGACCCGGTAGAAGCAGCGACGCTCCTATTCGCTCTTGAAGGTCTAAGTCGCTACGCCGACACACCCTTTCATGAGAAACGCTGGACCCTGATGAACAAAGTTAAGGCCATCATTCCGGATGATATTATGTCGCGAATTGATCCTATGCTCCAACAGCTGTATCATCATATTCCAGACCGCAATTACATTCTTCCTCATCTGGACGCACTGCTGGCATGCATACCCGAACACGAGTGGCTCAGTGTGCTGTATCGCTCCGTATCGCGTCAGCGATGGTTGCATATCTGTCCCTCACGGGTATATGCTTCCTCCGGCTTTTGGTACTGTGAAGCATATTCCCTCGAACATGGTGAACAGCGTCTGTTCCGGGTTGACCGAATTACCGATGTCAAAGCGATCGAACCACAGGATGCACAGGTGCTTCACGAACAGGCCGAGCAACAGCAGAGCAAGCCGATCCCTCCAGAACAGCAGCCAACCCTGGTTAAGGCACAACTGAGTTATCGGGGAATGATTGAAGCTGAACAGGACGAGCATATTGGTGAAAAGATGATTGAAATTGCCCCGGATCTCTGGGAATTATCATTCCTTTGTCCACCAGGGGAATGGGACTGGGCCGTACGATTCTTTTACCGATTGGGACGTGAAGCTGAAGTGATCGAACCCCTCCAACTTCGCAGTGAGATTCGTCAGCATGCCGAGGAAGTGAGCCGGAGATACCTTGCTTCAACCAAGTCGTAGCCTGGACTACACACAAAAAGGAGCCTACTGATATCATGACATATGAAGCCGTTATAACGTACGAAGAAGCAGTACAGCGTATCCAGTCTATAGGGCTGCTGCCTCTGGCACCACTATTTGCCGAATATCCTTCTCTGTCATCGCTAACCCCCAAAGAACATTGGCACAAAGATGATGAATTCGATCCCTGGTTATGGCGTTCACGCCTGGCTGAGGAGGGCATTGCTGCCTATGGAAAATTTGTCAAAAAGAAAGCGCTTCTTGTCTCATCGGAATACTTCCCTTGGGTACACCGACTGCTTGCCGACTCCAGAACCATCAAGGAACAGTATGAAGCGGGTCTACTCTCCCGTGAAGCGTTCAAACTCCATGCGTTAGTTGCAGAACAAGAAGGCATCGATGGACGTGCCTTGCGATCACAAGCCGGTTTCGGGGCAAAAGAGGACAAAAAAACATTTGACCGTGGACTTCTGGACCTTCAGGGCTGTGCAGCCATTGTGATCAGTGGCACCAAAGAAAAAGAAGGGCTCGCAGAAGGCAAAGTCGCCTGGAACAGCTCCGCATACGAGACTGCTGGTCACTGGATGGAACGTCACGGCATTAAGCCATTTGAAGGCAGCATAGAAGAGGCACGTGAACTATTGATTGTGCAACTACAACAACATGCTTCACCTGCCGCATTATCAAGCATCTCCAAAGCGCTTGGCATCCGTGGAATCTAAATAAAGCCAATCCCGGTTGTGGTGCAGATATCAACCGGGATTGGCTGTGGTTCATCCTATAATGCAAACCAGACGATTAACAGCCTCCGTCCACAATGGATTTAGAGAATCACGCCATCCTTGAATATGGCAATCTCCCGGAATCCATGCTGCTCACTGAGTGTGTGTGACCGTCCTGAAGCAATGTCAATCAGCTGGCTGAACAGCTGCACTTTCACCTCATCCATCGTCTGCCCCTCCAACAGCTGGCCTGCGTTGAAATCAATCCAGTGTTTTTTGCGATTCGCCAGATCGGATTGAGTCGCAATCTTGACGGTAGGTACCGGACCTCCGAAGGGAGTCCCCCGCCCTGTTGTGAAGAGCACAATATGTGCACCCGCCGCAGACAGTGCCGTTACAGATACCAGGTCATTACCCGGTGCTTCTACAATGTTCAGACCGGTTTGAGTTACACGTTTGCCATAACGTAAAACGTCGACTACGGAAGAACGTCCTCCCTTTTGCGTACATCCAAGTGACTTTTCCTCTAGCGTTGTGATGCCACCAGCCTTATTCCCAGGTGAAGGATTCTCATAGATGTTCTGCCCATGGTTCACAAAATATTGCTTGAAGCCGTTCACGAGGTCCACCAAATCATGAAATACCTGCTGATTGGCAGCCCGATTCATTAAGATCGTCTCCGCACCAAACATCTCCGGAACTTCCGTCAGAATAGCCGTACCCCCGGCAGCAACCAGCATATCAGCAACTGCACCGACCAGCGGATTGGCTGTAATGCCAGATAAACCATCGGAACCACCACACTTCAGTCCAATTTTGAGTTTGCTGAGCGGAAGCGGCTGCCGTTGTTCATGTTCAACGATCTCCACAAGTTCTTCCATCAGTCGAAGCCCTTCCTCAAGCTCGTCATCCGTTTCCTGTGCTTTGAGAAACCGTACTTTACCGCGGTATTCCGGAGCAATACACTCACGGAACTCGTCTACTTGGTTGTTCTCACAGCCCAGACCGATGACGAGCACGCCTCCTGCATTCGGATGCTCCACCAAGGAGGCCAGCAACTGTTGTGTATACTTCAGATCATCACCAAGCTGTGAACACCCGAATGGATGTGGAAAGTGAAATACACCATCTACCCGGCTTCCAAACTGGGACTGACCCATACGTGCCAAAGCTTCACACACTTTATTGATACATCCAACCGTATTCACAATCCATATCTCATTACGAATACCTGCGTCACCATTGGGGCGCAAATATCCATCAAATGAGAGCAGATGTTCCGGAGGCATGTCCGTCTGAACCGTGGCTCCAGGTTGATACTCATATTCAAGCAATCCGTGCAGACCCGTCTTCAGGTTGTGACTATGAATCCAGCTTCCCTGCTCAATCTGCTCTTGGGCAATCCCGATGGAGAAACCATACTTCATCACATCATCACCCGGTGCCAGGGTATGCACAGCAATCTTATGCCCTTTGGGCACGTCATCCAGCAAGGTAAAAGAAACACCGTCTGGCAATGTAATACATTCTCCTTTGGCATAATCCCGAAGCGCTATAATGACATCATCCTGTGGTTGAATGGCAATCCAGTCATTGATTGTACTTGTTGTGTTCATTTCCCTTCACCTTCCAACAATCCGATTTCACGAACAAGTGCTGCACGCAGCCCTTCTCTTGCATCCAGATTTTCGCCCCAGATCAGGGTATCTGACAACACAGCCGCTACCCGGTCATCCAATTGGTTCTGATCCCTGTTCAGCGTGTCATAACCGTCCCAGTGTGCAGCCAAAGCAGCCAGGACATCCGGGTCATCCCGCAGCAGAATGTGCTCTCCATTCAGTCGTTGTGCCTTGTAACCTTCTGGCGTATTTACCGGACGATAGAGACACAATAATCCAGCAAACCCTTGAATTAAACGTTCTGGCCAACTTCCCTGATTTTGCTCGTAAGACAAAAGTGTTGGCAGCACACGCACCTTGAATTTTCCGATCGTATTCAAAGCAATATCTTGCAATTTGTGATCAATATACGGGTTAAGGAACCGTTCGAACACTTCTTCTGCATACTGATCCAGCTGATGATCGGGCATATCCAGAGCAGGGACGATCTCCTGATGCACAGCTTCCCTGATCCATGTGCCAAAATGTGGATCTTCCATTGTTTCTCTCACATGCTGCTTGCCTTGCAGAATGCCGAGGGATGACATTAAGGTATGCGCCCCATTCAAAATACGAACCTTGCGTACCTGAAAAGGCTTCAGATCTTTCACCCAATGTACATTAAGACCTGCCTGCTTGAGAGGAAGTTTTTTGTCCAATGATTCATCACCCTGAATGGCCCAGAAATGATATGGTTCTGCCGTATTAATCAACTGGTCCTCATACCCCCAGCGATTCGTCAGGGAATCGGCTTCCTCCTGGGTCGGCGCACCTGTGACAATTCGGTCTACCAGATTGTTCAAGAAGTGATTATGGTTCTCGATCCATGAACGGAAGCCATCCGAATACCCATAATCCTCACTATGACGGAGGACACAACTGCGCAGCACATCACCATTGCCTTCAAGCAGCTCACATGGCAGATGAATCAAACCTCTGGATGGATCACCATCAAATTTCAAATATCGCTGATGCAGGAAAACCGTTAATTTCCCCGGAAATGATTGGAGCGGTTCACCCTCGATATAGTCCGCATACGTATATTTCAATCCTGATTCGGTTGTATTGGAAATAACGAACTCAAGTGAAGGCAGTTCCGCCAAGTTCAGAAAGGCATCCCATTCCTCATACGGATTGATACACTGTGAGAAAATAGAGATCAACTCTGTCCGCTCAACCGGCTTTCCTTGGGACAGACCACGCGTAATCATTGTATATAACCCATCCTGATCGCGAATCTGCTCCAGCTTGGCCTTGCCTCCCGGTCGTGGTTGGGTAACAGCTACACTTCCATGGAATTTGCCTTGTCTGGCACTCTCATGAAGCATCCAGTCTGCAAATCCCCGCAAGAAATTACCTTCTCCGATCTGCAAAACCTTCACGGGACGCTCCATAATCTCCTTGCACTTGCGCTGACCATCGCTCCCCAGTAAATTCAGCTTCAACCTTGGCCGTTTCGTGCTCGCCGACATGGACACTCACCTCATCGATTATTTGTACTGTCGGAATGCAGCTCGAAGGCTCTGCACCCTTTTATTGTAAACGCTTTAAATTCATTGTATCATCAATAAAAGGAAATTAAATTGCTTATATTGCGGTAAATATACTCTCTCATGACCAGGTATAACATCTCGTTGAAGACGATCGTCTGGAAAGGAGTCTTTATGGAACGTTCACCTGTTCGTACGACTATTCAAGCAGAATCTGGTATTCCGTTCCGCCTGGTGTACAGCGACACCAAATCCCCTCAGAACGAATTGCCAGATCACCTTCACGACTGGCATGAAATTATCTATGTATATCGGGGGCAGGGAAGCATCTTTATTGATACGGGACTTGAGAATATGCAAGAAGGAGACCTGTTCATTATACCGGGCAGCACGGTTCATCGAGCCTTGCCGGATGCAGGCAATCCTGTCACATCTTCCGCATTGTTCTTCAGCCCGGGCTTGCTGGCATCCACCGCCGGAGGTGCTGCTTCTTCTTTGCTAAGCCTGTTTGAACGTTGTCGTAAACAACGCGTGTATAAGAGACATCTGAACACAGAGGAGCAATCACTGGTCGCCGCCCTCATTGATGATATTCAGACCGAATTCCAGCTCGGTCATCATCTAAGCGCACATGCGGCTCTGTTAAGGCTACAACTATTGCTCATTTTTCTGGAACGTCTGGAAGCTGCGGGACCTGCGAATCCGGGTAAATCCGCTCCGGGTCCCTCATGGCTCTCTTCTACGATCTCTCATATTGACGATAACCTTCGGAATGGCCTTTCCCTCCCTGAACTGGCGCAGTACGCCTCTGTATCCCCTGCCCATTTCAGTCGTGCCTTCAAACGATACACGGGAATGACTCTAACGGATTACGCATTAGCGCGAAGGGTCATTATGGCGAAAGAGCATCTGGTGCAAGGTGATGAGACGATGGCAGCCGTTGCCGATGCTTGCGGGTTCGACAGCCTGCCCCACTTTTACCGTCAATTCAAAAAATTAACCGGTACAACGCCCGCAGCTTACCGCAGAACCATGAACAGTTCTCGTTAAAATAGAACCAGACTGGACGTAGTTTCCTGGGTCTAATCATATATATCCACATATTCTTCCATATGGAAGATGTGGTATGATAATCTGGATTATTACTTGTCGGAAACATTGCATTCCGTTGTCAGAGGAGCTTAGCATTCCATGTTAAACGAATTAAATCGCAGGAATATTGGCATCTTCGCTCATGTTGATGCGGGGAAAACAACCACCACCGAGCATATGTTATTTGAGAGTGGTGTCGTCCGTAGTCCGGGACGTGTAGATGACGGAACAACAGCCACAGACTCCCTGGACATTGAGAAAGAACGTGGCATATCCGTTCAGGCAGCCATGACCTCTCTGATCTGGAAGAACACCATCATTGACCTCATTGATACGCCTGGTCACATCGATTTCAGCTCCGAAGTAGAGCGAACGCTACGGGTAATGGATGGCGCTATTCTCATTCTGTCGGCAGTAGAAGGCATTCAGTCCCAAAGTGAAGCCATCTGGCATGCCCTTCGTTCACTTCGCATCCCAACCATCATTTATATTAATAAAATGGATCGGGTTGGCGCATCTGCCCCAGCGGTAATGGAGCAGATTCGTTCCAGCCTGTCCCCTTTCGCATGCGAAATCCAAACGTATCGGCTCCAGGAAGATTCATTTCATGGCATCGACTCCCTATGGAACCCGAATCAAGATTCTCTGTCAGATGGCACACCTTCCATTCCAGGTCTGGTCGAGATCCTTGCCGAGCTGGACGAAGAGGTCATGGAAGCCTACATCCAGGAGACTCCGTTATCGCAAAGGGATCTGAATGAAGCATTCCTGCGGTATGTGCATCAGGGTGAGATGTTCCCTGTGTGTTATGGCGCTTCCGGCAAAGGAATTGGTGTCACGGCATTGCTGGACATGGTCCTTGCATTCCTGCCCCCACCTGCACAACCAGTGGATTCTCCCGTATCGGGTGTTGTATTCAAGATTGAACGTGACCGTACGATGGGTCGCACGGCTTACGTCCGTATGTATGCTGGCAGCTTACACAATCGGGATACCATCCATAATTCGACGCGGGAGCTTGAAGAGAAAGTGACGCAGATTCGCCGCATGGATGGACGGAAATGGGCGGATACCGGTGCCGTTCACGCGGGGCAGATTGCTGCGCTGTACGGACTGAGTGACACACATGTGGGTGACATTATCGGCAATCCTGAGGGTGTGCCTCCTCTGCCACAGATGGCTGTACCTTTGCTGACCGTACAAGTACATGGCAAGGACCCGGCACGTTACCCCGATCTTGTTGCAGCATTGCAAGAGTTGACGGATGAAGACCCCTTACTCGACCTGCAATGGTTGCCGGAGGAACGTGAACTGCATCTCAAGGTCATGGGAACCATTCAGCTTGAGATTTTATCCAGCCTGTTGCTAAGTCGTTTCGGATTGGATGTCGTGTTTGATCCACCATCCGTCATCTATAAGGAGACACCACGTACAACCGGAGAAGGTTACATCGCCTATACGATGCCTAAGCCCTGCTGGGCCATCCTCCGCTTCAAGATTGAACCTTTGCCTCGCGGAAGCGGTCTGATCTATGCCTCAACCGTAAGGACAGATGATCTGCTGTTACGTTATCAGAATGAAGTTGAACGACGAATTCCGGAAGCCTTGTCTCAAGGTATGCTCGGTTGGGAAGTCACCGATCTGCGCATTACGCTGGTGGAAGGGGAACATCATGTCTGGCATACACATCCGCTGGATTTTGTCGTAGCCACGCCTATGGGAATCCTGGATGGATTGTCGAGAACAGGTACCACGTTGCTGGAACCTCTTCTTCAGTTCCGGCTGACGGTCCCGGAAGAATACGGCGGTAAGGCCCTTAGCGATCTGGTACATATGCGGGCAACCTTCGAAGCCCCCGTCATTGGTAGCGGACGTTGTATTATTGAAGGAGTTATGCCTCTTGCCACCTCAATGGATTATCCGGTGAAACTGCGTTCCGAGACAAGCGGCCGCGGGGTGCTTACGACTTCGTTTGCCGGATACCAGGATTGTCCTGCGGATGTGAATCATACTCGCAAACGCAGAGGAGTTAACCCGCTGGATCAATCGAAATATATTTTAAGTGTACGAAACGCGATTACATCATAAATGGAGTTGAACCTGTGCTTATTAAATTTCTTATCTTTGGACTTCTATGGCGGATTGTAGGTAATCCGTTCATTGCCATCCTCATTTTACTCGTTATACTGTATTTCCTGGATCGTCGTTACGTTGGGGTGTTCCCAAGCTTCTCGAAACCTCTCAAGCGAATGCGTAACATCTCACGGCTTCGGCAACAGCTTGCCATGAGTCCCAATGAAGTTTCTTCCAAGCTGGAACTGGCTCGCCTGTTAATTGAGCGCAAGCGTTACAGTGAGGCACATGCGTTATTGCTTGAACTGGAGCGCCCATACGAACAATCGGCTGAGTACTGGGAGGCACTAGGGACGACTGAGCTTCACCTGGGTAACATCGAAAAAGGAGAACGTCATATATTACAAGCTCTCGAGATCAATCCCAGAGTCAAGTATGGACGCCCGTACCTAACCCTTGCTGGAGCCTTCAAAGATACGCATGAGGACAAAGCGCTGGATTATGTGCATCAGTTTCAGGAGATTCATTCCTCTTCCAGTGAAGCTTATTATCTGCTCGGCTCGGTTCACCGTTCCCTCGGACGCAATGCAGACGCGAAGCAGGCATACGAGCAATCGTTGAACGTTTATCGTTCCTTGCCCAAATACAAAAAACGTCAGGAGCGCCGCTGGGCTGTCCGCAGTTGGTTCCGCAAACGTGGATTGTAATGTCATCCGCTATACGCTGTAATCTTCATATATCACTTTTCTAACCAATAAAAGTGCACTGATCTCTGCCCTCGTATGAGCAGAAACAGTGCACTTTATTCTTAACAACGATATTTAATACACCAATATCTCATGCAGTCGTTCTTCATGAAGACGCATCCAGTCAATCCGCTGTTTGAGTTTCACAATCTGCTCCACAGCCACTTCCGGCTCATCTGTACCCTCAAACATCCGACTGATGAAATGCATGACCACATCCAGACTACGCAGCAAAATCAATCGAGGTATGGCCAGCAACTCTTCCGGTTTCAGGCTGACCTGTTCACGAAATCCCATGATCAGTCCCTCCTGTGCCTGCCACATCCAATCTTCACTCTTGTCCATGGTAAGGAGGTCAGACATCGGAACAGCCAGCTCCATTACCCGCAAATCCCATGTCGCAAATTCAAAATCCAAAATGGCACAGATTTCACCATCCTGCTGATCTACCAATACATTCGAGGCATTCACGTCCCCATGAACCAATTGATGCGGCAACTGTTCCATACCACGCAGAGCTTCAAAAAGATCTGGCAGCTCATCTCTCAACTGCTTCAATTCATTCGCACATGCGGCCAATTGCTCCGGCGGCGATGTGCATAGCTGTAATAATCGTTCTGGTGAACAGAGCGGATACGCATCCTGAATTCGATAGTATGGTGGATACACAGGTTCAAGTGGTATATCCAACGTAGCCATAACAGAAGACAGCGCCCCCGCCGCTTTACCGAGCCCTAGCAATTGATCTGGTGTATGCAAGATGGGATTGAGGCCTTCCCTATAATGAAACAGAGTCACGATTTTGGTATGACCTGTGAGGGTATCTTTTACAGGAAGGAATGTACCTCCCTCACCAGATAACCGCCTTACAGGTGAAGGTGTATCAAGCTTAAAGTTCGAACGTTGGAGGGCTGCCAGCACCTCGTGTTCAAAGGTGATTTTCATCGGATCATTATGTGTTTCATATTGTCTCATGACGTAATTAGTCCCGTCTACCTGGAGCATGTAAGTAGAATTATTCATTCCACCCTTTCCACGCTCGCCTTTCCAATCCGATGTAAAGCCATATAAGGCCAACACTTCGGATATACGCTGCTGCTCTGAAGGATGGAGGGAACCGGAATCGATGTTTTGCACCAAAAATTAACCCCTTTATCTCACAAAATGGAACGGTCTTCTATTTATCTTAAAGGAAGTCCATCGCTTGGTCTAGTTCTGCTCCAAAGTGATCAAGAGAATGGATAGTATCCCGTCCGATTAAGCTGCTCTGCAATGACACGATATCCTCTTGCATTGGGATGTACTCTGTCCCAGAACAAGAGTTCACGCTCACGACCTTCAAACCTGTCATACACCTGAGCACACGCATAGTTGCCCGATCCCGCACCATTCAAAAACGAATTATATTGGCGCACCCAGTACGCAGCTTCCGTCGCTTGTGGATACGGGTTGTACAATCCGATGGATCGGACCATATACTCATGGTTGCCCTTTAACTGCCGAATGTGCCGCATGATCTGGGATACATTACTGCGGGTTTCTCCGAGCACCTGTGTCATTTTGCTGGCATTTGGAATGCCATTACTTGCTTTAAACGTACGAATCAGATCATTCCCGCCAATGGATATGGTAATGATATCCGCTTCACGGAGCGATTGCCGCACTCGGGGATGCGAAGAGATCATCTGCAACATTTCCCCCGACGTCAGTCCATTCACGCCCATATTTTCCATGGATACAAACGTACGAACATTCATTTCCGCCATTCGCCGATATAAAGGAACAAAGCCGGTGCCCAGTAACGCTCCTGTACCTACCGTTAATGAATCACCTATAGCCACATATCGATATACCATCCCGTCGCCCCTCTCTGCTGTGATTTTTCTGAACAATAATGAACTGCTCTATATCTTATGATGAGTGGGACGACAAAGCGCGGGATGGTGTCCTTAGGCATGCACCTTTCTTTTGCACAAGTTGCACCTTTCCTGTAGAGGCAAAAATAAAAAAGCCCTGCCGCATAACGCGGCAGAGCCAGATTCATTGCAATGCATTACATGCCTATAGTCCGATCCGAATCAACGGACTCTGATTGTTCCTTGTTCGGGAACGGCCACCAGTTGGCCCGGCCAAACATCTTCACCATCACTGGGACGAAGAATGGCAGGAACAGCAGAGAGTACAAGATCAGTCCGCTAAGGACTACTGTGGCAATCTGCATCATCGATAGAACACCGGATGGATACATGGCAGCAAATGTACCGCTCAGAATGACCGCGGCAGATAGAATAACGGTGCCCATGTTCTTCATCGCGTACAACATGGCATCCTGTACTTTCATGCCTTTGTTCTCATTGAAACGGTCCATCAGGAAGATGCTATAATCCACACCGAGTGCAATCAGCATGACAAATCCGAAGAACGGAGTAACCCAGCTGATTCCTGCGAATCCGAGGATATTAACAAAGATCACTTCGGTTAACGCCATCGATGTGAAATAAGCCAGTAATAAGGAAACGATCAGATACAGCGGCATAATGACTGAGCGGAGCAGCACAACCAGAATAATAAATGTGCCTGCCAGCATCAGCATTACAGTACGTGTATAGTCATTATTCGAGATTTCCTGCAGATCTGCAAACGTACTGGTCACTCCACCTATGGCGATGTCTGCTTTTTCAAGCGTACTGCCTTGTACCGCGCGATGTACTGCCGCCTCAATGTCAGGAACACGATCAATGGCTTCTGTTCCGTATGGATTTTCGGCGAAAATAACATCAATTGTCATCGTTTTCCGATCTTCCGACAGATACGTATCAAATACCTGTGTGAAATCTTTGCTGTTCAGCGCTTCTTCAGGAACGTACCAGCCTGCCAGATCCGAATCAGGTGAATTTTGCAATTGCGTCAGGTAGTCCTGCGCTGAATCCAGTCCCCCGGATACCTGTTTAATACCATCGACACTCTGATTCAAGCCATCTGTCAATTGTGTCAGTTGACCACTCAGATCCGAGAAGCCTTGCTGAATTTTCTCCTGACCACCCTGAAGCTGACCAAGCCCGTTCTGAATGGAAGGTATTTCCTTAATGACTTTTCCTTGACCATCCGCAGCCTGTTTGAGACCGGATTGCAACTGACCGATTCCTGTTACAATTTGACCCAGGCCATCGGCAAGCGCCTTTTGTCCGGCTGCGGCGGAGGCAAACCCTTCATTGGCCTGATTAATTCCAGCAGCGGCTTCCCCAAGTTTGGTCTTAATCTGACCCAGACCTTGCGCAAGCTGCGCTGTGCCAGAACCTGTTTCACCAATCGTACCTTTGATACGCTGGTAATCAGCATCTTGCTGCAATTCAGGATAACGCTCTTCAAGTGCTGTGAAGGATTCGGACAGACTGGTTAGAGCTGATGAAACCCCGTTCAGCTGTTGTTCCAGTTCGCGGGTTCCATCCCCCAGTGCTGCGACCCCTGCTCCCGCCTGACGATAGGCTTCAAGCAACTGATTGTTCGCCTGCGCAAGTTGATTTGCACTTGTTTTGGCTTGCTGGAGCCCTGCTTTCAGATCCCCTGCACCTGCAGAACCATCTCGAATGCCTTTTTCAATCTGCCCAAGTCCCTCACTGAGCTGCGTGATACCCGCTTGCAACTGGGAGGTTCCTTTGGTAAGTTCACCTGCTCCATCAGCAGCTTCTTTTAACTGAGGTTCATTTTTACTTAGCTGGCTGCTGGCTTCACTCAGGCCATCACGGATTTTGTCCAAACCCGTCTTGCCTTCACCCAGCCCATCCGATAATGTTCCCACTTGCTGTGTAACTTCAAAATCTTTAATCTCATCCCCCGTAGGTCGTGTCATACTGCGGACACCAGAGACTCCAGCTACTTTCTCTACTTCCCGGCTAATTTTCTCGGCAACGGCCATATACTTCGCATTATCCATCGCTTCATCGTTCTGAATAACGATCTGACCTGGCAGCGATTCACCCGGACCAAAGCTGTCAGAGATAATGTTAAATGCTTTTACGGAATCATATTTCTCGCCAATCTCATCAAGACTGTTGAACGACAGTTTGCCATCGTAGGTTGCCAGAAGAGGCACACAGACAGCTGCAACGATGAGCAGCGCAGCCCATGGACGTTTAAGTGAAAAGCGACCAGCTGCACCATAGATCTTGCTCTCGGCATGTTCAAGTGAACCCTTCGACGGCCAGAATAACTTCTTGCCCAGCACCGCCATGAAGAATGGCACGATGGTCACCAAGGCAAGCATCATCACAGCAATACCTACAGCTACGGCAACCGCAGAACGGTACAACATAAACTGGGCAAAGCCGATCGCAATGAATCCAACCAGCACAGCTAGTGCTGAGAAGAGTACCGTTTTACCGGCAGTACGATAGGTAGCAATGATGGCATCCCACGTATTCTCATGATGAGCCAGTTCTTCCTTGAACCGACTGATCAGCAGGATGCAGTAATCCGTACCAATCCCGAACATGACGGCGACCATAAAGATCTGTGTAAATGTGGATATCGGGAAGTCGAGCCCATCCACCAGGAATGCAACAATCTGTTGCGATACAATGTAACTGATCCCTACCGTCAGTAGCGGTACAAACGGAGCTACAAACGAACGGAACACCAGGAACAGAATAAGTAAAATAAAGACAACGGTAATATATTCCGATTTCTTAAGCCCCTCTTGTGAACTTTCAATGGTGTCCTCATCAATCAGACCTTTACCGGTTATGTAGTGCTCCACATTGACGGACTTCAATGCTTCATTCAGGTCTTCCCGCATTTCCTTGACCGTGCGATCTCCCTGATCAATGGATAGCGATGTTAGAATCGTTTTGCCATCAGCTGAGATCATCTTCTCTGACAATTCAGGCTGAGAGAAAGGTTCCAGAATGGACAGAATGCCCAACTTCTCCTTGTCGGCCTCCAAGTTTTTAACGGCCTTCTCTGCTTCTTGTTTCCCCGTGGTACCCAGCCCATCGGGATTATAGAATACAAGGGCGATCTGGCTGCCTTGCTGCTCTCCCTTTTGTGCTGCAGCTTCATTCAAAATTGCTGCTGCCTGGGTGGAAGAGTACCCTTCCGGAACCGAAAACTGTCCCTTTTCCCGAATCAGTTCACTCATGTTAGGGGCGGTAAACATCAACACGGCAGCTACAACAACCCATAGCCCCATTAACCACCATCTAGCTTTTAGTATCGCTCTCATTTGTTCTCCTGTCCTCCTTCATGCGTTAGCAAAGCTGCAAGCTTCTCAAAAGATTCAATGAAAATTCGAACCTCTTCCGGTTTAAAATGAACCAGATACGGCTCCAGAATCTGCTGTATTTCCTGTTCTGTTTCCCTGTATACCTGTCGTCCGGTATCCGTCAGTGTCAGATATACAACGCGGCGGTCGCGTTCATCCCCGGCCCGATGGACCAGATCGCGATCCACCAGCTTGTTGACCAAAGCAGTAATGCTGCTCTTGCCTATGCACAGAAGCTCTGCCAGATCAGAGGGTGTGCAGAAAGGTTTCTCTTCAATCAGACGAAGTGCGCAGAACTGATCGGTCGTTATGGTCTGCCCCACTTGTTCGCGTATCCGCGTATCAAACCGCTTATTGACCATAAAGGAAGCATCCAAATAGCGGTTCACCAAACTTTTTGCATCCGGTGTAGTCATTCTTCATTCTCCTTTCCCGAATCTATATAGTTCACTTAACGAACTATTCTTCTGTGAAACTATTCTATAATGAAACAATCTCACAAAGCAATACTTTTTTCCTGCTTTTTTGATGAAAACGACAAAAAAACAGGACGTCCGACTCAGCTCATTGCCAAATCCAACATCCTGTACTGATGATAATCCATATATTTCTTAAAGTAATAAAAGGTCTCTGTGCTACTCTTCGTCCGTATCTTCCTCTTTTTCAAGCACACAACGGAATCGCTCCACACCTGGGTATAATTCACCCAGACTATATACCACAAACCCCGTATTCCGATAAAACTCGACGGCTTCCAGCTCGGTCTCCGCAATCAGTCTATCAGGATTGTATGTTGCCAACAGTTGTGAGATCATACCACGTCCATAATTTTTAAAGCGGTTTTCAGGTAAAACCGAGATATGATGAATGGTAATCTCACTTGTTCCTGTCTTCTCATATCCAATCAGACCGATCAATTGTCCCTCATCTTCGTAACCGGCCATTTGCAGTTCGTCTCTCTCTACATATTGTTGCAACGCACGGTTCAAGTGATCCGGATCAGGAAAGACCGAGTAGGACAACAGCTCCTGTACTTCCGGTTCCTGTATGCGTGATTTCAGATTAATTAACACCTTGATTCCTCCTATACCTTGCTTGTTTCCGTTATCGTATTGTAGTCGTTAGCCTCTAAAAGTTCAAGTCGTGTGCCGATTCAGCTCCGATTGAAGCACAGTTGAGATGTTATCCGATACGTTGATCTGCGCCAAATAATAGGCATCCAGCAGTGCGCCCCCAACTGCCGGCAGGTTACTGGTTATGTATTGAATTCTTTTTCCTTCGCGCATATAGGCAGCATCCAGCCCTTTCTGAACAGCCTCCACCATATATGGTGAACGCAGACAGCTTCCGGTAAGCGTCATGGACACTGTGGGCTGATCGAAACAGGATGCCAGCATGAGGATACCGACAACAGCCGTGTCAGCAGCCGAGTCGCATACCCTAACTGCGAGGGGAATATTGCGAGTAGCAGCTTCAGTCACCATAGACGCCATCTGACCAAATTTCCGGTTGGTCGCCTGTTTATTTTCGGCAAAACCGGCTATCCCCAGCGCAGCGAGCTCTCGAATTGAGGCAACATTCCAATACGTTAAAACCTGCTCAATCCATTCTTGATCCTGCAACTCATAACGTCCAGCCAGTATGGAATGAACCGTGTCGTAAGCCAGAAAACGTGCTGCTGTCGGCGCATAATGACCGAACTGATCATTGCGGAGCCAAGCCCCCTGTTCGGTTCTGCCAAGGATCAGAGATCCTGTTCCTCCAATAGCGACAATACCTGGCTCACCGTCGAAGGCCGCTGTATGTGCGATGTGCGTATCGTTTACCGCACTGATCCTGCCTGTAATCCCCGTACGAGCGAGTAATGCCTCCGCCCAAACTGTATCTTCAGGTCGATTCAGACCCGCCATTCCGGCCTGAATGGCAGCGATCTGATCTGATTGGAGTCCAGCCTGAGTTATGGCTTCAGCGATACCCTCCAGCACATTTTGCTCAGCATTGGTATCGTGATAACGGTTGCAACCATTCTTTTGCACATAGGATACAATCTTCCCGTTCTGCTCTGCGACAGCCACACGCGTGTGGCTCCCTCCTCCATCGATCCCTATTACATATGTATTCATCCTTAACGATCTCCCTTCAAACCACACATTAAGAGTGCCGGGTCCATGGTCAGGTCCCGGCAGAGAATTCATTGCTTTTGTACAGCGAAACGAAGCAGTTCACAACGAAATTGTGTCGGTTCATCATACTTTTCCTCTTCAATCGTCTGTGTAACATGTTCCTGAAGCAGAATATTCCATCCTTTGTAGACATCCTCCAGCAATGCGATCGCTTCAACTGTCGACAAGTTCAGTTCAATTAATGGTTCAATCTCCTTGCCTGTATTGATTTCTTTTTCCTCCACATTGGTACTCATGGTAATACAATGAATACCACCTGTGCGAGTTCCGGCCTGTAACCGGTCTATCGCTTCCATGAAGGCTTGCTTATTGGAGACATGCTCCAGACAAGAACAAGCAGCGATATAATCAAAATAGTTTGGTTCCACAGCATAATGTTCAACATCTGCTCTCACTGCCTGCACGATATGATCAACCTGATATTCTTTCGCATACTTGCGAAGTCCGTCTACTGCCTCATCCAGCAAATCCACACCGATGACTTCACTGTTCGTTTTAGCAAGACGCTGTGCAATCGGTATCGTATGCCTTCCCACTCCGCATCCCAGATCGAGGACACGCAACTCCTCCTTGTGAGCAAGTAGACGTTCCAGCATATCCATCACCATAGGCATGGGCCTCGACATCCAGGTACCGGAGGCAAATAATTCATTATTCTGATAGAAGTTGGAGTGATAACCTGCCTCTGCTTTTCGCGCAGCCTCAAATTGTTCGTTTCCCATCAAGATACCCCCATCGTTTAGAAAATGATTTGCACCTTCTACTTAATACCCAGATTGTCACAAAAGAAAATCAATCAAAATCGGCGCCCCCCTTAATCATGGGCATACCTATAAACACAAGGCCATCGCTTTACTTGGCCTCTGAACTTACAGGTACGAAGCACGAAGGTGACAGATTCTTCTTCATAAAGGATTCCAGTGCCGCCTCATATCCAGTGCGATCGACTTGAAACGCTGTGCCATGGCCCGCACGGGGGACGGTCAGCAATTCCTTTTCGGTTGGGCAAGCTTCATACAACCTGTACACCATTTCCGTTGGTACAAACGTATCAGCCTCACCGTGGATGAATAACACGGGAACGTTAACTTTGGCAAGCTGCTTGAGAGCCGAAGCCTCTCTAAAGGAATACCCTGCTTTCCATCGGGAGATTAGACTTGTGACAGGTATAAACGGAAATGCAGGAAGCTTGTATAATTGCTTTAACTGGAACGTCAGTTCTTCTTCTACGGATGTATACGCACAATCAGAGATAATCGCTTTAACCTTAGTCGGCAGGGCTTCACCACCTGTCATCAGTACGGTTGCTCCTCCCATGGATATGCCGTGCAATAGGATTTCCCCTTGTGTACCCACTTTTTCAAGCACCCAGTTGGTCCACTTGACATAATCCTTCCGATCTAACCAACCAAAACCGATGATATCACCTTCGCTCCGGCCATGACCCCGATCATCTGGCATGAGTACGTTATAACCGTGCTTTTCCGCATAAAACCGGGCAAACCCAGCCATTTCTCTGCCTCTCCCCGAATAACCATGTGCCAGAATAACCGTCTGATCCGACCCTTTATTGGAACCGAGCCATGTACCATACAGTTTTAATCCATCATGTGATTGAAGAGATATCTCTTCTGTAGGCTGAGCATCCAGCCACTTCAGGTCAGAAGCACTGCTAATGATTTCATTGTCCGGTTCAGGCATCAGATTCGGATTATCCACCAAAAATGTTTTTGGCGTACGGCGAATGGCCGTTTTGAAAAAATAAAGCCCACCTGTCCACAGAAGAGCAAGAACGATCAGTACCAGTGCTGCAAGTACGTAGAATAACATGAACGAGTCCTACCCTCTTTCCTCATTAAGATATGTTCAATCTTTACTTATTTGTTGCAGTGATGCACATGCTGCTTGATAGGCGGGTAACAAAGCATCCAGCAAAGGTTCTGCTTTCCGTGATTGACCTTCCTTCGCGAACTGCTCTACCCGGGCAAACAAAGTTGATAAATAACGAATCCCCAGACTCAGACTCCCTGATTTCAAATCATGGGCTACCTCGGTTGCAGCAACATGGTCGCCCGACACAATATGTCTACGCAGCACCTCAATCTTTCCGGGTGTTTCGGTACGATACATGTCCAACAATATACCGAGGAGTGTACGATCGCCATCGGTGTTTAATTCCGCAATCTCATGTACGATGCTCATATTTAGTACCTCGGTTGGTTCGGAGGATTGCTGCCACTTCTGGATCATCTTACTCAGAATTTCCAGCGTGAAGGGTTTGCCAATAAAGTCATTCATCCCGACTTCCATACACTTGTCTTTCTCTTCCTGCATCACATTACCTGTCATTGCAATAATGGGTGTGGTATGGCGCATTTCATCCATTTCTATAGAGCGAATTTTGCGTGTTGCCTCCAAACCGTCCATTAATGGCATCATATAGTCCATGAGAATCAAACTGTATTTTTTGCTGAGAAAAGCAGCTATTGCCTCTTCCCCATTCACTACAGCGTCCACTTGGGTTATTCCCAGTTTTTTGAGCTGCAATATAACAAGCTGCCGGTTGATGACATTATCATCGGCCAGCAATACAGATACAGAAGGAGCTTCATCATCCATATTCTGCCCCTGATGCTCTTGAGTGGAAGCAACGGACGGGTTAGTGGACTGGTTACCGTCTTTCTTACCAAGTGTAAGTTCGAACCAAAATGTTGATCCTTCACCCTCCTGACTGTCTACTCCAATCTGACCTTCCATCAGTGTAACGAGCGACCTGCAGATCGATAATCCAAGGCCCGTTCCTCCATATTCACTTGAGCGTCCTCGTTCAGTCTGCATGTAGGGTTGAAATAACTGGTTCTGATCTTCTTCCGAGATACCAATCCCCGTATCTTCGACTTCAAAGCGAATCATTTGTGTAATCTCATCATCTTTCATAAGGGTGACTCTTATCCGCACCGTACCTTCTGATGTGAATTTGTTCGCATTCTGAATTAGATTGATCAGTATCTGTGTGATTCTCGTTGAATCCCCTACAAGAAGAGTAGAGATTCTGGGGTCACAGTCTATCGATAACTGATTTCCGTTCTTTCTGACTTGGGGTTCGAGCAAACGAATAATATAGTTTATCGTCTCTTGCAGATCCACTTCTCCCAGTTCAAGTCGCATCTGACCCGCCTCAAGTTTGGACAGATCCAGAAGATCCTGAATTAGCTTAAGCAGCAGTTTGGCAGCATCCTGTATAACGGAAACGGAATTCTCCTGTTCTTCAGACAAGGGGGACAACTTAAGCATCTCAGCCATCCCCAATATTCCATTTAATGGCGTGCGAAAATCATGACTGATGCCTGCAATAAATGCGTTTTTTGAATCACCCGCATCTACTGCTTGCTGACGTGCAGCTTCAAGACTTTTATTGTTCTTCGCAAGCAGACGCTGGAGTGTCACCAGTTCATTATTCATATCCGAGAATTCCGAGAGTGTCCGTTCCTCTTGCTCTTTACTCCGGATCATCTGATCCGATAACTGCTCAATCGTTCTGCGTAGCCTCTGTATCTCTCCGCTCTCATTAGACATCACATCATCCCTCTCCTAATCCCTAACCATATCAAGATGATTACATGCAGCTGGCTGAGCCAGTAATTGTTCTGCAACCGCTACCGCTTCATCGGCTCCTGGAGCATAACCGTCAGCTCCTATCGTTTTCCACAACTCCTGATCAATATTGAAGGGATATCCCCCAACCATAATCTTCACATGTGCCGTTGCCGGATGATGACGGATCAGATGAATCAACTCTTTGGCCAGATGAAGGTGATACGTCATCGTAACTGAAATCGCAACAACATCGCCCTGATGCCGCACTATAGCCTCTATTACACTTCCATTGGGAACATTGGCTCCCAGATAGTGCGTATCCCAACCTTCCATCTCGAACACATCTGTGAGCATACGCAGTCCGATCTCATGTTGTTCACTGCCTACACAGGTAGCCACTAGTTTTTTATCCTGACCTGTATGAATCAACCAGCGGGAATAAAGACGTGAAATGAATGACTGGGTCGCTGCCGTACAAAAGTGTTCTTGCCCCACACTGATACGATGGCATTGCCACAATCGTCCAATTTCATATTGGGTGGGCTGAAAGATATATCGATAAATATCACGAATCGTCACCCCAGCTTCTAACTGGGCTTCAATGATCTCGAAGGCTTCTGTCCGTTTATTCTCCAGCAAACACTGTAAGTACGATTGCGCGGCATCTGCATATGGCATGGATTCGTTGATGTAACCCGCCTGTGACTCCATGTGTGTTGCTCTATATATTCCCATCTCCAGATACTCGAGCAGAAGTGCCTTTGACGGATGGTCAAATTCTTCTTCCAATGTCTCTTTGATCAGATTGAGATTAATAATAAGGTCTTCTGGTGATACCTTATAACCCTCAAGTAGAACTTTCAGCCAGGCAATATAATGAGTAAACAGACCTGGACTCTGTACGAGCGCACTTTCTGCCAAATAGTTCAAGCTATACTCCGAATCCTGTTTGGTTCGCATTTTTCCATTCTCGCCAAATCGCTCAAGTAAATCAGGCTGTCTGAGATACTGTTTCTCCGTTATTTTATCAGCTAAGTTTGCAGATTCTTGGAGCAATCGTTCTCCTGCTTCTTGATGACTCATAGATGCCCCCCTCCTCATACCCGCATCACACTCAATCTTCATTTGTGGCTAATCCAGAATGAGATCAATGTTAGCTAACTTGCAATCGGGATAGGTTCTTCTACTTATTCCAATCCATCCATTCCGCTCTTAATTGTTCTGTTCCATTATACATGAACTTTCGATAATCATTTTTTACACACGATGGATGTATAGAACAATCTTCCTATATTATGGAGAGCCTTGCAAGTCAGTCAGCCAGTATATGCCTGTACTTTTCGAGTTCCACAAAAAAACTGACCTGCGTTATGAACGCAAGTCAGTTTTCCCTTCTGCAGCCAGTCCCAGCTTCTTCAACATCTTAATCGCATCCACTTTCTCAGAAGGATCAAGTCCTTCCAAAGCATCAATGATGACCTGATGATGTTGAGGAAATATCTGTGTGAACAATTCTCTTCCTTCCTCGGTTAACTCAGCGTAAATGACACGCCGATCTTCCTTGGATGGTCGACGAAACAGCAGATTTTTATTTTGCAACTTATCTACAACGTACGTAATATTACCACTGGACATCAAAACCTTTTCACCAATCTTTTGCAATGCCTGCGGTCCCTTATGATATAACAAATCAAGCACACCAAATTCTGTCGTATTCAGTCCGTGACTCTGGATGTCCCGATTGGAACGTGAGGTCACAGAATTGTAGGCCCGAACAAGAACCACGAATAATTGTAAAGACAGTTCCCGGTTGTCCTCCGTGTTCAGCATTTCAATAATCCTCCATCAGTTGTTTACATTTCGGCTCGTATGGGGGGCCAGCTTCTGCTCCCACTCCTCACGGAGCATCCCCATACGAATTGAATCATAGTACTGCCCACGAACGATACGACACTTCCGCATTCGCCCCTCCACCTGAAATCCGGCTTTCACAGCCGCACGCATCATTCGTTCATTACCAGACCAAGTAGTCAATCCAACCCGAACCAAAGGCAGCTGTTCGAACAAATGACTTGACCACATGACAAGTGAACGTGTGCCAACCCCACGTCCCCACTGAACAGATCTGTATATTACAATCCCCATTTCCAGCCACATGGATAACTCATCTTCTATGTAATAGCTGATTGTACCCACAATTTGTCTGTCGGATTCAATGATACGGATTGATACGGGTTTGGAATCGCCTGGATCTACGTCCATACGTTTGAGCATACCTTGTTCAAAACTTTCATAACTTTCGTGTTTAAGTGGGTAATAGGGTGCATCCCATTGCTTCCATTCAGGTACGTCATCACTGTAGATCAATTCATAGAGTTCTTTCAGATCCTGTTTCTCCACACACCTGAGTACAAGTTCACCATCAACGATTGGCAGTTCTTTCATACGATGAAAAGCACCCTCTTCCATATTAAGAACGATGAAGCTCTTCGATACTTCCGTCCGCATTGGCAAGAATGACTGTACTAGCCATATCCACAAATAGTCCGTTATCAACAACACCTGGTAACATGTTCAATTGAACATTAAGATCCGCAGCGTGATCAATCGCCTCCAAGTGGCAATCTGCTATCAGGTTTCCGTTGTCTGTCAGATAACGTTGCTGTCCATCCATCCGCCACTGTGGTTGACACCCCAATTTTTCGAGCGCCTGGAAGGTCCACTCAGAAGCAAATGGAACCACCTCAACTGGAAGCGGGAATTTCCCCAACTTTTGCACAGCTTTGCTGCCATCCGCCACAATAATCAATTTGTCACTATTGGCTGCCACGATTTTCTCACGCAAAAGAGCCCCGCCCCCCCCTTTAATCAGGTTAAATTCGGGATCTACTTCATCAGCGCCATCAATGGTCAGATCCAGACGCCCAATCTGGTCAAATGGTACGATGGGAATCCCCCATTCACGGGCAAGTTTGTCCGAAGCCTCTGAAGTGGCAACCGCTTGAATGTTCAATCCATCGCGTACCCGCTCACCGATTCGGCAGATGGCATAATAAGCTGTTGAACCTGTACCCAATCCAACCTTCATTCCATCCTCAACATATTCTGCCGCACGCTCTGCTGCTATCTGTTTAAGATTCATCTATAAACCCCCGCTGCTCATAATTTGAGAAATGCATATGTAGTTATTATAGATAAAACCGCTTCCGATGTATATCCGTGCCTTCTGTTGCATCTTTGCCAACATATTTTTGTTTGGTTGAAGGATGTATTTTTACCCACCATGTTATAGAATACAGAATGAAGCTAAAAAATGGGAAATTTTAAAATAAACAGTTCTAAATACCTATAAACCATCTGATATGTCCATAAATACGTAAAATATTAAAAAAATTTTAACGATACTATTCAATTTAACGACATTTTATACGACATATTAATTATAGATGTGTTTTAATAATTAGACACCTATGGTTCATACGGTACATAAGTCTCTACGAAAGCGACTGATAAACCAAGACCATGGTCGCATAAATTTCCTTTGGAGGGGATCACGGAATGATCTAGTTCACTGTACCAATGCAAACCTAAAGTTTCTTAATTTAAAGAAGATCAGGAGTGGAATTTAGTGAAATCATTAAGTTGGAAAAGCATGTCGTTTTTCTCCAAAAATTTGTTACTCTCATTTACTAATATCGTTATCATCGGGGTAGCACTTATCGCAAGCAGTTACTATTTTCAAAAAACAGTTCTTGTTGATCAACTGCATGGACAGGTGGAGCAAATTACCAAGAAGTGGGCTGAAGATATCAATCCTGCCGAGGTACAAGCTGCTATTACGGAAGGTAGCTATGATGGAGCAACACAAACGAAATTACGAGCGTATTTCGATGAAATGCAAGAATATTATCCTAACATTGCACAAGCCTACATCTTCGGTGTTGAGCTCGGTGGCGATAACAAGAGATTAACTTCCCTTGTAGCGATGCCGACCAACCTAAGAGAGGCTTTTCAAAGTGAGAACGTAAATATTGGTGACATGTATGAGCAGCCAGTCGTTGTAGCCAATGCACTGAAAGAAATGCTTAATACGGATCGCCCAACATTCACAACATTTTATTCTGATGATTTCGGTACATGGACAACCATTGCATATCCTATCAAAGACAGCAACGGTAAGATTTTCTCATATTTTGCCGTTGATGCAGATGCATCAGCCGTACCCGCGGGACTGAACTCCTTGCTCAAAAACGGAATTATCATCCTTGTGGCCTTCTTGCTGTTATTCCTGATTATCCAATACCTTGTAGTTAAAAACACACTTTCCCCTATCCGTCACTTGATCAAAGGAATTGATGACGTCAGTCGGGGTAATTTGAATGTCAACATTCCGACAGGCAAAGACGATCTGGGACTCGTTAACGAGAAGTTCAACACCATGGTTCGCAAAATCAACGATACGATCGTAAAAGTGCAAATCACATCTCAAGAAGTAAATCAGTCTGCCAAAGAGCTATATGAAGTTTCCGAGCGCAACAGTGAGAATGCAGATTCTATTAATAATAATGTGACTCAAATTACTTCCAACATTCGTTCACAGGAACAGGCAACCCGGGATAGTGCACGTGCCATGTCCGAGATGGCTACCGTAATCCAGACGATTGCCAGCAGCTCGGCAAGTGTAGCGGATGAAGCCTATGAGATGGAACGTCGTTCGCAACAAGGTAACAGCGTTGTCCGTCAGGTATCTGAACAGATGAATCTGATTACGGAATCGGTTAAGAATACCGCTTCTGCCATTGAGGTTCTGGAGAGTCGTTCACAGGAAATCGGCGATATTCTCAATATTATCTCGGGAATCTCCAGCCAGACCAACTTGCTTGCTCTTAATGCATCCATTGAAGCAGCTCGTGTTGGTGAAGAAGGAAGAGGATTTGCAGTTGTTGCAGGTGAAGTACGCAAACTTGCCGAGCAGTCTGAACAAGCAACCAGCCAGGTTGGCGTGTTGATCCAAGAGATTCAAGCTGGAATTAAACAGGCTGTACGTGCTATGGAACAAGGTACTTCAGAAGTAGATACAGGGCTCAGCGTAGCCGATCAAACAGGACAACTGTTCGAAGATATTTTAGAAGCAGCGAAAAAGGTATCTAATCAGATTCAGGAAGTATCAAGCGCGACGGAAGAAATCTCTGCGAGTACGGAGGAAATGACCGCTACAGCAGACGACTTGTCTTCAAGCGTAAGTAAGACAGCAAACAGCAGTGAACAGATTTCCTCATCTGTTGATGAGCAAAAAGCATCTTTGATTACACTGGTAGACTCCTCCACACGTCTTAACAGCATGTCTGAGGAACTCCAAGAATTGATCTCTCATTTCAATGTAAGCAAACAATAATTCAAATCCAAAAACATTCGGTTTGAACCAAGGAGGAATAACTGAAGTGATTGAAAACCAAGCATCTTCTTCCCATTCCACGGAATCTAGCTTGCCAGTTCTGCAGATTCCACTGGATTTTGGGCGACGTCAACAATCATTCTCTTATCAGTCTGCTCAAATCACATTACATGCTTCTCTGAGCCGTGAACTTAAACAGAAGTATGGAGAACAGATGGTGTACCCGGTACTCCTCTCAGCTTATGCAGCCTTGTTATTCCGATTGTCAGCTGAACAGGAACTTGCCATAGGTATACTTTCCCCAGATCAGGCAGCTTCCTATCTTTCATTACAGATTCAGGGAAAATTGACCTTCAGCCAACTATGTCATGAGGTGTCAGAGCAGCTCAAGATTGAATACACGTTGCAAAACGGTGGATACCCTGAAACGTTTTTTATGCTGAATAGTGTGCAGTTGCCTCAAGCTCCTCAAATATTAAACTGGAACGTTCGAGATGATCAGAACATGCTCATTCTCGATCTGTTCTATGATAGTTCACTGTTGAAAGAGTCTACCGTGCTGAGATATGCAGAATATTATCAGACTCTTCTACTCGCCCTAGTGCGTGACGGTGAAAAAGCAATCGGTACGGTAGATATTCTTTCCGCCTCAGATCGATTGCTTTACCGTGAAATGAACGATACTTCTGTTCTCGAACCAGAGAACCAAACGGTTCATGGCTGGTTCGAAGCAACGGCAGCGGCATATCCGGATTCACCGGCGATAACATCGCCATCCAAAAGTTATACGTACAGGGAATTGAATGAACGAGCTAATCAGGTTGCACGTGTTCTGTTATCCAATGGATTGCAGAAAGGTGAATTCGTCAGTATCTTTATGGATCGAAGTCTGGAGACCATCATCTCTCTGCTTGGTATTCTGAAAGCAGGTGGTGCATATGTTCCGATCGACCCTGAGCATCCACAAGAACGTAACAGTTATATCGTGGAAGATACGGCGTCCTCATTCGTGCTGACAACGGAGGCTTCTTATGCCCAAGCTTCCAGCTTGTTCTCCAGTATAGCTACGGTCCGTCAGATTCTCGCTGTGGATGGTCGTTTAGCCGGATTTGCTGCAAGTAATCCCAATCTGGATATTCAGCCAGATGATCTTGCGTATATTATCTATACGTCAGGGTCGACCGGTAAACCCAAAGGTGCACTGATTGCCCACCGGGGTGTAACCAATCTTGGCAGTGTGGTTCAGCGTGATTGTGACATTCAACCAGGTGATGTATTAACCCAGTTTGCCACATACAGCTTTGATGCATCCGTGTGGGATACCATTGGCGCCTTGTTCTATGGAGCAGAATTATATCTATTGTCTGCGGAAGAACGTGTATCCGTTGAAGAGTTCGCAAGTGCAATTGAACGGACAGGAACAACCATCATTACGATACTGCCTACGATTTTCTTCAATCAGCTTGCTTCCTACTTATCCGATGAAGGTTTCCACAAGCTGGCCAAAGTCAGAATCATTACTGTAGCCGGAGAAGCGTTATATGGTGAACAAGTTCGTGCCTTCCAGCGTAAATTTGGAAACCAGATTGATATTGTTAATGTGTACGGACCTACCGAATGTACAGTAGCCACAACTACTCACCGCATCAGTGAGCAGGTTCCCGAACATGTGGTGAACATCCCTATCGGTAAACCGATTCATAACTATAAAGTATACATTGTAAATGAAGAACAACAGCTCTGTCCCGCAGGTGTACCTGGTGAGGTATATATTTCTACCCCTGCACTGGCCAAAGGTTATCTGAATCAGCCAGAACGTACAGAGCAAGCATTCATTGAGAACCCGTTTGCCATAGGTGAGAAAATCTACAAATCTGGCGATATTGCCAAATTGCTGGATTCCGGGTTGCTTGAATATGTTGGTCGCAGTGACTCACAGCTAAAAATTCGTGGTCACCGGATTGAGATTGGGGAGATTGAAGATCACTTTGCACGGCTTGATCAGATCCAGAACGTTGCCGTCATTCCGAAGAAAGAATCCGACGGACAAAATATGCTGGTTGGTTACTTTACATCGAAAGATGGCAGTACGCTCTCTGTTTCGGACATCAAGGCAGAACTGACGGAGAAACTTCCTTCTTATTTTGTACCGAAGTGGATCTGTCAGCTGGATGAAATGCCGATTGCACCGACTGGAAAAATCAATCGCAAAGCGATGGTATCCCTGCCTCATGTGGAACGACATGAAGATCGTCCTGACCGAGTCATGCCTGAGACGGAGACGGAATCCATTATCCTGGACGCATGGAAAGAAATCCTTCAGCATGATGACTTCGGTGTCGAAGACAGCTTCTTCAATATTGGTGGGGATTCACTCCGGGTCATTCATGTACTGGTCATTCTGAAGCCACATTATCCGCAACTGAAAATTGCCGATTTCTTTGCCGAGAAAACAGTCCGCGCTCTCGCTCGTCGTGTGGAAGTATTGTCTCTCAGTGCAGCAGAAGTTACGGATTCAGTGGTGACCGATGGTATGATTACACAATTATCCGAACACCCTGTGGAGCTAACATCCCAGTTGGGGTATCCGCTCATTCGTGAACCTGAGCATGTGTTACTGACCGGAGCAACTGGTTATCTGGGCTCTCATGTGCTGCAACAGTTAATTCTGAATTCCAGTACACGAATCTACACCCTTGTTCGTCGACCATCCAATGGAATAACTGCAATGGAACGTTTGACTAACGTACTGGAAGGTTATTTCGGCAAACAACTGACTGACCAGCTCTCCACTCGTGTGGAGATTATTGAAGGGGATCTCGAACAACCTAATCTTGGTCTGTCCGCTGAACAAACGGCTTATGTACAGGATCGAATTGACCGTGTCATCCACTGCGCTGCAGACGTACGTCATTTCGGAGATGCCGACCAGTTCGCCAAAACAAACGTGGAAGGAACGGTCGCATTGTTAGACTTGATTCGCAGCAAACCAGGTGCTTCCTTCCACCATGTATCCACGATGGGTATTCCGGAAGATCTGGCACTCAGCGGACAATGGGAATCTTCCCTGCAATATGATCGGTTCCCGGCTGACTTGCATGTGGACAACCTGTATTCGGACAGCAAGCTTGAAGCCGAGAAAGTGCTCATGATTGCCGCTGAGCAAGGTGTACCTGTCAGCATCTATCGTGCAGGTAACCTCACTTGCCACTCTGAGACTGGACGCTTCCAGTCCAATATTGATAGCAACGCCTTCTATCGTATGATCAAAGCGATGTTATTGCTCGGTAAGGCTCCTGCAGCTGACTGGATGGTTGATTTTACACCGATTAACTATGCAAGTGAAGCGATCGTTCATCTGGCCTTACGTCAGGATACCGCCGGTCGTGTATTCCACATCTGTAATCCGGAGCCTATCCGCTATGATGAGCTGATCCGTTCTGTGAATCGGGCTGGTTACGAAGTCGAGACGCTACCATTCGCGGATTACACACGCTGGTTGTTCGATGCGAGCATCAGCAAGGAGCCGGAAGCTCTTCAGTTGGCTATTGCACAGCTTGAAGGCGACGGTGCGAAGGATTCAGCATATGTCTATGCTTGCCCTGTCACAACGGCTTATGTGGAGCCTGCCGGAATCTCATGTGCGAGAACAGATGATCGCTTCATCTCCGCCATGTTGGACTACGCCGTTCAGATTGGATATTTCCCGTCTGCAATCCGGCACCATAACGGCACTTCTACAGCGATGGAGTAAGTTTCACTTAATCATTAGCATTAATTAATAAATAAGGTCATACGAAGAGAAGCCATCTATCGTCATTCACTGACGATAAGATGGCTTCTTTACTTCGCATTTTTGGATCATTCTTTTAGACCCATCGGATAATTGCAATAATGGCGAGATGCGCAGGATAGAAATAGCGCCACACCCAACGTGGACCTTTCATACGGAATCCCGCTTGGTAATACTGAGCAATAGCAATGCCGGCGGTTGCGAGCACACTATACATTTGCACAGAGCTGTTATGCAGCAGAAGATATAGTGCATTTAACAAGACATGTGCCACGACAAGTACAGGACCCTGGAAATAGCGGAATAACAGAACCAATAACAACCCGTACATCCCGTAATCCATTTGGCTAATTTCCATGAACCAACCTGCTCCAATTACAATCGGAATCCCCAATAGTTTGGATGGCAATTTATCAATAACGAATAATACCAACAGGGCTGACCATAATGTCCATACCACGTTCAGAGAATAATGATTAAACGCAGCCATGAACGGCACCTGTGATATGATCGCGATCCAGAACAGCCGCCATATGTATTTTTGCACGTCTCGTGTATGTTTATAACCGATATATACTGCAAATGCATAGATTGGAAAAGCGATACGACCTATGATCCTCAACTCTATAATATGTGGAAAAAAGACAGCCCCTATATGATCAATTAACATCGTGATCATGGCAATCCACTGCATCATTTTGCGACTCCCCTCCCTTGTTCCCGACGACACGAGTCTGCCATTCATTTATATAGTGCGTCTTTTTGAGCAACCTCTTATACATTAAGTTCATAATACATGAATTTGGTATCCTGTGCATATCCTTCGGATTCATATAAAGCTTGGGCTTGCTTGTTATTTAACTCAGTTGACAGTGATATACGAAGAACTCCACGTTCAGATGCCAATTGCTTGGCTGCTTGCAAGAGCTTCCTCGCAATGCCTTGCTGACGATAATTCGGATGCACATATAGATCATTTAGCACCCAGACAGGCCCCATCGATACCGAACTGAAACTGGGATATAGCTGAACAAATCCAGTACAAATTAAGCCATTCGTGAGTGGCTTTTCTGCTACCAAAATCACCGATTCATGGCGTTCCATTCGTTCTCCAATATACTGACGTGCTGCCTGAATGTCAGCATTTTGGTTGTAGAACATCCTGTACTCATTGAACATTTGTCCCACTTCGTTACAATCTGAAAGACCCGCTTGTCTGATTCGATGCTGCATTTCACTCAACTCCTCTGGGATGGAGACCATCGTCTCATCGTTTGTATTTCTTCAATTGTAAAACAGTCCCCTCCCTTTCCCCATTCATCATCTGTATCAATGTTTGTAGTATCCAGAACTTTTCTCTAGAGATACCGAACATTCATCGTTCGGAGTATATTTCAGTCGAAGCGTTGCACACTATAGTATCGCTCATAGCGGACAGGCAACCGAGCCATTCATTGATTTAGGAGGAAGGGATCTATGAAAGAAAGCATTCTGATACAGGTGCAATCACGTCTAATCGGCGTGGCAGATATGATCTATCAGCCTCTTCAGATCGGTCCGCTCCATTGCACTTTGCTCTATATTCAATCTATTGTCGATACACAGATCATGCGTGAAGCTATTGTCAAGCCTTTGCTTGAGGAGGCTGCACGGAACGAGGTCGGTCCCGATTTCATTACGCAAGTCGTGAGCGGAACCTTTTTTTCTCTTGAAAACGAGCACAGGGATTCAGCGGAAACGTTGGTAGATGATATCGTAACCGGTAACGCAGCACTCTATATCGAAGGCATGTCTGGCATGATCATTTTTTCAATTCAATATTATCAGAAGCGCTCCGTACCTGAATCAACAAATGAAGTCGTCGTCGTTGGCCCCCAGGAAGCATTTATCGAAGATATTAATGTAAATATGTCTCTGCTGCGACACAAAATCAAACATTCCGATTTTAAAATGATCAAATTTACCATCGGCAAATATACCAAAACCGAAGTTTTTGTTATTTACATTCAAGGATTATGCAAACCTGAGATTTTGGAAAATGTATTAACCAGTCTGGGTGAGATTGATATGGACAGCAGTCTCGGGGTCAGCTATCTATCAGAGTTTCTGGAAGACCATCCGCTTTCTCCATTTCCACAGTATCAATATACCGAAAGACCAGATACCGTTGCAGCTGCTCTCGTAGAAGGACGAATCGGGGTCATGCAGGATGGAACACCCTTCTCCCTGCTTATTCCAGTCACATTTTTCTCTTTGATGCAGTCGTCCGAGGACTATTATCAGCGGTTCCATTCGGCTTCATTTATCCGAATTATCCGTTTGCTGTTTGCCGTCATTGCTTTCCTGCTGCCCTCCGTATATGTAGCAGTTACTACATTTCATCCCGAGATCATTCCAACCAATCTGCTCATTACAATTGCCTCCGCGAGAGAGAACATTCCTTTTCCGGCATTAATTGAAGCCTTCATTATGGAGATTACCTTCGAAGGATTACGTGAAGCCGGAATACGTATTCCCAAGCCGCTTGGACAGACGGTTTCTATTATTGGCGGTATTGTCATTGGACAAGCTGCTGTACAGGCAGGTATAGTCTCTGCCCCTTTGGTTATTGTGGTGTCCATTACAGGCATTGCAGCCTTTATTATTCCGCATTTCGAGTTAGGTCTGGCCTTCCGACTGCTCCGCTTTCCTGTCCTGTTGATGGGTGGAACACTGGGCCTATTCGGTGTAGTCATTTCTATCTATCTGTTGTACTGGTATATGGTCAGCATGCGTTCATTTGGTGTTCCGTACATGCAGCCTTTTGCCCCACTCGTCCTGCGTGATTTTAAGGATACGTTTATTCGGGTACCTTGGTTCTTGATGAAAAAACGAACCAAAGCCTATGCGACCGATAATGAAAGGAGGCAGGATACATCATAATATTTCGAAAGTCTCCCCTTCCACTTATGGTCGTCATTATTTGTTGTCTGTTATGTACCGGATGCTGGTCGAAAGTCGAGATTAATGAGCGCACCTTTATTACGGCCATGTACGTGGACAAAGCAGATACTCCTGGAGAGATCGAGGTCACCCTTAGCATGCCGCTCCCCAATCGTCTTTCTCCCGAAGGTGGGGGTACAGGCAAAGATCCCTATGCAGCGGTTTCGGCAACTGCACCGACAATTGCCGATGCGATAGAGCGTATCCAGACAGACTTGACACGTAAAATATCCTGGGGACATACGCGAGTGATTGTCTTTGGCCAAGCTTATGCACGTGAGGGGATTGAAGACACGATGGAATGGATTGCACGTCAGCCCCTTTTCCACCTGAGCAGCTACGTAATGGTTGCGAATGGCAGAGCCAAGGACGTTTCTGATCTGACTCCGGTGTTCGAAGAAACGCCGAGTGACGTGCTTCGGGAATTCTCCACCGAGGAAAACCTGCTAAAAACCCAGGTGTTAAGCATATTTACATCCGATAAAATGAATCAGGGATTTGCCTCATCGATGTTAGGCAGCAAACAAACCAACATGGTCAGTGAAGAGGGAGAATCCAAAAAGTGGGTCAGTCAAATCGGTGGCTCCATATTCAGTCAGATGCGGATGGTTGGAACACTCTCACCGGATGAAGCACGCGCTGTTGCCTGGGCAGGACAAAACCTGGATTCGATGACCATTTCGGTTAGAACCAAAAAACAAAAAGCAAGCATGAAGTTATACCGCATGCATTCGGATATACATGTAAAGCTCCAGAATGGTGAACCACATTTTGTAATCAATTTGTCGGGCAAAGCGGAGTTGAATTCGGTCATTCCTGTACTAAAGGCCGAAGATATTGTTGGGATTAAGGACATTGAACAAGCTGCTAATGAAAAAGTGAGTGCTCATCTTACTAAGGCCATTCAAACCGCGAAACACCAAGGCTCCGACATACTCATGCTTGGATATCGGCTCGAATGGAGATATCCGAAGGTATGGAAGAAGCTGCGGCCTACATGGATCGACTATGTAAAGAATGATCTTCAGTTTACTGTCAACACAAATATCAACATTCAGTTTGTTGGCTCGGAGTCAAGCTTCTAGCTTGCACGGGAATGGATTTTTAAGGAGGTTACATACGTGTTAGCCGTTTTAGTATTTGCGGGACTGTATTTACTGGATTGGTCATCTGTAAAAACAAGCAAAAAAACAATCAGACGTGCCTATTTCATACTGCTCGGCCTATTTCTCGTATGGAACACGCTCGCTGTAAGCTGGTCAGCATGGCCTAATCCCAATGATGTAATCCAGTTGGTCTTTGGCTGGGCTGATCACATGATTAAGAAAGGAGATTAACCATGAACCATCTGACTGCGGGGCAGGGTTACCGCTTCATGTTTGTTTACCTGTATTCCGAACCCATTGCCTTTCTTCTGCAACGTTTATTCAAAATGAGTGGCTATCAGGGATGGTTATCCACGATCGGCGGATTTTTAATCAGTCTGATTTTTCTGTTCTTTACATACCGTTTGGGTTCCATTAACCCCGACAAACCCTGGATTTCCTATGGAGAAGATATCGTGGGCAAGGTTGTGCATCGCTTTTATATCGGGTTAATTGTAATGTTGTGTATCTACTTGTTGTCCATTGATGTGGAGAATTTCATTATCTTCCTGCAATCGATGTATCTGCCACAGACTCCGATATGGTTAACATCAACCCTCACTTTGCTGTGCATCTGCCTGACTGCGCGTTCAGGATTGGTTACCATTGTATTTATGTCGGAAGGTATTTTTCTGGTACAGCTTCTCACTTCCGGCTTACTTATTCCGGCGGTTGGGGGTGGGGGCAATCCTGGCATACTGCTTGCGATGGCAACCCATCATGATCTGGGTGAGATCATGATGGGTTCTTTGTCCACCATGCCATGGTTCTCCGAATGGATGTTTTTCCTCTTCCTCGCACCGGTCGTTGCTTTCAGGCGTCCTATGCTGAAAAGCATGTTATTTGCCGGCATCACCGTTGTTATATTCATCGTTGTATTCTGGATATTCATCTTGATGAATTTTGGTCCGTATGTTGCCGCCGGGCTTCGCTATCCTTTACTTGAGATGGTACGCTTTGCGCGATACGGAGATTTTCTGGATAATCTGGACCCTGTTCTGATCGCAATTTGGTCAACAACGATGTTCACTCGCAGCTCATTTCTGTTGTATGTCGCTTCCGTCTGTCTCTCCAAACTCAGCGGGATCAGGCAGCAAAAATCTGTTGTGTATCTAATTGGGGGAACGGCTGCTGCCATTGTCCTTCAATATGCCAGAGATGCCGCCTCTTACGAGTTGGCTATCCGCTCTTACGCTGTACCTTTGTACACGGTACTTATCGAATCCATGCCCATTCTGTACGTTCTGGTATACTGGCTCCGCAATGGCAAAAATAAAAAGGCGACCAGAGCATCCACTGCTCCGTCGCCGTAATTATTCAGTTCGATTCAGCATTCTGCTGTTCCTGACCAGGATCAGCATCGGGGAAAATGACACCTTTCTTCAAAATCAGATTGGCATATTGCGCTCGCTCACCAGTTGCAACAATCACATAGGCATTCGAAGCACGTTTATAAAAATCAAATCGCTCTTCATGATCAAAAGCATCCGTTATTCCTTCATATTCTTCAATCAACCGGCGATAGTCTTCCCATATGATCGGGATCACCTGGTCCCCTTCCACAACCTGCATGACAGCAGCGGGACGCTTAGCATAGGTGTCCAGTGGATATAATTGCAGGATGGCATCCAGCAGTTCAACGACTCCCAGTGCATCACAGCGTACCAGTCGCTTGGCATGACTGGCTGCGGGGAAATTGCCATCCGCCAGAACCAACTCGTCTCCATGGCCCATTTCGGACATGATTTTGAGTAACTCTGGAGGTAATATTGCGGGTATATTCTTTAGCATGCACAGCTCTCCTTGGTCATCTCCAACATTTGTTAGAGCAAATTGGTTTTCTACATTTTTCAAGCACTCTAGACATCGATTCCATAAAAGCGGTTTCATTACTATTCTAACAGTATTTTCAGATCATTGCACAGCGTACCCGTACGTTCAATATGAGAATATTTCATTTTGACAAAAATACTTGTTTAACATATAGTTGTTATAACAACTAATTGATTGGGACATTTTATTAGGGAAGCGAGGTCTAGCAATCACATGGACTATACACTGGAACAATCTGTTGGATTCATGCTGGGTTTCACACATCGTAAAGCTGTAGCTTTACTTGCAACACGATTCAAACCTTATGATATTACGACAGAGCAATTTTCTGTTCTCTTTAATGTTGACCGCGGTGAAGGTGTGAATCAGAAGGAGCTCGCTGCACGTGTCTTCAAAGACCAACCCACCACTGCGCGGATTATTGATCTGCTTGAGAAAAAAGGCTGGGTAGAACGCCGGACCAGTGAACAGGATCGCAGAGCCTATCTGTTATATCTCACCACAGAAGGCAAAGCGTTAATTGATATCCTCGTTCCGATTGAAAGAGAAATGAATAAAGAACTTGCTGAAGGTATACCCGAAGACCAGATGGAAGCATTTAAACATACTCTTTCCCTCATTAACCGCAACTTGTAATGAATCACAACTCAGGGGGAATACATCATCATGAAAGAACAATCTACACAAGTTAGACTATGGACCACCGATTTTATTCTGCTGATGCTGTGCAACTTCTTGTTGTTCTTGCAACTGCACATGATCGTCTCTCCGCTTCCGTCCTACGTTCAGGAGCGATTTCACGCCAATGCATTTGAAGTAAGTTTATTCACCTGTCTGTTTGCACTAAGTGCCATTGCAGCCCGTCTTTATTCCGCGAAAGCACTGGAGAAGGGCCTTCGTAACGCCATGATCTATATAGGCCTGTCCGTAGCCCTGCTGGCAACGCTCGGCTATTATTTTGCTGCCGGTATAGCTGTGCTCTTGTTGCTGAGAATGTTGTTTGGTATCGGGTTTGGTATGAGCAGTACCGCTTTTCCAACGATGGCCTCGGACATTGTGCCTGTCAAACGAATGGGTGAAGGTATGGGTTACTTTGGTCTATCGACTAGCCTGGCTATGTCTATGGGGCCAATTATTGGGGTCACTCTGCTACAGGGTGCTGGATTTGTAACCCTCATGTTATGTACTGCGGGTGTCCTCGCTGTGATCTATCCACTGAGTTATTCGCTGACACGCAAAAAAGCAGTCAGAACCGATAACAGTACAACCATCATGCCACAAGCCACAACAAGTGCTTCAGGGTCCAACCCAAAACAGAAGACACCTTTCAACCGCAAGCTGATTCTGCCCAGTGTGCTGAATTGCCTGTTATCCATCACCTATGGTGGGCTTGTTGGATTCATCGTTCTGTATGGCAAGGAAGCCAATCTGGCCAATCCTGCGCTGTTCTTTTTGTTCAATGCACTCGCCGTGTTATTGGTTAGACCCTTTGCAGGACGGATCTATGACACTAAGGGTCCAAAAGCACTGCTCATTCCAGGGGCTATATTTATTGCTGTTGGCCTCATTCTGCTCTCGTATGCAACCTCCATGTCCATCTTGTTCATTGCTGCCTTTATCTACGGGATCGGCTATGGTTCCATGCAGTCATCTCTGCAGACCTGGATGATTCAAGTTGTATCTCCATCTCAGCGGGGTATGGCTAATGGTATGTTTTTGAACTCGCTGGATCTGGGTATCGCAACCGGTGCCCTTCTTCTTGGCGCCATTGCAGCCATAACCAGTTATACCGATATGTATCGATATTCCGTGATGTTTATGATTCTGTTCTTGCTTATCTATCTGATTCAGGGAAAACGAAGCGGCAGCTTCTCCATTGAACCTCATGCTCTGCTCGCTCATACGCATATACCTGCAACAAATACAGGTCAGCCCAAGGATTCGGAACATAATACGCAAGATACCAAAAATAAAAAATAAACCCGTCAATGGGAGTGACACGATTACGTGGTTTATTCTCATGATCAAGAAAACGCGTTTACACCGAGGATGCAAACTTTCTCAGGCGTAAACGCGTTTTTTATGGTTCATGGTATTCAATTAAAGATAAGAATGAATTGTCGGCTAATACCATCCATCTAGAGTGGACTTTTCTTGCGCCGTATAGGAGCATAACCTCGACTCGTCTCAATCCGATCGATATGTCGTTCATCCTGTTTATGTCCGCTTCCTGAAGTAGGTTGGTCTCCCTTATCGGGTTTGACCGCAAATAAGGTGAGCAATGCCCCTACAGCTCCAGATGCGGCGAGCACACCAAAAAGCCAAAAATGTTGTGTGCCAATCAACAGGGACACAACAGGAGGACCAAGCGATACACCGATGAATCGCATGCTGCTGAACAAACCTGTAATTGTACCACGCTGTTTCTTATCCACACCTTCAGTAATAAGAGCATCCAGACATGGTAAGGTTGCTCCTACTCCGGCACTTCCTAATGTGAACAGTCCCAACACAACGTAGATATTATCAAAAATCCCAATAACACCCAGCGAAACGGTTACAAGAACTAGTCCTGCGAATCCGAGCCATTTCATGCGAGGCTTACTCTTTCCAATCCACTTTCCTCCGAAAAAGGAAAAAAGACATAAGGCTGCCAACGGAATCGCAAGTACAAGACCTTTTACGACCCCTTTCATGCCGAACTCACTCTCCAACGTCTCGGATAGATAATAAAGCACACCAAAAAGAATAAACATGCAAATTCCACCGATTGCAAACAAAGCATATAACCATCGACCTTTTTCTTTCAATACGTCCCGAATGGAAGCCACAAATTCCGTAAAGGTGGGTGGCTTTTCTTTTTTCTTGGGAGACTTCACCAGGAAAATAACCAGAATCACCGAGATTAAACACAATACAGGAATAGCCATAAATGGTAAAAACCATAGCCAAACAGCCAGTGCTGCACCCAAAATCGGACTTAACACTTTACCAAATGTATTCGAGGTTTCAATGATTCCCAGGCTTTTGCTAACCTGATCTTCATCATTAAACATGTCCCCAACCAATGGAATGACAATAGGGAATGCGCCGGCTGCTCCAACCCCCTGTAATAACCTGCCACCCAAAATGGTCCAGTAAGCTACATTTCCATCCAGCATCCATGCACCTACACCAGCTACAGCACCCCCGACGGCTGCAATGATGAGGCTGGGAATAATGACTGCTTTTCTGCCAAAACGATCAGACAAATACCCTGCTATTGGAATAAGCAGGATGGCAACTACAGCGTAGACTGTAATAAGCATACTGACCTTGAATGCAGATACCTTCAATTCACGTTCAATCTGTGGCAAGATCGGTATAAGCATGGAGTTACCCAAGGTCATAATTAAAGGGATGGAAGCAAGTGCGACGAGGTCCCACTTTTTATCATTCATACCACAACCACCTTTACAGATTCTACACACAACAGCATTATTGTGCTTGTTTCGGAGGTTGATTATTCAGGACATGCTACAACTACAACAATCTAAAGTGCCGTAACGCTGCTCCGCCTTTGAAAATAATATACAGCTCATTCACCTTATGTGGCGCCTCAAGCGAACACTGGACTGTTGTCCACTTGATATCTTTCCCATTCACACTGCCTCCAGGTCCAGAAACTTCACATACACCGAGCAGTTCGCCCTCCAGTCCTCCAGAACGAATCTCCAGACTGCCCTCTTCCCCAAAAGCTGCCACTCTGGCTTCAAATCCTTGCACTTCTTGAACAGCATTATGGTTGAAAGCGATCCAGGACAACTGCGTCTCTTGATATAAGGGTTCTTCCCGAATGATTGCCCGAACTGCCGAACGCCCTTCCAGACATTCATCCAGTAGAACACCTGCACAAGCATCGTAATTCTCGGCAAAGGTAAGCAAGTGCAGCGGACGATCAGGAATCGTCTCACCTTCAATTTCAATATCAGCCGACTGACGTATATCTGCGGAAGAACGCCCTGCCAGGATGGCCCATGTTGCTGTCTCCAGGCAGTATCGATCTCGGGTAACATCCCATAGCGCCAGCTTCTGAACAGGGACTTCTAGACTTATCGTAACACGTGTCCCTGCTTTGACATGAACACGGCGGAAAGCAAGGAGTTGCTTCTGAGCACGTTTCACTCGGGAGGTATGCGAAGATCCATAGATCTGTACGACTTCATCACTGTCACGTTCACCTGTATTGTGTACCTCCACTTCAATTTTCAATTGATCTGTATTGGTGGATTCCTCTGTAGCACTGCGACTTACACGAATCGCTTCGTATTCGAATTCAGAATACGTCAGGCCATGACCAAATGCATATTGAACCGGTCCTTCATGATACATATAGGTCATGCCATTCTGAATGATGTCATAATCCATCATGTCAGGAAGCTGTGATTCATCTTCATACCATGTCATGTTCAATCTGCCTGCTGGCGCATAATGACCTAACAGCACATCTGCAAGCGCGTTCCCCAATTCCTGACCTGCATGTGTCATATAAACGATTGCGCGGGCAATACCTTTCAACTCCTGCAAGGCAAATGGATAACTGCCCATAATGACAACCACTGTATTGGGATTGGCTTCACACACAGCTTTGACAAGTTCGACCTGACTCGGCGGAAGCAGCAGACTTGGGCGGTCAATTTCTTCTTTGCCGTTGATGTATGGGCTGTTGCCAACAACAACGACAGATGCCTGGCTGCTACGTGCAGCTTCTACAGCTTGTTGTATTCCATTTGTCACAATATCAATATTGAATGCAGAAGGTATCTGTGTATTGCCAGGTGATTGACTTGCGTGTCCAGAGTCACCAATATCATTCGGATTTGTACCTGTAGCTGTAGTCTGTTCTCCTTGTGGCCGGAGTGGAGATACAGCAGACTGTCCCTGATATTCGCTCAGCCCAACAGGAATACCGTTCCACGCCCGCAAGGTGTTACTTCCATCCGTTAGAGGATCTATGCGAACAACTTCCTTCACGAACCAGCCACCAATCTCCGGTGCATTTGCCTGATAGATACCTTGCTCGGTTAAGCTAACGTATCGATTATTGTTCACACTTCTCAGCGTATGACTTCCCCAACCCCAATCCTGATGTACAAATTCGGCGGCTGTAGGTGCACTGGCTTCCGGTACAGCGACGAGTGTACCTTGCGCACCAAGAGTTACAACTTGTCCGTCTGTTGTCTTCAGCTGAATACGGTCATTCCCATCTGCATACGTTATGTCTGATTGAGGTAGTCGATTACGCAGTCCATCGAGGACGGATACACGATAAGGCAGTGTGCCACTGTACCAATCGGTATAGACAACATCCGCAAGGGGTCCAATCACACTGATTTTCTGCAACGCTTCTGGCTGCAATGGAAGCAATCCATCATTTTGGAGCAAAACAATGGATTCGGCAGCGGCACGATAACTGAGTTTGGCGTGCTCCGGTGCACATAATACCGACTCGGGAATAGACGCATATGGATTTTGCCCCGACTGATCCAGTTGTCCAAGTCGCATCCGCACACCAAAGATGTTACGAATCGCTCGGTCCATATCAGTGACATCCAACAGATTCCGGTCAAGAGCCTCCTCCAGAGCAGACACAACAAGATCAACTTCATCTGTAAGACAATCCACTCCTGCCTTCAACGCACCTGCTGCTGACTCGGCATGGCTGGTATGATAACCATGATAATTCACCGTCTGTGACAGGTCTCCACCATCACATACAATGAAACCTGGCATCGCCCACTCACCCTTAACCACATCATTCACATATGGACTTTCAATAGCAGGTGTACCATTGATGGAATTGTAAGCTGTCATCATGGACAAGGCTCCGCCTTCCACAAATGGCGTTTCAAATGCTTTTAAATAATATTCCCGCAGATTGCGAGGGTCGATGCTGGATGAACAATTCAGACGATCTTTCTCATTATTATTGGCAAAAAAGTGTTTTAATGTCGCGACCATTTTCAGATAAAAAGGATCATTTCCCTGCATGCCTTTAACGAGTGCTGCCGACATTTCTCCCGTGAGGACCGGGTCTTCGCCATATCCCTCTTCCGTTCTGCCCCAGCGTGGATCACGTTCCAAGTCAACTGTTGGTGCCCACAGTGTTAACCCATGAACTTCAGGATCACGGTGATGATATGCCCTCGCTTCATCGCCAATGACTGAACCAATCTCCCGCATAAGTCTCGTATTCCAGGTACTTGATAGACCGAGAGGTTGCGGAAATACCGTTGCCTCCCCTTTCCATGCAACCCCGTGGGCAGCTTCGCCCCCAACGTTGTAGGCGGGAATGCCCAGTCTTGGTACAGCTGCTTCGCGTGTAGGAATTAGTCTGATCTTTTCCTCCGTTGTCAATCGTGCAATCAGGTCATCCAAACGTTCCTCAAGTGAACGTGACGCGTCCCACATCGGGTATTGATGATACTCCTTCATCCTTCATTCCTCCTACGAGTTAGTTGTATTCCAGTCGCTTCCATTGCTCCAATAAATCCAGCGTACGCTGGCGATACTTCTGACCATCTTCAGGTTGATTAACCTGATGTTCATGAACGTAGGCATTAAAATACGAAGACAGTATTCGGTAGGCAAGCCTGCGTGCCTGTCCTTCAATAGATGAGTCCAGAGGACGATCATATCCTTCATGGAAAGCCACCGACTCTGTCGACAATATGGCTTCAAACTCCCTGTCGGCAAACATGGATCGATCCCCGTCAATGATTGCCGCAATGTTCAGCTCACCCTTTTCCTGATGAACAAGTACATTTGCTTCCCAGAGGTCATTATGAACGAGTACCGGGCGGGTCACTTGATCAAATAAGTCTTTATTTTTGATGAAAATAGCGGCGATCTCTTCCCCTACACCTAGCATATAATCGGCTTGGGCCGCTTTAAGAGCAGTTTCTTCTGCAAAAGAGTGCAGCACCTCGGACCATTGATCCGAGCCTTTAATCGTCCCATCACCCTGCGGCCAGCCAAACGATGTACCCTCGATCTGATGCATGATGGCGGTATATACACCAAGCTGATGATACAATCGCTCTTTGTCTATGTCTGAAATTGATACGTGATCCAGCTGCTTACTCGGGATAAACGCCATAAACATGTACGTTCTCGGAATGATGGACCCGCTGTCATCACAGGCGATAATGTTGGGAGCAGGAATGCCTGCCTTGCGGTAATATTCATATACAATCGGTTCAGCCGCCATCATCGTGCGTTCGAACGAAAATAGTGGATCCCCCGCAGAACCAGCGGCCATCTCTCCCCGCTCTGGAGCCAAACGTAAAATCACATCCGTATAGGATGTATGTTCAAGGTGAATCCGATAGGTTGTATTAAAAAGTCCACCTTGCAGGAGACCAAACCCCTTCACTTTGGTATCGCTTCCAAAATGAATTTCTACCAGTTGATGCAGCATCTCTGCTGATATCGTACAGTGCAAACCCGAATTCATTGTGCTCATTTCATTCAATCTCCTATCATCGTAGACAAACAGACGGCACCTTTCGGCACCGTCCTTTTCTTCTACTATATCATGTTACAGTTGGATTGTAAGCGCGTTTGAGCCTGTTGCTGCCGTAACGACAACACCATTTGCACCAGACACTTGGGAACCGCCTTCAACGCTGGATACACTCTCAATGCCGCGAAGCACCAAGCTCCATGGTTTGCCCGCACCTTCTGCACGAACATCCAGCACTGATCCATTACGTGTAACGTTAACTGTCAGCTCCTGTTCAGCCGCTTGGTTCACAACGACAGCTTGAGCCGTTTGACCATCAGCCAGTTCGAACAAGTGCAAGGACACATCATTCGCAAAGTCATAATCCGGTTTACTATCCACCGCACCGACAGCGATCAGGCTGTTTGGCTTAACCATCATTGGCAGTGTTTTGAAGTCATGGTTTTCACTGATCCAGCGTCCACCTTGTGCTTTCGCTCCAGTCAGATAGTTCGTCCAAGTTCCTTCAGGCAGGTAGTAACGAACATCACCCTCTTTATTGAAGATCGGAGCCACCAGGATTGAATCACCAAACATATATTGCGTATCCAGGCTGTATGTTGTTGGGTCCTCTGGGAAGTCCAGCAACATAGCGCGCATCATCGGAATCCCTTTTACCGTTGACTCCACCGCAGAATTGTACAGATATGGCATCAGGCTGATTTTGAGTTTGGTAAAGTCGCGAACAACGTCCACGGATTCCTCGTCAAACAACCAAGGCACACGATACGAAGTGCTTCCGTGCAGGCGGCTGTGTGAAGATAACAATCCGAATTGTACCCAGCGTTTGTATACGTCAGGGCTCGCCGTGCTTTCAAAACCACTGATATCATGGCTCCAGAATCCGAAACCGGAAAGTCCCAGTGAAAGGCCACCGCGAAGTGATTCAGCCATGGATTCATACGTAGAAGAGCAGTCACCGCCCCAGTGAACCGGGAATTGTTGCCCACCTGCTGTTGCAGAGCGTGCAAACAGGGCAGCTTCGTTTTTGCCAATCTTCTCTTCGAGCAATTCAAATACAGCTTTGTTATAGAGCTGTGTATAATAGTTGTGCATTTTAACCGGATCAGAGCCATCGAAGTACACAACATCAGTCGGAATTCTTTCACCAAAGTCGGTCTTGAAGGAATCTACACCTTGATCCAGAAGGACTTCAAGCTTACTCTTATACCAATTCACAGCATCCGGATTCGTGAAATCAACCAGAGCCATACCTGCTTGCCACATATCCCATTGCCATACGCTGCCATCGGCTGTTTTAACCAGATAACCATTCTCCATACCTTCATCGAACAAGTAGGATTTTTCTGCAATATATGGATTGATCCAAGCACAGATTTTAAGTCCCTTTTCTTTCAGACGTGCAAGCATGCCTTCCGGATCCGGGAACATCGCTTCATCCCATACAAAATCAGACCATTGGTATTCCTTCATCCAGAAGCAGTCAAAATGGAATACAGACAGCGGAAGATCACGTTCAGCCATGCCATCTACGAAATGGTTAACCGTTGCTTCGTCATAATCCGTTGTGAATGATGTTGTCAGCCACAGACCAAATGTCCATGCTGGTGGAAGCGCTGGTTTACCTGTTAATTTCGTATAATTATCAAGTACATCCTTAGGATTGTCACCGCCGATAATGAAGTACTCCAACGTCTCGCCCTCTACGCTGAACTGCACTTTGGATACATTCTCGGATGCAATCTCGTATGATACGCGTTCAGGATGATTTACAAATACGCCATATCCTTTATTGGACAAATAGAACGGAATGTTCTTATAAGACTGCTCACTGCTTGTACCGCCGTCCTCATTCCAGGTATCTACGATTTGACCATTCTTAACAAACGGCGTGAAGCGCTCACCGAGTCCGTAAACGTATTCACCAATACCGAGATCAAGCTGTTCGCGGAAATATGCTTCCTTGCTTGGACCTGTAATATAACCAGCAGCTCTTTGACCGCTACCTGTAATCCGTTTTCCTCCATACAGGAAGCTAATGTCCCAACCATTTGTTTTGTCGATTTGAACTTCCAGATTGCCGCTTTTCAAAACAGCACCTTGTTCATTTTTTGCGATCTCAACGTTGGCTTCTTGTGTGTTAAGCTCAAATACAGGTCCTTTTTTCACGCCGCCTTTATGGTGATTCAGAGTTACACGAATAACGTTAGGCATTGGTGAGCTGTACGTTGCTTTCAGCAATGTACCGTTCAGAGTGTCGCCTTTGCTACGAATATATTTAGTTGCCGCATATACGGTCACAGAATTGTCTTTTTGCACAATATCACGAATGTCAGTCGGGTTTTGAATCTGGTACCCTTCACGAGTCATCCAGAATCCATCAGTAAATTTCATGTTTTCTTTCCCCCTTTGGTTATATTATAATAATATTGATATTAATAATGAATTTCTTCTCTTATTTTGACCAAATATATCACGATTTTGATAATAAACATCCGATTCTTGAACATCATCACCAATCTATGGAAACGATTACTTTAATATTGATACAAAAGGAGAATCTGATATGGAACGTGAACGATTACGGGAAGACCGGATTCACGGCAATGCCATGTATCCCGTCAGTGTGTACCCGGATATTCAACAACTGAACGGGGATAGCATTCTCGATTGCCACTGGCATGATGAGATGGAGTTCACCATGGTGACCAAGGGCTGCGCTGTCTTTCAGATTGATATGAACACTGTTGAGGTCCAAGCTGGAGAAGCCATTTTCATTAATAGAGGCGAGATTCATGCGGGGTATCTGAAGGGCGATGTTCCCTGTGTATTCTCTTCCATTGTATTTAATCCCGAGCTGCTTGGCAGCCGTACCTTCGATACAGTTCAAGAGAAATTCATCGGTCCACTAGTACGCAAAACGGTGATTCCCCCCAGTCATATCAAGGCAGATGAGGATTGGGGACAAGAAATTCTGGATCTTCTGAAACGTATATTTGCAGACCATGCTACCCGAACCGAAACGTGTGAAATGTCAACAAAAGCGTACCTGTACCTCATATTTTCCAGAATGTTCGAACATATGAAACCTGCTCCGCTCAAAGGCACCGTGGCTACAGGGAGTCATGACAAGGTAGAGCGCCTGAAATCCGTGCTCGGTTATATCCACAAACGTTATCCTGAACCATTAAAGCTGAAAGAACTGGCCGATGAAGCCAATATGAGCGAGGGACACTTCTGCCGTTTCTTCAAACAGATGGTGCAGAAAACCCCTGTAGATTACATTAACTATTACCGTGTTCAACAGGCCTGCGTTCAGCTTGAGAATACAGATCACAAGATTGTTGATATCGCCATGGATGTGGGTTTTGAGCATCTAAGCTACTTCATCACTACATTTAAAAAGCATAAAGCCACCACACCTTCACAGTATCGCAAAATGTTCTATGAGAACGTGGCCATGGATTCTGCCCTGGTTCAGGTGTAAAAGAAGAAGGTGCTCGCAGCTATTCAGCTGCAAACACCTTCTTTTATCAACTTCCAATTCCCGAAAACTAACAAAGTAACGCTCTGAGACACGTTGTTTCAGTTAGAACTCTTTCATATATTACTTCGAGCATTGCGCTAAGGAGCTTATTGGTGTCTTACTTTTTCAGGGTCTTCCATGAAGTGTACTCATGTACGGAGAAACCGTTAAAGGAGGCATGTACTGAAGCCATTTTTTCGACCAACTTTAATTGTGTTTCCATATAAGCAGATCCCTCTTCATAAAAAGTAATGAAGTCGCCTTCCTTACTTTGCTTTGTCTCCACCGCGATCGAGATCGTCTTGCCAAGCAGAGCTGCTTCTGCAAGTTCATCCTTCGCTACACTATAGATTGCAGCAGCTGTATCGCGGTAAGCCATAATGGTGATGGAATCAAATTTGCGAATCATCCAACTGCTTACGGCCATCGTGGAACCCGGGATTTTGTAGTTATCGAGCCAGAAAGGCAGATCAGCCGCTACCGGCATCTTCATCCGTGATGCTCGCTCAACAATGTACTCCACATTGCCTTGCCACTGGGTAATTACACTAGCCTGATTGATTTTCCACTGCGGGTGCACATGTGGCTCAATATCCAGATGGATACCAGCAAACTTCTCATTAGGCAACGCCTGCGCCTGATATGTCTCGATCCAGTCCAGGAAAGAAGCAATCTGCTCCCGGCTTTCCGTCAAACCCCAGGCTGATCTTCCGTCCATGACATCCACCGCAATATTCTTGACTCTCGCCTGGCGGATAAAACTTTTATACTCAGGAATCTTTATATCCCGGTTTATCTGCAGATAGATCGTATTGATCTTGTTCGCTGTAGCGTAATTTAACACCTCTTGAGGATTACTTCGGATCTGGGTCGTATCCCACACCCAAGTCGCTCTCACCGGCACATCAAGTTCTCCATGAATCGTTGCATAACTGTCGACTGAACCATCCGCAATGGCTTTGGAAGAACAGGCTGTACTCACACACAGGATCAAACAACTCAGTAATAAGATAAAACGGTAACCCCTTTTGCTTTTCATATTTGTACACTCCCTCTGAAGTTATCAGCTCTGACGTGCAAATCTGGATGAAATTGTGTCGTTTCATATTCATTTAATGGATACTTATTAGGTACGACGAATTTGGATTGCTTTTATATGCAATATCATCTTCAAGACTTACGACGAAAGAATCATATAACTATATTTCGGGAATTCGTAGTTCTGTATGTATAGTTCAAAAGTCGCAATTATTCATTATTTTCAAATTCAATCCTTATTTCAGCATGACTTCAGTCATTATTGCCATATGTACACCAAGCTCCAGAAGACCTAGAAAGCGTTTTCTCCTAAAACACACCAAAAAACCGCCCTAAGGCGGCTTTATATGGAACCCTATTTAATGATGTTCTAGTCGACATTTCCGTTCATTCATTACCCGATGGAGCTACAGGTGTATTCTCAACCACTTCATCGAAAAGGGACACCAGTTCTATACCTTCTGCCGAGATCCGCACAAGCCCCTTGTCGGACAAACGTAATTCCGGAATTACAACCAGCGCCAGCAACGAAAGCGTCATGAACGCATTATTCAACGTACATCCTGCGGACTGTAAAGCTTCACTGACTGCTGCCGATTGGGCTGCAACGACTTCGAATGGCTCGGTTGACATCAAACCTGCAATCCGCAGCGGGAATTCGGTTACACCTGCTACCGTTACCACGGCGACCCCGCCCTGCATACGAATGACGCGATTACCGGCTTCAGCCATTAACGCATCATCATTACCGATAATCAACAGATTGTGACTATCATGAGCAACCGTCATTGCAATCGCTGCCGGTGATGTGAAGCCGATGCCTCCAACAAGCGCTACCGCTCGATTCCCGGTTTGTTTGTGACGCTCCAAGACCGCAATTTTGCATACTTCCCCTGAAGTTGAAACCACAACCTTGCCGTTCTCTACGGAGACTGGCAGGTGTTTCTCCTTAGTATCCACATGGTTCTCTGTCACATGAATGATTTTGGCACCAATCGTCCCCTCTTGAATCGGTGCAGCCAACTCCAGATCTTCCGGCTGAATATTAGCTTCTAACTTCACCGTGTTCAGCGCTTCCTCAGGGTACGTGAAACTGTCCCATACCGCCGTCATCTTCCCATTCTCGGCTACAACTTGCCCGGCAGCAATCGTCATGCCCACACGCACATCCGCCAATCGGCCGTCCAGCAGAATAATATCGGCTATATTACCTGGAATGACCGCACCAATGTCGCGCGCAACTCCGAAGCGCTCAGCCGTGTTAATGGTTGCCATCTGAAAAGCCGTAACCGGCCTCACCCCTTGGGAAATTGCGAGACGAACAACAAAATCCATATGTCCTTCCTTGAGCAGGGATTCAGAGCTTCGGTCATCGGTCACCAGCATCATCCGGCGTGTATCCAGACCCAGCTCAGTACAAGCTTTGATCGTCTCTGCTACATCATGCCATGCCGAACCTTGGCGCATCTTCGCGTACATTCCGAGTCGCAGACGTTCAACCACATCTTCCTTGGTCACACATTCATGATCTCCCGTAACGCCACTCGCTGCATACGCTGGCAGACGCCAGTCATCTGCAGCCCAGGTGAAATGACCGTCTGCCACTTTACCTGCCCGGAGGGTCGCCTGTATCTCACCGATCATCGTCTCGTCCCCATAGACTACCCCAGGGAAGTTCATCACTTCACCAAGACCAATCATGTCCGGACCCCAGGAAAGAGCCTCCGCTACCTCTTCAGGCCCGATATAAGCACCTGTTGTCTCCAGTCCTGGATGAGTGGAAGGCACACAGGAAGCCACCTGCATATAAGCAGCCATCGGTGTGGTCCGTGCTTCATCCAGCATCAGTCTCAGTCCTTTGAGACCAAGTACGTTAGAGATCTCATGAGGGTCAAAGAAACCTCCGGTTGTACCTGAAGGCAATACCGCTCTCGCAAACTCGGTTACTTTCATCTGTGTACTTTCGATATGGCAGTGTCCATCCAGCAGACCAGGAGCGATATACTTACCGTTCGCTTCAATAATCCGGGTATGTTCTCCGATGGTGTGGCTTACATCTTTACCGACATAAGCGATTCGAGCTCCCTGTACAGCTATGGACATCTCAGGCAAAATCTCACCCGATATCACGTTTACCAGCGTACCTCCCCGAATGACCAAAGTCGCTGGCAAATCTCCCCGTGCTGTAGCGACCAGATCAGGTACACAATCGGCCATAAGTGGCCGTTCAAATGATGGTTTGTTCATTTTGTTGCCTCCTTTAATAAACGATCCAAAAAAATATATTGTTACGATTATATGAGTCCGGACCTCATGTGTAAAGAAAAATCACATCCATTGTGCTTCAATACAAATTATGCCGTCGTATTTATTCACGGGACCCAATCCTTACGGATTCACGTTAGGTATTTCCATTTCATACGATCAACTATATATGGCCGAAACCTCATCATGTACACTTCTCTCGCTAAGCTAGCTTCTTCCCGAGATATGTATCATATACAGAAAAACTCCCGTTCCATTGAACGGAAGCCTTCTTCATGCATATGAAATGTTAGGTCAGTCCACTTGCACAGCAGACACCTTGCCAAGATCATACCATTCTTCCGACTGGGCGGTAATGAACGGACTCGGTGTGCCGACACAGTATACGTGCAGTAGATGCATCGCTCGTGTGCAAGCCGTGTAGAACAACTTGCGTTCATGCTCCTGGGCATACTGCTTCGCAGAGCCGTCATAGATCAGGACAGCATCGAACTCCACGCCTTTGGCCAGATACGCCGGGATGACATGAACACCCTGCTCAAAAGCCAGCGTCGTTTTCTTGATTAACTTCGGTGCTGTGGGCAGTGCCTTGCTCAATGCAGCATGGACGTCTCTGCTCTGTTCGGCGGTCTTGCAGATGACTGCAACCGATTCATACCCTTCCTTAATCAAGTGCTTAAGGTCTGTTGTGATGACATTTATATGACGCTCTGAATCAGAAGAAACGATCACTTTAGGTTTCTCACCGCTACGGTTAAATGGAATAATCTCTTCCCCACCAGGCACCATGCCACGTGTAAACTCCACGATCTCCCGGGTAGATCGATAACTTCTGGTCAGCTCAATCACTTCCGTATTGTCTGGTCCGTACAGGTTAGTCAAGGGTCCTGTTCCGCTAAGTACTGAAGAGTGGGCATAGATTGCCTGATTAAAGTCACCAAGTGCTGTTATTTTCGCCCGTGGGAACAGTCTCTTCATAAATGCCAACTGAAACGCAGAATAATCCTGGGCTTCATCAATGATGACATGGCGAATATTGGAGTTAATATGGAATCCAAGCATAAGCTCACGCAAGTATAAGTATGGCGTAATATCTTCATATGCCAACTCCTGAAGCTTCAATCTGCGTAAAGTCATCTTACAGATTTCATCCCATTGAGCAGGCAACGCTTCGTCACCCAGCAATCGCTCCATCTGAGCCTGATCGTTGAATAGATGTGCATATAATTGTCTTATATCAACGAATCGTAAGGACTTAATCCATTTACGCAACGGTTTGAGTCGGTCACTGACCACCATACGTGCCAGAATTTCTCTTTCCTGATCGAAGTCATTAAACGTATGGGTCTTTCCTTTTTGTTTGCGCTTCAACCGTTGATACGCACGTTGCAGATCCTCCGGCTCCATCAGATCAAGTTGCTGATCCACCCAAGGCGCATCCAGTTCACCTTTACCAAAGGCAGACAGTTCTTTCAGCATCCAGTCCCGCAGCATCTCCAGTCGACTCACCAGCTTGACAGACGACTCGAAACTGTAGAATTTCTCAGCCATAGCCTCTGACGTGACAATCGCTCGGCCCTGGAAGCGTACCGGCTTGAATTTCATGCCACCTGACAACATGCTTTCCTTATAACGTGTAATGACTTTCAGGAAAGATTCGGATGACTTGAAGCGAATGCTGGACATACGCACATCGTAATCGGGATCTTCCGTCCCTGTAAGTACATATTCGAGTTGAATAAACGGATCTTCCAATTGATATTCACGACCCAAACGGCGCTCCAGATACTCCTGGAAGGTCGTTTGCAACATGTTTTCCTCCCCAAGCTCAGGCAGTACCGTGGAGACATAACTGTTGAACATGGGATTTGGTGAAAAAAGAACCATCTGATCCGCTTGCAGATGCTCGCGGTATTTATAGAGAAGATATGCCACACGCTGGAGCGCCGCGGATGTTTTGCCACTGCCGGCTGCGCCTTGCACAATGAGCATACGTGTCCGGTCATTACGGATAATCCGGTTTTGCTCCTTCTGAATGGTCGCTACAATACTCTTCATCTGTGCATCCGAAGTTCGACTGAGCACGGCCTGCAACAACTCATCACCAATCGTAACCCCCGTGTCAAACATAAACCGGATACGTCCATCCCGAATGACAAACTGCCGCTTCATCTCTATATCACCGCTGATCTCCCCACTGGGTGTATGATACGTGATTGGACCCGGTGCTCCGTCATAATACAGGTTGGAGATTGGCGCACGCCAGTCGTAGACCAGAAAAGATTCTTCCTTCTCATCCAGCAACGATGCAATGCCGAGATAAATGCGTTCTGTATTTGGATATCCATCTTCCTTAAAATCAATGCGCCCAAAATACGGTGAATGATGCAGTCGTTTCATTTTATCCAACGCAGCCGCTGTATTGAGATGACTGCGCTCCCGATCGGACAGTACCTGTGACTGCTGCCGCATACTGGTTGAAGTTTCCCCGACATCATCCGCTTCACTAAAGTTCATTGTGACTTCGTCCCAGAAATCTTTTCTCATGCCAACCACTTCGTCCCGGAAGGAACCTACTTCATCTTCTAACGTTGTGATCTTGCGCTCAATCTGATCGGTCACCGTGTTGACCCGTTGTTGTTCCTCATTCCATTGCTGCTCTGTACTCATATGTTAATAGCCCCTCTTTCCCCGGATTGTGTCCTCAAAATCCCATTTGACAAGCCCGAAAAGGCAATGGTATAATTATTAGAAAGTAAACATTTTAATTATATGTTAATTAGTTCTAATTTTCTGAAAACCATTTTTTATTGTACCAGTGACAACCTCCCGATGCAAGCGGAGGCGTTTTTTGTTGTTTTCTTCTTCATTATTACCCAATCACCGGGCCCTCATCTGACTTAGCTACTTCTGCCTATTTTCGTAATTCTTCAATTGTCTCTTTCCAGCGTGTAATTGCTCCAAGTTCATCTTTTAATTGAAAGGTTATTCCTGAAGTGATCTCCGCATATGGCGCGTGATCCACACGTATTTGAAGCACTTGTGCTTCAAAACGATCTCTCGGATGAACAGCCCCCTTCATCTCAGGCAGCCGTTCTACTTCTATACGGATATGCAACAATCGATGTCCTTGAACCGCAATCAAGGTAGCCTTGCCTGTTTTGCTCATGTTCATACTTGTCTGTGTACCTTGCCATAGAGCCAGTCTAAGCTGATGCGGATTTATCGCAATCACTTCCCCCATACTGATCATCGCCTGATGGGGCCATTGATCCTCAGATACGGTCAGCAGTTGCATGGCTTCATGCTGTTTATGCGCCAGATTTGTCCCACTCAACCTTTCCATTAGTTCAGCGTCCAATTCCTCAATAATCATGTCTCTATCCCTCAGTTCGTTAATATTCATTCATGCCCTTCAGCCGTATGTATGACAAAACAACCCGGACACGATTGTCCGGGCAATGTTGTAACTACATTGTATATGATCGCCAAGCAGGTGCGCAATTCGCACTTAGAGGTTGTTCAAAAAGTCTAATTTTGATTACAAATCATGCCTAACGGCATCATCAGCATCGAATATGAAATTCAGCCGAAATGTCCGTTGCTCACGTAGTTGTCCTACGCTCCGCTACTCCATTTCTATCTTCATTCCATCTTCTTGGTACTGAAAACCAGACTTTTTGAACTTGAATTTAAGGCCACTTAAGCCAATTCAAAATTTTATCCTGTGATTCTTTGTCTTCGCTAGCGCTATGCACATGTTCGGCAAGTCGATTCAAACGTTCCAGCTGATATCCGTAATCATAGATCGCAGCGGCCACGATGGACAATCGTAACATCCCTTCCTTGTCGATATCAAACTGGGTGATCGCCTGCTCCATGAAACGGTCATTATCCAATACAAACTGTGCGGCCTCTTCACCATTAGGCTTCAGCTTATCCTCGAACTTGAGCAGTGCATGCTCATGGAATTTGATAACCAGTTCAAGATGTGAGTCAAAAAACTGATCCATGGCCGTTGTCCGCGGTGCCTGGAAATAGTGGCGTTCCACCGAATCCAGCACCTCATACCCTTTTTGCAGACTCAGCAGCATTTGTTTGTAGACCACCATCTGACGAGTTTCGCTGAATTTCGAACGTTTCATCTTTTTCTGTTCCTCTTCGAACAAGTTATACTTGTCGGACAAAGACTTAATGGAACCGCCCAGGTTGCTTTTCTCCTCCCGGAATACAACTTCCTTGATCTCATCCGAGATCGAGGTTCGCAGAAGCAACGACATACCGCTGAATACACTATGGATCTGCTTCACGAACTGAACCTTCGGTTTCGGCGGAAATACCGTAATGTTGATGAGAAACGCCGATACAATACCAACCAGTGTCAACAGAAAACGATTGAGTGCAAAATGCCAGTCACCCGATGCTTCCATAATGGATACAACCGTGACCAGTGTCAGGCCAACCGTCTCACCCATATTCAATTTAAGACAGATCATGATGACAAGTACAATAATTAATCCAACAGCGATTGGCTCATTGGACAACACCATGCCCCCCACCAGGGCGACAATAGCTCCCAGCGTGGTCGTTTGCAATTGATCCAGGAAGTATTTCCAGGAACGATAGATGGAAGGCTGCATGGCGAATATAGCCGCGATTGCGGCAGGCACGGGAGATTGCGGGTTCAAGAACAGGCTGCTAAGGTACAAGGCAAGCGTAACCGCGATCCCCGTCTTAAGTACACGTGCACCAAACGACATGGTGGTGACCCCTCCTCTTTACCGAACCTGAAATTTTACATTTGATAATCATGTTCATTATTACCCCATATTTCTTTTTTTGCCTGAATTCATTCAGGAGAACGATTTATTGTACCATGTAAGGTCTTCCGTTGCCATGTCATAAGTCAGAGCTATTGTGAAATTAATTTCTTTATGTATGTTAATACACATTATTAACCCAAAAAGAAGCAAATCTTCAAAATGGATTTTCGCCACTTCAAAGATTCGCCTCGGTTACTAATTATACCTCTGTGGAATACTCATGCTTATTATGCCTGCCTAACGGTCCGTGCCCTCCCATTCCCTTTTGAACTGGTCCACGAACTGCACCATATAATCATGACGCTGTTCCGCCAGCTCCCTGCCATAGGAGGTATTCATCAGATCCTTGAGCTTGAACAACTTCTCGTAAAAGTGATTTATCGTTGTGCTGCGCCCATTGCGATATTCCTCACGGGTCATCTGCTCCCGTGGGGGAAGGGACGGATCGTACATCTCGCGCCCTCTGGCGCCTGAAAAGGCAAAGGTTCGCGCGATCCCAATCGCACCCAGTGCATCCAGTCGATCTGCATCCTGAACAACCTGTGCTTCAAGCGAACTGACCGCAGGACGCTGACCTCCCGCATATGAGATGGTGCTAATAATACCCACAACCTTATTACGTATATCCGGGTCAAGAGGCTGGGTATCCAGCCAGTCATTCAGTTTGGCCATCCCGGCTTCCAAGCTCTCATTCAGCTTCTCATCCGGTACATCATGTAATAATCCAGCAAGCTCACAGACAAATGGATCTGCACCCATGCGGTGAGCGAGTTCAACCGCAAGTGCCGTTACCCGTTCAATGTGCGGCCAGTCATGACCATCACGATGCTTGGATGAGTCCCCTTGAACAAAGGATCGCGCGGCGCGCAGAACAGCCTCTCCTGCCGTTATTCCATCTATATTATGCATGTGCCCTGATTCTTGCAAATTCCCACCAGGTTGAAGAGGGTTCTCTGGCATCTTACGATTCCCCACCTTCACGGGCCTGTTCACGAGGAATACGCCGAGCTACACCCGTCTTAACAGCTGCTTCAATCACGCGACTGCGCATCGATTTGACCACTTTATCATTGAACACACTCGGAATAATGTAATAGCGTGTACGCTCTTCATCCGTAATGGCCGAAGCGATCGCTTGAGCGGCTGCCAGCTTCATTTCTTCATTAATTTCGGTGGCTCGGCAATCCAGAACTGCCCTGAACATGCCCGGGAAACATAACACGTTGTTGATCTGATTCGGATAATCGGATCGGCCTGTTGCCATTACAGCCACAATGTCTTCCACCAAGGCAGGCATAATCTCTGGTACCGGGTTTGCCATTGCAAACACGATTGGATCTTCCGCCATGGTCTGCACATCTTCGCGAGTTAACAGATTCCCTCGGGACAGGCCAATGAACACGTCGGCTCCGCGAATGACATCACGCAGCGAGCCAGTCTCCAGTTCGGGGTTAGTACGAGCTGCATAGTCACTCCAGACTTCATTCTCATAGGTTTGTGTCCGTACAATCGCACCTTCACGATCGACACCTATAAGTCGACTGGCTCCTGCGGACAATAAGATGTTACTGCATGCTACACCTGCTGCACCGATACCACAGACCACAATCTTCACATCTTCAATGGACTTGCCCACCAGTTTAAGCGCATTGATCAGACCGGCATATAACACAACCGCTGTGCCATGCTGGTCATCATGAAATACAGGAATGTCCAATTCCTCATTCAGACGACGTTCAATTTCGAAACAACGCGGTGAAGAGATATCCTCCAGATTAATGCCGCCAAAACCAGGTGATATCGCTTTCACAGTGCGTATGATTTCCTCGGTATCCTGTGTGTCCAGACAGATGGGGAAGGCGTCGACGCCTGCAAACTGTTTGAATAACATCGCTTTACCTTCCATGACCGGCATCGCTGCACGGGGACCTATGTTGCCCAGTCCAAGCACTGCACTGCCATCGGATACCACGGCTACCGTGTTCCGCTTGATTGTCAGCGAGAATGCTTTCCCCGGTTCTTCCGCAATCGCTGAACATACCCGGGCTACATCCGGAGTGTACACACGCGACAGGTCTTCCCGATTCTGAATCGGGGTCTTTGGGGTCACTTCGATCTTGCCGCCCAAATGCAGCAGGAACGTGCGATCCGATACGTTAATGATGGATACACCTTTAAGCTGGCGCACCCCTTCTATAATTTTACTGTTATCTTGTGCATCTGTAACTGCGACCGTCAAGTCGCGCACGCTTACATCCTGATTGGTGGAAATCACGTCGATGGCAATGATGTCTCCCCCAGCTTCCGAGATGGCCGAAGCCACTTCGCCAAACTTGATATCCTTAGTTGTCATTTCCAGTCGAATAATAATGCTGTTACCATCCAGATTCCTTTGATTCATTTCCATTCCTCCCAGACTGAAAGTCTTGAGTTACATGTTACGTGTTTGTCTTCGCTGCGCGGACACGTTTATCCTTTATCTTGTCCAGAAAAAGTGGTTCAACAGCCAAATGCATAAATAAAAAAGATGGCTTGAACACCAATGCAGGCGTTCAAGCCATCTTTTCTCAATACTAACTTCATTCATTTAGTACCATATAGAATCTATATTATTTCCGTGCAACTGGTCTGCGCAGAACACAAATGTCATATGGCTTCAAGCTGAGACTTGCTTCCACAGCATCACCACTGAGCAGATCGGTATAGGACTGTCCATCTAATTCAACCAGCTTCTCATCTGGTGTGTAGTTCTGTACAAACACATAATCAGCTGTACCATCTGTACGCGTATGCGCCGTTGTTCCGGCAGGCAGCTCTGTTTCAAGTCCACGCTCAATGTTCAGGTCAGCGATTAGTTTCGCATAGAAATCATCATAGAATGGTGCCTTCAGACGTGTCGCTACATAATATGCTTTCCCTGAACCCAACTGGTTAACGGTCAATGCCGGACGTCCGGCATAAAAGTCTGAACGGTACGTAGCCAGGGACTTCGCGCCTTCCAGATGAATCAGATCACACAGTTCAATTGCATCATACGCTGTATTGAGCTGAAGCTCATTGCCCTTCTCAGGGATAATTCCGTTCAGATCACGATCATGCAGTCCGTCAATTTCCTCGGACCAGATACCAAGTGTCTTACGCAGCGGGCCTGGGAATCCACCCAGGAAACACAGATCGTTTTCGTTAACAATACCAGACCAGTAAGTTGCTACAAACGTACCACCTTGTTCTACAAACTTCTCAATACGTTCCCCGACACCTTCACGTACCAGATAGAGCATTGGAGCAATCAGCAACTTATACTTGGACAGATCTGCATCCATATCAATAACGTCTACAGCGACTCCCTTTTTCCAAAACGCTTCGTAATGCTCTTCCACCGTCTGCTCATACTTCACACCGATATTACGCGGACCCTGGGAATCATTAACGGCCCAGCGGTTTTCCCAATCAAATATGATTGCAACTTCTGCCGGAACCGCTGTTCCTACAATAGCTTCCATGCCTTCAAGAGCCGTTCCTACGTCGGTGACATCTTGGAACACTCGAGTGTGTTCCGTTCCTACGTGGTCTACCACCGCACCATGAAGTTTCTCACTAGACCCACGGCTTTTTCTCCACTGGAAGTACTGAACACTATCGGAGCCGTGTGCCACAGCCTGGAGAGAAGAGAGCAGATGCATGCCAGGTTTTTTCAGTTTGCTGACATCTTGCCAATTCGTCGAACTTGGAGTACTCTCCATCAGCAAGAACGGCTGACCGCCTTTGATGGAACGAACGATATCATGCATCATCGCGATACGTGATGCCTGTTTCGCGTCGTCATCTGCATCATGCCAAGTCGGATAACTGTCCCAAGAGAGGAAATCCAGAATATCAGCGAACTTCCAATAGTTCAGACCGCCATAGAATTCCATCAGGTTGGTTGTGACTGGCAGATCAGGATTCTGAGCTTTTAATGGTTTCGTTTCATGCACGATAAAATCAGCTGTCTGATCCGTAACGAAACGGCGCCAGTCCAGATTCATTGCGTGTACCTGTGTCTCACCGTGTGGAGCCGGAGATTCCACTTGACTCCAGTCTGTAACCGTATGGCTCCAGAATGTGGTCCACCACGAATGATTCAGTTCATCGAGTGTTTTATACTTCTTCTGCACCCAACCACGGAATGCTTCCTGACAATAATCACAATGACAGTCTCCGCCGAACTCGTTCGAGATATGCCAGCCAATTACAGCCGGATGATCCGAATAACGTTCTGCCAGTTTTGTGTTGATCGCAGTAACCTTCTCACGGTATACCGGGGAAGTATAACAATGATTATGACGGAAACCGTGGAGATTACGGACACGTTTCTCAGAGACACGGAGTACTTCTGGGTACTTGGCGGACATCCATGCTGGTCTCGCACCACTTGGTGTAGCCAGGAATGCATAGATGCCATTAGCTGCAAAACGATCCAACACCTGATCCAGCCATTCAAACGTGTATACGCCCTCTTCCGGCTCAAGGGATACCCACGAGAAGATACCAATGGACATCACGTTACACTTGGCAAGCTTCATCAAGCGAATATCTTCTTCCAGAATTTCAGGATAGCGGAGCCATTGCTCCGGGTTATAGTCTGCGCCATGCAACATGTGCGGGGCTTTGGAACTTACAGGTGGAAATTTGTATGTCATAAGGACAACTCCCTTGCTTTAATTGCTGTTTTTTAAATTTATATACGATAACAACGACTTCACAGAAGATACGTATTACGCTAGATTACACGTATGTCACGACATCTGATTCTTCAACAGAAGCGAGTGCTGTAAACGATTCCAACTTGCGACCTTTAAAATCAAACATGGTGAGGTTGCCCCAGTTATTCGGATGACCGACGGACCATTCTTCTTTACTTGGTATCCAGGCAGGTTCCCAATAATAGAATCCGTGCCCCAAACCACCAGGAACTTCGCGAATAATTTGCAATAGATCCTTCAGATATTTGGTCTGTCCCTCTACACTTGCAGGGTATCCCGGTAACAACATATCTTCCTGATTCAAAATCCATTCAATGCCTTCCGGCTGCTCCAGCGTCCATGGATAAGCGGTTTCAACTACATTGATGGGTTTGCCATAACGCTCAGCCAGATCATGCAGATTGTCACGTAAGGCATCGAGTGTGCCATGCCACCAAGGATAATATGAGAGCCCAATGATATCGAACTCCACACCCAGTGCTTCAAAGCGATCATAAAACTTGCGGCTCTCGGCGTTATCTCCACCACGATCAATATGTATCATAATCTGAATATCCGCGTCAACGGATTTGACCGCAGCAATTCCATACTTCACAAGGCCTGCAAAACGCTCCCACTGTTCATCCGTATCATGCTCTTCTCCACCGACACGTCCCTCATTCCATAACATGCCTGGTGTAATCTCGTTGCCCACCTGCACCATGTCTGGAAGTGCATCGTGTTCCTTCAACGTTCTCAGAACGTCAGCCGTATACATGCATACCGCACGTTGAAGCTCTTCATAGGACAGATTCTCCCATGCTTTCGGCTTCCATTGATTGGCTGGATCAGCCCAGCGATCGGAATAATGGAAATCAAGCAAAAATTTCAATCCCTGTTTCTTGATCCGTTTGGCTACCTCCACCGTCCGCTCCAGATTGCAGAATCCACCAACAGGATCATTCCAGATTCGAAGTCGTATCGCGTTAGTGTCATTAATCTTCAGGATGGACAGCAAGTCTTGTTCCTTGCCATCCACATCACTATAACTCCCGCCATGTTGTTCGATTTCATCCATAAAGGACACATCCATTCCCAGAATGAATGTCTTTTCCGTCAAGTTGCTCACTGTATCAACCTCCATTAATTTGGGGTACAGGCTCAGCCTTTAACTGAGCCCAACGTCATACCTTTGACAAAGAAACGTTGCAGGAAAGGATACACAATCAATATCGGTGCACTTCCGATGAAGATCTGAGCTGCCCTTACCGTGGTTTGAGAGAGAGCTTCCATTTCTTTTGGATTCATGCTCATGCTACTCATATCACGTCCAATAATGACCGTTTGCATAAATGTAGCAAGTGGATAATCCTTGGCGTTATTCATGTAGAGTAATCCATCAAACCAGGAATTCCAGTGGAACACCATACTGAACAATGCAATGGTTGCAATGGACGGCATCGAAATGGGAAGGAAGATCCTGAATAATGTTCTGAAATGGTTAGCTCCATCCATCAGCGCCGCTTCCTCCAGCTCTTTTGGAATACCGCGGAAGAAGTTCAGCATCAAAATGACAAGGAATGTGTTCACTGCCCCTGGGAGTACCAGTACCCAGAAGGAATCCATCAACCCGATCTTCTGGATAACCATGTAAAATGGCACCAGTCCCCCGTTAAAAATCATACTGAATACAAAAATCCAGGAGTAGATCGTTCTGCCTTTGAATTCACTATTCTCTTTGGACAACGGATACGCCGCCAGGAACGTAATCAGCAAGGTAATCGCTGTACCAATTACTGTACGTAGAAGTGAAATCCAGAGCGAGTTCAAGAAAATTGGATTGTTCATCGTCTTTTTGTATGCCTCAAGTGAAAAACCTACGGGCCAGAGATTGACCAGATTGGCGTCGGCAGCAGCCTTTGTACTAAAGGATACTGCCAGTACATGAATCATTGGTACAATACACATAATGGCGACCAAAATCAGAAAGCAGGTATTGATTATATTAAACACGCGATAAGGCAATGATTTATGATACATCGTGGTCCCTTCTTTCTCTGTTCATTCGTTTAGAATATGCGATATCCGGCGTATTTTTTGGCTAAGCTGTACGATACAAGAATCAAGATCATACTAATGACCGATTTGAATAATCCGATCGCGGTTGCAAAGCCCATCTCACCATTCTGCATTGCGGAACGATATACGAATGTATCAATGATGTCACCCGTTTGATATACGAGCGGGTTATACAAGTTGAATATCTGGTCAAATCCGGCATTCAGTACGTTACCAAGTGCCAGTGTTCCTACAACCATCAGCATCGGCACAAGCGAAGGGATTGTAATGTGCAGTGTCTGTTTCCAGCGTCCTGCTCCGTCAATTTCCGCTGCTTCGTACAATGCTGGATTAATTCCGGCAAGGGCAGCCAGAAAGACGATCATGTTATAGCCAAATTCTTTCCACACATCTGTCAGAATGACCGTAGATCGGAACCAACTGTTGTCTCCCAGGAAGAAATATGGCCCGAGTCCGAAGGTTCCCAGAACCCGGTTAACCAAGCCGCCTGTTGACAACAGATCTATCAAAATCCCGCCCAGAATGACCCAGGACAAGAAGTGAGGTAAATAGACAAGTGTTTGAATCGTTCGCTGTACAGCCATCTTGCGAACCTCATTCAAAAGAATGGCAAAAACAAATGGAACAAATAAATTAAAGATCAGTTTAAGTACAGCAATAATCAATGTGTTCCAGATGACCTGTAAGCTGTCTTCACGTTCAAACAAATATCTAAAGTTGTCCAGCCCAACCCATTCAGAACCGCTAATCCCAAGCCATGGCTTGTAGTTCTGGAATGCCATAATAATCCCGCCCATAGGCACATAACTGAAGATAATCAGAAAGATAATGGCTGGCAAAAGCATAACGTGGAATGGCCAAGTGCGTTTCAAAGTTCTCATGATTGCTCCCCCTGTATTTCTTCCTACTCAAGTACTCCCTGAGTGGCTTATAAAGCGATTATATCAACCTTTTACGGGGTCCAAACAGCACATAAAAGCAATATAAATGGCACAAATTCAACCACTTTGCCTTAGCATGAATAAACAAAAAAAAGCGCCCTGACGTTAGTCGTCTGGGCGCTGCTTGTAACTATTTTTTCACACTGTCATACCATTCGTTAACCTCTTGCGTGATTTGGTCGCCGCCACCCGATTTCCACGTTTGTACAAAGGTATCAAACGCATCAACCGGATTTTTGCCATAGATAATTTCGTTAAATGCCTGATTCTCGATTTTGTTCAGATAGTCAAGCTTGGATTTCATCGTCTTTGTTGTCGGACCTGTGAACATGTTTTTGAAGGAAATTTCTTCTTGGCTAAGCAAGACTTTCGCTGCTGCTGGAGTTTCTTTACCGTAGTTGACAGCAACATCTTTCTCAAGCTTGGTTTCAGGCTCTTTGCCATTGGCCAAATTCATCAGAGCTTTCATCTGTGCATCTGGAATACGAGCACCGTCACGAACAAGCAAATAACGTACAACGTTAACATATCCGCCTTCGATCTCGTCAATCGGCATTTGTTTTCCATTTGCATCTAATTGATAGTCATAGCCTGCAAACAGACCATTGTCATAAGGGCTACCTGGTGCCGGGTCTGCATAATTGTCGAACAGGTAGTTCTGGTACGTAAAGAATGCTTCTGGGTGCGCCATGTCTTTTTTGATCAACGTAACACCATTAACGAACTGTGTCCCGTGACGCATCGCTTTGCCTTCAGGACCAGACGGAATTTCAATCGGTTTCCACACGGCACTCGGTACATTTTTCACTGTATCGAGAAGTGGCCATCCACTCATCCAGTAAGGTCCTGGAATAATACCGGCAGTTCCTGCAACTGCTGGCTCTGCTGTTTTGTTCTCATCCCATAGAGCTGCTTCCTGCGGGATATATCCTTTTTTGAGCCATTCGCTCAATTTGGTCAGACCTTGTTTCATACCCGGATTGATGGAGCCATACTCCAGCTTGCCGTCTTCCCCCAGATTCCATTGGAACGGCAATGTTCCATATGCTCCGAAGATCCATGATGGGTCTCCCATCCATGTATTCATGGAAGTTTTGAAGCCAATGCTGAGCGGAGTGACTTTATCAGGAGCCAAGCCGTCAGGGTTATTATTTTTGAATGCTTCCATAACAACTTCTAATTCATCAATTGTTTTTGGCGCTTTCAGATTTAGCTTGTCCAGCCAATCCTGACGAATCCACAATAGATAATCATTGTTGTAGGCATAGTCCAGAACAGGGATACCCATTCTTTTGCCATCACGACTATATTGGTTCCATACGTTTGGATCTTGTTCAATTGCTTTTTTCCATGTATCCGAAGCATACTTATCGAACAGTGGCCCTACTTCTTGATACATTCCAGAATCAATCAGATCCTGAGCAAGCAGATTATCACCCACGTTTACAATATCAGGCATTTCCTGTCCTGATGACATCGCAAGACGAAGCTTGGTTGCAAATGCTCCGTTTGTGTCTGTTACTGACCACAACGATTTGATTTCAATACCGAATTGATCTTTGGCCCACTTGGTTGCCACGTTATTTTCCATGGATTCGCCATTTTTGAATTTCAGCTCTGGATCGATTCCCCAGGCTGTTGTAATCGTAACTGGCGGATCGTATTTCTCTTTGTATTCGTTTTCAGTTCCTGTTGTGTTTGAAGCTGCATTATCTCCGCCTCCACTGCCTCCTGAACATCCTGCAAGAACGACAGTCAGACACAGCGTTGTAGCGAGAAGCGACAAGAATCTCTTTTTCGTTGATTGCGCTCTCATGTTGTTCCCCCTTAAATCGTTTTGGTTACCCTTTCATTATAGGCTGACCAGGCCTTTGAGCCTATGATACGAAATCAAGATTTCTGCACCTTTGCCAACCTATATTCTGGAATGTTGTTGTAATTATGCCTGATCCCGAAATTCATTGGGTGTCATGCCATAATGCTTTTTGAACATTTTGCTGAAATATTGCGGATTTTGATAGCCAAGTTCACTCGTAATCTCGTATATTTTTTTATTGCTATTCTTAAGCAGATACAGGGCACGTTCCATGCGCATACGAATCATGTAGTCCCCAAGACCTTCCCCAGTCTCTGCCTTGTAAATTTTCGATAGATATACGGGGTGTAAATATACCTTGTCCGCAATCATCTTCACCGACAGATCCTGTCCTGTATCTCTTGTCACCAGCTCCTGAACTTGCTTGATCACATGTCTGCGGCTCTGTACACCTTCCTGATCGGACAACTCTTCCTGAAGCTTCGCCAGCATCTCGGTTGCCCAGCGCCGCAGCTTCTCGGGTGATTGAATCAACTGATGGGCAAGGAGCAGGTCGAATCCCGCATGATCAATCTCATGCACCAGATGCCCCTGTTTATGGGCGATATACATAAATGCATTGGTTACCGACAGATACATCTCATACACATGTTCTCTGGACAATCGTACCTGTTCTGCCGCGTCAAAGACCATGTTCAGCTTACGGGCTGCCGCTTCCCATTGCTTGGTCTCAAGCAATTGCGGAAGTACAGGCGGTTTGTACAGCTCTTCGAGCGCCTGCGTCGCATCATTCTCCGGTCTTTTGCTGAGTGCCTGATCCATGTCCATATATATGATCTTGTGTTCTTCCGGTCCAGAAAGGACAAGCGAACCCAGACTTTTTCGATAAGCTGCTGTCAACTCATTAAAGGGAAATGACGGGGTAACTACCATGGACAGATCTCCCTGTAAATATCGAATGACATGCTCACGGAATGTTTCAGCGGAGATTCTCAACGTCTCCAAGTCCATCTGCGGAGATTCGATCTGATCTTGATTCTGCAAGAACATAACCAGACACTCATGGGGTCCGCGACCAAACCACACGTTAAATTGCTCTCCGAGTACTTCCTCAGCAATATTACCTACCGCAAAATCCATCAGATCCAGAGACTGCTGGTCCATTGATGAGAAACGTCCTGTTAGGCGAATCAGCATCATCACAGCCGATTGTTCCGGATCAATATGAATCTCATACTGTTGCAGTTGTTCCCGAAGTGCCCTCGCCGTGATTTCACGTCCCAGCAGCAGATCATGCATGAGATTTTCCCGTAAAATTTTATAGTCAGACTTCCGGCTGTATAAGAGCCGGTGATATTTATCGAATTCATCCCATTCATCGCGAAGAGACGTGATGGCTGCCGACACGGAACTCATAAATTCATCATCGTTTACGGGTTTCAGGATATAATCCGCTGCCTGCAATTGAATAGCTTTCTTCGCATAAGTAAAATCACTGTGACCGGTCAGCAAGATACAGCGGATATGAGACCAGCGTTTGCTTACCTCTGTAATGAGATCCAATCCCGACATACCAGGCATTCGAATATCGGTAACTACGATGTCTACTGCATTTTCCTCCATAATCTCCAGCGCTTCCTTACCGGATGCGGCACGCAGCACGGTCGTTACCCCAAGTTCTCCCCAGGGGATCGTAAGTTCCAGACTTTCTGTTACGTATGTCTCATCATCTACCAGTAATATATCAATCAAGTGATTCACTCCCTATTTCGTTCATTCTGCCAATAGATTCCATCGTTCATCATACGCTGCACATTCCAAGTGCTTATCCTTCATTCTCCAGAAGAAACTCCTGCTCGGCAGGCCATGACAGCGTAACTCGTAATCCACCAAGTTCCGATTCCGTTATATCAAGCCCTGCCTGCTCCCCATATCGAAGCTGGAGTCTCTGATTCACATTCCACAGGCCACAGCCCATCTCCTGATCCATCGTTCCCCTGAGCTTATTCAGAAGCGCCTCACGTGCCTCCTGCGTCATGCCTTGCCCATCATCTTCTACCACAAGAACCATGACACCACCCTGTTTTTCCCCGGATACTCTTATTTCTCCGGCTTCCGCGTCCGCCTCGATACCGTGAATCACCGCATTCTCCACTAGTGGTTGCACGATGAGTGGCGGTACCTCCTGTCTTAACATCTCATCAGTCAGATCAATCTTGTAATGAATGCGGTCCATACGCATCCGTTGGATCTCCAGATAACAGCTGACAAATTCAATCTCTTCTGTCAACGGTACCACGTCCCGCTCCTGTCTTGTCGTATACCGATAATATCGCGATAGATTATGCGACATCGCTACAACAGCGTCCATACGCTTCAGCTTCGCCATACTTGTGATGAAGGAGAAACAATTGTAGAAAAAGTGCGGGTTAATCTGCGACTGCAGCTGCTTCAACCGGGCTTCACGCACATGAATCTGTTCCAGGTAAACGTGTTCAAACAACTGCTGGATCTGCTCCACCATCAAGTTGAAACGTTCGGACAGAAAACTGAATTCATTGCGGCCTTTTGGCTTAATCCTCACTGAATAATCTTCCTGCTTCAACCGCTGGAACCCGCGAATGAGTTGTTTCACTGGTACCTGTACCTGAACATAGAACAAGTACGCCACACCAAAACTCATTAACAACAAACAAATCATGGAAGAATAGAACAACATATTGGATTGATGAATGGGCTTCAGAATATCTGACAGGGGCATGTAGTCCACCAAATACCAGCCTGTTGTACTGGATTTCACGGTGTTAACCATGTAAGGTTCATTCCCGATCACTACTGTACGATTATCAACGTCCTGAAGTTTATGGGCGGACAGTTCTTCCATCAATTGATTCGTTAATGAATGGTCTGAAGTCCGATTATAGATAACCCCCGACTCTTCTCGGAAATAGAAGGGATCATGCCTGCCATCGTCTTTGAATTTGTCGAGCATATCCCGAATGTTGTCACTATCAAACTCCAGTTTGATAATCGTTTCCGCATTATTAGCTGGGTCTTTAATGCCGTACGGAGATACTGTAATCCAGCTAAACATGAACCGATCTTCTTCCCCATCCTGAATTTTGCGTACATCCCAGCCGGAACTGATATTCTCCCTTAACGCTTGTTTATCGTAAGAACGTGCGTCCCTTTCGGAAACTACCCTGCCTAGCGAAGGGGAGTACAGATATAATTTCGTGGCCCAATTGGATGAGCTTTCCTGAATACTCAGCTTATTCTGAATACGTTTGACCAGGTTGATCGCATCTAGGTCAAAGTAATTACTGTCCGCATAGATTCGGCGGAAGCTGGCAATATCAGGATCATGTATGAGCAGATTTGGCCATGAGGATAACAGTTCGATGTGTGTGTTCACTTGATTTTGGAAAAATTCAAGCTGGTTACTATTCGATCGATTCAACTCGTCTCTGAGAACAGCTGTTGTTTTGTGATTGGAGTACCAGTACAGAAGCACTACAGGAATCAGCATAATCAGAATAAGAATGACCATTTTGGAAAACAGGTTTGTCCGATATGACATCTTTTCATCTCACCTTGTCTAAATTTGTCGTGACATTAATTGTAATGATGTAAGCGCTAAAGACAAACTATTTTTTTGAGACAAACCGATTCATTATCTAGCGTAAGCGTTACCAATTCAAGGGGGAAGGAGATAAAACCAACATTTCTGCACTAATTGCAACTTCCACGCACAAAAAGAGCCAGCGATTAGCCAGCTCTCTCTAATTTCAGTATATGCCTTTGATCTTTCTATTCTACTCAAACCTTATTCCACTTCTGTTTATGTAATTATTCTTTTTTACTATAAAAATATCAACTATGGAATATCATAATCAAATACCGTATTCGCTCCATCCACGCCTACATCCAGCACAATATCCATAAGCTTCCCATTGACGAACAGAGGGGATTCCGCTTTCCCGTAAAACTCCAACTTGCCTGTAAACGTTCCATGGGGTTCAATCTCAACATGTACCGGCCTTAACTGGACAGACTGCAAGGCTTCCAACAGTGGATCGTCCTTAAACTTATAACTGCGTGCGAGATCAGGCAATAACACGGCGGATACGGAATCTCTGCCGTAATTTTTGAGTGTCAGGTCACAGGTGGCTCGGGTCTCACCCGTTTTCAGCACGTTAAAGGTACAAGAGCTTGCATTCTGTACATAGGATACCGCATCAATGCCTGTAGCTCCCCACTTGGCTACATACATGAATTTATCCGTCATGTACGAATAACTGAGAATAATAGCGATAACTACGATCCATAACCCTTTTGCAAGACCGGGGAATGATTTCCCGATTTCTTTGCGTGTAAGGTAGAAGCCGCAGGCGAAAATCCCCAATCCGAGGAAAAGTGTGATATGTACACCACTTAAATAAGACGTAGTATACGGTGATATACCTATTGCTGACAGCATGGTATCCCCAATAGAAAAACCAAGATGATGGTTAAATGTAAAGATGATAGCAAATAGCAATAAAGCCCCTGAGAACACAAGTCTGGTTCTCGACACACGAACACCCCCTAATCAACCACCTTATTATATCATATTTTTCCTATTTATGATTAACAATCCAAATCAAAAAACAACAATAAAAAGAACGTCTTCGGTTGTTCACCGAAAACGTCCTCCATTTTCACCGCTGACAAGAGCTGTAGTAACACAGGTCTCTCTGGCATGGCTGACGATCATTTATTGCTTAGACAAGAATGTATCAAGTTGTTCCTGTTTGGCTGCAATAATTTTATCAATTCCCGCTGCTTTCAATTTCTCCAGATATTTCGGAATCATCTCATTTGGATCAACGGCGCCCGATGTCATACCCGGCTTGAACTGTTTGTTCACGTTGTTGACCGCAGCAATTTCATTTTTGACAGATTGGCTGTTGAACGTAAAGCCCAGTGCTGGCGACTTCACACCTTTGGCGTTAAACTCTTTGAACTTCTCCCATTTCTGGGGATCTTCATTATCCCAGAGGAAGTTCAGGAACTGGTTACCCAGTTGCCATTGTGCACCTGGATTGTAGGTACGACTGTTGGCATCTACGCCATCAGGGAGAGCAATGATATTATCCTGTCCGTCTTTTTTCACATAATGTGTACCTTCAATTCCGAAGTTCAGCAAGTTGTTAATTTCCTTGTCGGAATGCAGCAGGTTAATGACCTGCATCGCTTTCTCCGGTTGCTCGGAAGAACGGGAGATTGCAAGCATCGCTCCAGATGCATCACCCGTCGTGATTGTTGGCTGTGTCATCTCAATCTGAGTGAGCGGGAAACCCACATACCCTTCTTCTTCTTTATCCTTGCCTGGCTTCATGCCATCCGTCCAGAGAAACGCTTTTCCAGCCTTCGCCTGGTCTTTCGGGAACACATTGGACGTAGCAGCATCACTGTTGATATATCCCGCTTGATACCACTTGCGAGCGAGTTCAGCCGCTTCTTTGAATTCAGGGGTCTCCACTTCATTCAGAACGGTTGTTCCTCCTGCTGTTTTGGAGATCACTCCAGGTACGGAGGCATCACCGAGATAATCCCAATCCAGATTCTCCAATAGCCCGTTACCATTGGTATTGGACATATAGAACGGTGTAATGGCTGGCTCGTTTTCCTTGATTGTTTTGAGAAGTGGCTCCAGATCAGCCCATGTCTTAACAGCTGTCAGGTCCAGTTTATACTTGTCAGCCAGATCTTTACGTACCAACACACCACGTGTGGCCGCGAGTTCCTTATTCGTAGGAACGCCGTAATTCACGCCGTCCACCTGAGAACCTTCCAGAAAGGCAGGGTCCAGGTTTTTCTTGATATCCTGACCATGTGCATCAAGCAGATCATTCAACGGCAAGAATGCGCCTTTAGCTACATTCACCGTGTAGTTCTGCCAAGCTGCTGTGAAGATAATGTCTGATTTTTCACCTGAAGAAATCATGAGATTCAGCTTGTTATCCCACTGTCCCCAGTCAATCGCATTGATCTTAAGCGTGGCCCCGATCTTTGGTTCCATCTTTTTGTTGATCTCAGCTTCCACCAGAGCGACATCCTTCTGTGGTGTCCCTGGGTAGAACAGTGTCACTTCATAGGGTTTGCCCCCACCTTCACTTGCTCCTCCGCCTTCTGCGCCAGGTGTTGTTGTTCCACCTTTGTCTGATGAGCAAGCTGCCAGCACCAGGCTCAGCGTCATCACCGTTGCCATCATGCGTGACCATACCTTTAATGATCTAACCAATTGAACCCCTCCTGTCATGTGTTGAACCATACAACCGAATTCCCCAATTCACAATTAAACCGATAACTACTTCTGTATATGCCCTTTCAGTCCATCTTCATTTACCTTGCCCACTCCGCTAACCGGTTCAGAGTTATCCCTTCACAGCGCCAACCGTAAGACCTTTGATGAAATAACGCTGGAAGAACGGATATGCCAGTACAATTGGACCAATACCGACCACAGCCATCGCCATTTGCAGAGTTTTGTTAGGCAGATTCAGCAATCCACCCTGCGACGAAATCTGTGAAGAGACGTTGGAGTTGGTTGTTAAATATTGAATATCGAGCAGCGTCCGGTACATAAGGTACTGAAGGCTGATCGTCCGGTTATCTGATATAAAAATCATGCTAAGGTACCAGTCATTCCAGTAATTCAATGTACTGAACAACGCGACGGTTGCCATTACGGGAAGAGAGAGCGGAAGCACGATACGTGCAAACGTTCTCAATTCTCCCGCACCATCAATCCGAGCCGATTCCAGAATGGACACCGGAATGGAGTTCGCGAAGAATGTACGCATGACCAGTACAAAGAATGGGGATAGCAGTAGCGGCATAATGAGTGCCAGTAGGGAGTTTTTCAGATCCAATACGTTGACATAGACCAGGTACCAAGGTACCAGACCCCCATTGAACAACATTGTGAAGAAGATGAAAAAGGCGAACCAGCCCCGGTAAGGCAGATCTCTCCGTGAGAGCGGATACGCATATAATGCGGTCAACGCAACACTTGTAATGGTTCCTACAACGGTAACAATAAAGGATATACCATACGAGTGAATGATCTGATCCATATCTCTGAACAGAAACTCATAAGCCGTCAGGCTGAATTTTTCTGGAATAAGCTTATATCCATTGGCAATTACTGTTGTCTCGTCCGAAAATGAGATGGCGAAGACAAGCAGGATCGGCACGATACAGGCAATGGCATAGAATAGAAACATCGCATGAATAACGGATGCGGAACGCTTCGATACGGCTAGTGGATCACGTGATTTCACAGCTGACTTGCCTCCTCTCAAAATAATGCATTATCTTTATCAATTCGCCTTACGATGGTATTGGATACAAGAACCAGCACAAATCCAACGATTGCCTGATATAGACCGGCTGCTGATGACATCCCGATATCTCCACCGATAAGGAACGTACGATATACGTAGGTATCCAGTACATTCGTTACAGGGAACAGCGCTCCCGATTCCAATGGAACCTGATAGAACAGACTGAAGTCTGCATAGAATATACGACCAATTTGCAATAACGTCATAATGACGATTAATGGCACGAGAAACGGAATGGTAATGAAGCGTATCTGATGCCATTTGGTTGCTCCATCGAGCACAGCTGCTTCATAATATTCTTCATCGATACCCACGACAGCTGCCAGATAAATGACAGCATAATATCCAATATTCTTCCATGTGTTCACCAGTGGCAAAATATACGGCCAATACTTCGGCTCTGAATACCAATCGATCGGCTGACCGCCAAACATCTGCAGAACCGTTGAGTTCATGAAGCCTGAATCCTTGCCCAGAAAAGCCAGTACCAGATAACTGACCACAATCATGGACAGGAAATACGGCAATAACATAAGTGATTGATATAACTTGGACATTGCCTTGTTCTTCACTTCATTGAGCAGAATAGCAAGCCCGACACCTACTAAGAGATTTAGTGCAATAAACACCGTGTTATACGCGAGTGTATTTCGGGTAATTTCCCATGCATCACTGGTTGAGAACAAATATTTAAAATTGTCCCATCCACTCCATGGGCTACCCCAAATACCATCAGCATAGTTTACATTTTTGAATGCGATCAGAACGCCGAACATCGGCATATAGTTGTTCACCAGCAGAAACAGGACACCTGGCAAGAACATGAGATACAGCACCTTGAATTTGCCAAGATTGTGCCACACCGACTTGCGCTTTCGGACTGTTTCTCCCGGTATTTCCGATATCCGTACTCCCTTACCCGCCTGGGGATGTGTCTTCATAACTTGTTCTCCCTCACTCCTCTTGAATTCTTCCTCAGGATGAAGCTCCGTTGCGGCTCCTGTGGTTCAAGTATACGGCGGGGCGAGTAAGACCTCTATCTGCTGTGGTGACCTGTTGACTTATCAAATTATGACTTTAGTGCCAAAATAAACAAATCAAAAGGCGCAGCATGCTGCGCCCTGAACTATACGGTACGTGACTGTTTTCGGAACTCCTGTGGCGTTATACCCGTGCACTTTTTGAACATTTTGGTGAAATGCGAGTAATTATAGTACCCCACCTTGCCAGCGATATCCGTCACTTTGACGGTGGACTGGGACAACAATGTCTTCGCTTTGGCTACTCTGCCCTGCAGGATAAACTCAGATAGGGACATCCCCTTCTCTTTCCGAAACAGACGCGATAGATAAGCGGGATTGAATCCGGCAAAAGCTGCAAGCTCCTCTCGCATAAGTTCTTCACCAATATGAGTTTCAATATAAACGCACAACTGATCCACAATGGTCATGGGGCTATGATCGTCCGGGTACAACACCGGGATAACACGATCAATCAGATCAGACGTCCACTGCTTCAACTGCGGCAACGACCTTGTCACCATCCCCTCTTCCGGCTCCCGTTCACCCGGATACAGACTGCGTATGGACACGTTTTTCTGATGAAGCAACGGATAGACCACATGCAGCATGGCATGATAGTAGAGATGCAGCATTTCAGGAGACAAACCCTCCTGGGCAGCAAGCAACTCAAAAATCTCATCCACACGTTCTCGCAAATCCCCTACTTTACCCGTCTCAAAAAGAATAGATAATTCCGAAAACCATGGAATAGGCAAAAAGCGATCTTCCTGATCTCTTCCCCGCTCATCATAGACAAACACTTCTTCAAGCTCCTTAATATTGCGCCGCTCCATATCCATCAGTTCATTTAACATGCCTTGCAGCTCAGTTACAGCAACCGGGGCTCCAACATAACAGGACAACCGGCAGTAGAAATACGTACCACATTCCTGAATATACCCCTGACAACGTTGTGCCACTTCGCTCGCACTCGGAATGATACTGTCTTGCTCGTAAGCAAGGACAATATTTAATCCACTTTGATCCTGAAATACCTCACCGGGCTTGTCGCCAAGCAGCATCTCCTTGGCTGCATTACGAAGGGCATATTCCAATACCTCTTCGTCACGCAAATCAAAGTCACGCACCCATTCCTCTACCGAGATCACAATGGGTAACACACGAGCTTGCGGGTCAATCTCGGCACCATACAATTCTGCGAGCTCTTGTAGCCGTTGTTCGGTTAACGTGATACGCTGAGAGATGGCATCTTTCCAGAAGCGTTCTGTCAGCAGCGGTTTATGGGTTTTCCAGCGTTTGTATACGGTCTCATAAACTTCGTTGGTACGGGTACGCTGCTCTCCATCCTTGATCTTCTCCACCGCCTGGGTTACTACCTTAATCAATTGATCCGCTGGAGCCGGCTTCAACACATAATCAAAGCTGTTTAGCTTAATTGCTGTCTGAGCATAATCGAATAAAGCATGCCCTGTCAGGAAAATGGTCAGTATACCTGGATCATGTTTCAACACCCAACTTTGCAGGTCAAGCCCTGTTTCACCAGGCATCTCGATATCACAGATCATGATATCAATAGCATCTGCCCTTAAAATCTTTCTTGCCTCTTCGGCATCACCAGCACTGTATACCTGGTCAATGCCTGCTGCTTGCCAATCGACTCCTTCAACCATTGCTTGTAATGCATACACTTCATCATCCACGATCAACAGGTTCCGCATAGGCTCCCCCTTCTTCCTCTTCGGTCTGAGCGGGTAAATCAATGATGACTTTGGCGCCATGATCCACCTCATTGCCAAACTGCAAACTGGCTTGATCACCATACTTCACTAATAGCCGATGAGCCACGTTCCATATCCCGATATGCTGTCCATTCGGGTCTTCAGCGTATTGTCCATGTTGCAGACGCCCCAACAATTCCTCATCAAATCCGACGCCGTTGTCCACAATCATCAGTTGAAGCACCGTCCCATCGACCTGACCGGACGACTTCTCATCGAGGCGCGCCACGATCCGAATGACAAAGGCTTGTGTCCGGCGCTGAAATCCATGAATAATGGCATTCTCCACAAAAGGCTGAATGGTTAATGGCGGAATCACATAATGTCCCAGATTCGGTTCAACATCCAGTTCAAAATCGAATCTGCTTGGAAACCTCAGCTTTTGAATTTCTAAGTAATGACGAATGTGCTCCAGCTCTTCATCCAGACGAATAATACGTTTGCCTGCACGCAGACTGAATCGAAAATAATCGGCCAGATGACCCGCCATCTGCTGCACCAACTCATGCTTTTGCAAGGAAGCCAGACTATGAATAATATTGAGTGAATTCAGGTAAAAGTGAGGATTGATCTGCATCTGCAGTTGTTTGAACTCGGCCTCCCGCGTCCGCAGCTGTTCCTCATACACATCAATCTTCAGATGCCTGATTTCACTGGTCATTTGATTGAAACTTCGTGTCATAAATTCAAGCTCAGAGGAAGATGGCGGGTCCAGCTTCACATCGAGATCTCCACGACTCACCCTTCTCATGCCTCGAATTAACGCATTCATCGGGCGGAATAACAGATGCCGCAAAAAGATCAGTGCAGTAACCAGAATTACTGCCGCACCAATGGGGAGCAGACGAATGATCTGCTGGAAAAACGGGAGGTTACGCATCATGTCTTCCTCAGGCAGCAGCACGATATAATTCATCTGGGACATGGCCGAGGCAGTACCCAACATCAAATATTGACGTGCTTCTCCCTTATTCACAACTTCAGAGATCACCTGATACGGATTCTTCAAGCCGGGAAGATGTGCTGCAGCCAGCTGAATCTGTGCAGTATTCAATGTGGAATCCGATAGTGCCCCACCATCTGTTCCAACAATGACTGCACCTCCCCGATCTCCGGATTCAGTGAATTGTTGTGTATGATTCAGTGCATTCATATCGACAAGTGCACCTGCATAGAACTGTTGGTTGATTCGCACCGTTTTCACCAGCGCATTCCACGTCCCGCCACGCACGATGCTCCATTCCGGCTTCTGGATATCCCCTTCCAATTGCTGCATCTGGACTGGCATACTCTCCTGCACAACCGACTTTTTGACATCATAATTGCCTGAAGTGGCGAGCAGAAGATCATCATTCACGGCATCGTATAGAAAAAAAGAATCGATTAGATTATAAAAACCGATATCTGTCATGAATTTGTTCATAATCCGTTGCTTTGCAATGATATAATCACCGCTGCCGTATTTCAGAAAAAACAGAGAGATAATATCCGGGTCCCGCTCGCCCAGACTATATAAATACCGATTCGTCTCCTGTAACACACGTTCATTCTGCTCCACACTCTTGGCGAGATGATTCATATTGGTGAGGGATACTTTGTCACGTACAACTTTCATGGCGTAGACATTGTTATAATAAAGCAGCATGAATAATGGCAGCATGATCAATGTAAGACCCACTATAAATTTAAAACGAAGTGAACGGATTAAACTCATGGATTATGGATTCCCGCCCTCTTAGAGGTAGTTCAAAAAGTCCGCTGTACTGAACCAGACTTTTTGAACACACACTTTATTTCAACATAGTTTTTCTATTTTCTTCCTTATGATGGCATGTTTATTGTAATCACCCCTGCTTGCCATTGTCTATGGGGTCCCGTGACCTTCACATATCAATTCTGGTGACTTTCATCCGCTCCAATTTCAAAAGTAACACGCTCCATGTTGTAATAAATTCTCCAGTTGTAAAATAAATCCTTCATTTATAGCTCAGAAGCTTCTCCCTAAAAATAAATGCTGCGGCAAGCCCCGGACTCCATGAACGCCCGATCTTGACATGCATACGATATATCACTCCTCGGGTTAGTCACCAGGATGTAGGGAGGCCTGTTCGATGAATATTCAACTCACTGCGTTACACTATGTCTATCTGGCATTTATCGTCTTGATCATCGCCGTAATGATCCGGCGCAGGGACACCACGATCATCTGTGTTGCGGGTATTATGACCATTGGACTTCTGGCAACCGAAACCTTAAGCGGGTCAGTTGCTGGGATCTTCAGCAGTTTTATCTATGCAACAAAAGAATTGCTGAGTACGATCTTCATCATCTCGATTATTGTGGCAATGAGCCGTGTTCTGATCAGAACAGGCATTAATGAGGTCATGGTAACACCCGTCACCCGGTTTATCCGTTCTCCTCAGGTCGCGTATTGGGGTATCGGATTGATCATGATGGTAGTATCACTATTTTTCTGGCCATCCCCAGCCGTAGCACTCGTCGGTGCAGTACTGCTTCCTGTAGCCGTGCGTGTAGGTCTTCCTCCGATTGGAGCTGCTATTGCCATGAACCTGTTCGGACATGGGATTGCACTGTCGGGGGATTACATTATTCAGGGGGCTCCCAAACTTACAGCTGATGCGGCGGGTATACCGGTTACTTCCGTCATGACGGCCAGCATACCTCTGGTCATCGTCATGGGAACGGTATCTACACTTACAGCCTTCTGGATGCTGCGCAAAGAGATGAAATCAGGTTCACCTGCTCATTCCCCAAACGTTATATCAGGTACCATGAGCACGGAACCTTCTTCCTCATCAGAGGCTGTGTCTACTTCTCAACCAGGCAATTTGTCTGTTGAACGTCAAGCAATTTCACTCCGTTTGCAAAAAGCATTCGCTCTGCTTATCCCTCTGTTATTCGCAGTTGATGTGATTCTGATGTTTGTATTGAAGTTGCAAGGCGGCGACGCAACAGCTCTGATTGGCGGAACCGCTGTGGTTATATTGATCGCTGTCACCCTTGCCGCACATCGTCATGCCGGACCAGAGGAAACGACCAATTATTTAATAGAAGGATTTCAGTTTGGTTTCAAGGTGTTTGGACCGGTTATTCCTATAGCTGCATTTTTTTATCTGGGAGATGCTGCGATTACGGAGTTGTTCATCACCCCTCTTCCTGAAGGTTCACACGGGATCGTGAATGACCTGGGGGTCGCACTTGCTGGGCTGGTGCCATTAAATGATACGGTGGGCGCCATTACAATGACGGTGACCGGAGCAGTTACTGGAATGGATGGTTCGGGGTTCTCGGGGATATCCCTGGTTGGCTCGATTGCGTCCATGTTTGCAGGATCGGCAGATTCCGCACCTGTGCTGACAGCATTAGGTCAGGTTGCAGCTATATGGGTGGGTGGTGGAACCTTGATTCCATGGGCATTGATTCCTGCTGCTGCAATCTGCGGAGTCAATCCTTTTGAACTTGCAAGACGCAACCTGAAGCCTGTACTGCTGGGACTTACGGTAACAACAATTGTAGCCATCTTTCTAATCTGACCAAAAGTTATGCTAAACCGTTTAAAAAGACGTGCGTGAACGTGCCCAGTTCCAGAGATCTTCTCGCTGCATCTCGGCCAGATGCAGCATGTCCACATATGGATCTCCCTGTAATCCAAGAACAGAAGCAAATGCAGGCTCCGTCTTCCACCCTGCCTGTTTCAGTCTGCGGATCTCACGGTGTCCCGCGTCTCCCCACAGTTGCAACAATCTCCACTCTACGATCATATGTAGGTATGCATTCTGCCTGTTAACTGGCACGGATTGGGCAAAAATCTCCACAGGCCAATGTCCCACTTGCAAATTACAAGTCACATAAGGACGTTGGTCTGGAAGATCCCCACCACGTACACATTGAAATTCAGCAACGGCTCCGATTCGATCGTATATCTCGGCTTCAAACATATCCAGATCCTCTGCATAACACAGCAGATCCAGATCACTGCCCGGAAGATCAATATCAATCGGTACCGTTCCTGCTGGATATGGGTGATAGTCAGCTAATATATCGAGCAATCCACTGCTCTGCAACACATGATAGGCGTCCTGCTGACGTGAATTACCCGAAACCAGATGTGCCATTACTTCTGCGGTAGTACTCATCTCCCCGCCTTGGGCCACAGTTAGTTCGTGCCTCCTGTAATGACCTGTTTCACACGTCCCACTTGACTGCTCGTCAGTCGTACTTTAATTCCGTGTGGATGCGTAGGTGACTTGGTTAACAGATCCTTCACAATGCCACGCGTCAGCTTTCCTGTAGCTTGGTCCTGCTTCAGCACAATGTCCACTTCCAGACCTGGTTTAATATTTACACGTTGTTGTCCATTCATTATGTTCGCTCTCCTCTATGTCGTGATTCATACCATGTATACTATATAACCCTTAAACACAAAGCTCCATCTATTGTAGACGTTTTGGTTTCAAAACAAAAGGGACACGGCAATAACCTCCTAAGGCTGATTCCATGGTTGATATGAAGACCAAGATAAAGAAACCGCAGGTCTCTTCATCTGAGACCTACGGTTTCTATTTGGATTGGCCATGTTCGGGCTGCACATGCTTCAGAATAGACGAAGGCGAAGTTCCCTCCTTCGCAGCTTCGCGTGCCTTCACAGCAAGCAGCTCAGACACCGTCACGAATTGATATCCCTGCTGCTGTAACTTCGGCAAGATTGTTTTGAGTGCAGCTACCGTATGGGACTTGCCCTCCACCTTATCGTGGAAAAGTACAATATCCCCATTGCGCGCGTTATTCAGTACTTTTTTAACGATAGCCGATACACCTGGAGAAGCCCAGTCCCGTGTATCCTGATGCCAGGACCAGAGTACAATGGTATACCCTTTTTGTTTGGCAGCCTGGATGACCATGTCATTGTAATAGCCGCCCGGTGGCCTGAACAACAGGGGACGCTCCGCGCCTGCTTGAATGATGGAACTTTCTGCTTCGTTCATATCCTTCATGTACTTGTCCGCACTAGTTGATCGAACTGCATACGTGTGCGCATACGTATGATTGGCGATTTCATGCCCTTCGAGCTGTTCCTGCTTAATCAGTTTAGGAAATTTATCTGCCCATTTGCCAAGTACAAAAAAAGTTCCTTTAGCATGATACTGCTGTAACAAAGCCAGGATCTGCGGAGTCTGAATCGGATCTGGCCCATCATCAAAGGTAAGGGCGATGAGTTTATCCTGTGTGGGAACTTCCCACACAATCTCTCCTCGTTCCTCATAATACTGACGGTTCTTCTGTACAGGCTTTGCATAGGCAGAACTGCTACCCAGCAAAATAATTAGCGTGAACATTCCGATGACTCGGGCTGCCTTCAGGTTCATGTGGTGTCCTCACTTTGTCTTCATACGTAAACTCCCTGTTAGCATTTCCCGATTCACCCGAACTCATTAACGAAAGATCTGATCCACGACTGCAATTTCCTCAGCAGTTAATTCCACATTTAATGTTTGCAGATTGTTAATGACCTGCTCAGGTCGCTTGGCACCCGGAATCAATGCATCAATAGAAGGCTGAGTCAGGTACCAGGCCAGAACCAGATGGGCGACCTCAACATCCTTGGATTGTGCTATGCTGCGCAGTTGCTCAACTTTATCGAGATTGTCAATGAAAGCTTCACCTGTGAACAGCGGGTTCTTTGCCCGTCCATCCTGAAAAGTTGTATTGCGATTATATTTCCCGCCCAGCAGTCCCGCTGCCAGAGGGAAGTAAGGAACAAAAGAAATGTTATGCTCAGCCGTATACGGCAACAGCTCTTTCTCCGCATCTCTTTTGAACAGATTATATTCAGATTGCAGTACGTCTACATGCCCGTCCTTGTTGGCTTCACGCAACTGATCGATGGAGAAGTTGGATACACCAATGGCACGAATTTTGCCAGCGTCTTTCAATTGTTTTAACGTATCTACCGCTTCATCCTTAGGTGTAAGTTCATCCGGAAAGTGGATGTAGAACAGATCAATGTAATCGGTTTGCAGACGTTTCAACGCCTCATCCACGGATGTTTTCAGAAAAGCAGGTGAGTTATCTATGACAATTTTGCCATCCACTAATTTATGAGCTGCCTTGGTTGCAATGATGGTATTCTGCCGCTGACCGGTTTCCTTCAGTACTTCACCAATCAGTCGTTCGGAATGCTCCGGTCCATAGATGTACGCCGTATCCACAAAGTTAATACCTTGTTTCAAAGCTGTACGAACCACTTCCTTACCTGTCTCATCATTCAGCATGTCCGGATATATATTATGTCCGCCTACTGCATTCGCACCCAATCCAATGGGATTCACGATCAGATCCGTCTTGCCCAACCGAATTTGTTGTTCTGCCATGTCTCATCTCTCCTTCACTGATCGAATAAGTACAATTTAGTTGTAACGTCTTTCTTGTCCCATATTATATCAAACCATTTAGCATATTTAAAATATCGGATTTATCGGATTAGGTATTTTTCAGCGCAGTTGCTTCCACGTCGTTAATAAACCGGCGCAGTTTCGCAGCCACATCACGGGTGATTTCGCCGTTTTCATACAGTTGTTGCACTGTATTGCGCTGTTCCTGAATCGCCACCATCTGCAACTCCAATTTCTCCTGATTAAACGGATCTTCCGTTTTACCCTGGTTCCAGGTGCGCAATTTGGCAATTACACGCTCATACTTGGCAATGACCGACAGTGCGACGACTCGATTCCCATCATTCATATGAGCACGAATGGCCTTAATTGCCGCTTCGGAGGTCCGCAGCTTCACCTGACGGAACAGTTCTGCATTTTCAAGCATGAATGGTTGATTCGGCTTCTGGGACCGTTTGGTGAACAGATGTCCTAACACACGCCCGATCTCGCTGATCGACGTCATGAACTGAGTGTTTGCGCGATTCGCCAGCATCATTTCCTTGCGATCCAGCCAGCTATCACATTTGAAGGCCGCATCAGAAGCAATTGCATTTTCGTCCAGCATTACTTCAACTTCTTTACGCTCCGCCCGGGTGGCGATCAGGTTAATAGCCGTTTCTTGTTTCTGAATATCTTTGCGTTTACCGGCGGTGAGCTGACCTGCGGCCTGCCTGATGTATTTGGACAGATCTGAGACGACCGCGAGAGCCGCAGCTTTGTTCTCATCGTTCATTTCGGATTTGACAGCTCGTATTGCCGCATTCAGCATAATGTCATGTGCTTTTCGTTCTGACTTCTGCGGGGTTTCTTCTGTGGATTTCCCATCGTCCTTGGCCAGAACTGGAAGAAACACACTCGCCGCAATCAGAGAGAAGAGGATAACCCCTGCCGCCAGGAAAATAATCAGATCCCGTTCAGGGAAAGGTGATCCATCCTGAAGCACATAAGGAATGGAGAACGCACCCGCCAATGTTACAGCCCCCCGCACCCCAGAGAGGGAAATGATCGTAATATCCTTGAATCTGGGCCTGCCAATAGAGGATTTGGTACGAAGCAATTCATTCCCTTGCCAGAACAGATAGATCCAGAGGAAGCGCAGAACCAGCAGTAACACCGAGATCAAGCACACATATCCCAACACCTGCAGATTATTAAACGAAACATTTTCAAAAATGGTACTCAGCACATCCGGTACCTGTACACCCAAAATAACAAACACAAGGCCATTTAGTATAAATAAAATGACTGACCATGTGCTCGCAGATACCACCTGCATTTTCAACTGAACCGATTCAGCGCGGTCACGCTCAATGGCGTGGATAATACCGCCTGCCACTACCGCAAGAATACCTGATACTCCAATTTCTTCACTCACCAGATAGATGATAAATGGCGTCAGGATTTGCAGCAACATGTGAATGGTCACATCTTCCATGCCCAGTCTACGGATCCATACCCCGAGCCTGATTAACAGAAAAGATAACAATGCCCCGACAAGAAGTCCGCCAATCGCAATCAGAATAAAACTGAAGGTTGCCTGCGCCAGGGAAAACACACCTGTAACCGTGGCTGCAATCGCGAATTTGAAGGCCACGAGGCCGGATGCATCATTCATTAATGCTTCACCTTCAAGAAGCCTATGTATGCCTTTGGGCAAATGTACCCGCCCTGCCATGGCGCCAACGGCAACAGCGTCTGTCGGCGACAGTATGGCTGCAAGAGCAAAAGCAGCAGGTAACGGAATCGAAGGAATCAGCCAGTGAATGGCATATCCCGCCACGACCACCGTCACGAATACAAGCCCCAGCGCAAGCAGAAGTATAGGTGCACGCAAATTCCATAATTCATTCCTTGGTGTTCGCTTACCGTCGTTGTATAACAAAGGTGCGATGAACAGCACAAAGAACAATTCCGGATTCAACGGCAGATGAACACCTGCAGGAAGCAAAGCTATAGCTACACCAAGCACGATTTGAATGAGCGGAACGGGAATAAAGGGTACAAACCGGTTTAAAATATTGGATAAACCGATCAGGACCAGTAAGACAAGTACGGCAATAAATATTTCCATGATGACAATCCCTTTCCGCTATAGAAGTGGTGAAACCTTTGTTGTATAGGTTTATTTTAACATAATCCAGACTTTGTTATAAAAATGTTGTCATATTCATATACCCATTCAACTGGCCTCAGACCAGTCTGAATGAAAGATTTCTGATGGATTCTGTATATAAGATGTTACAATATGCTCAGGACAATACCCGTTTGGAAAGGAACTTGCATCTATGGCATTTGGAATTAAACGACAGGAGCTCGCTGCGTGGAAGGAACAAGTGGCTCGTGGTGAGATTGCGTACCTCACTCATTTCTGGATTGACAACCGATTCCCCGGTATCACCAGTGTCACCAAAGTTGGCTGTGCAGATCTGGAACGTCTCGAGCGTTGGTGCAATGATCATGGGCTGAACCCACGATACATTCATCGGCGGCAGCCATTCCCCCACTTTGACCTGATGGGCAGCAAACAAAAAGAAGTTTTGATCCAGGAAGGCTTTACGGATCATGTGGTTCGCTTTCATTTGTAACCAACTCAAAAACGCCAGTCTTCAAGGTTCATCCCCCCGCAATTAGGGACGAACTCATGAGGACTGACGTATTCAAGGAATCAAGTCATATATGGACTATCGGTGGATCTGCTCAAACGACTTCATGTTCTCCAGCAGTTTCAGTTCAATTTTCTTCAGCATGCCAAACATCTGCTGTTGCTCCTCTTCGGAAAGTGCTTGCAACAATTCCCACGTCATTCGGCCGCGATTCGCATTAAGTGTCTTGGCAAGCTGCACGCCTTCATCCGTTAAGGACAGCCACACAATTCTCCGATCTTCTTCACTGCGCACCCGCTGGATCAACCCTTCCGTCTCCAGTTGATTCAGTACAATGGTGGTTGCGCCGGAAGACAAACTGAGTTGTCTGGCCACATCAACCGCCATGCAGCGTTTTTCACGTAAAATCATGCCCAATATATGACTTTTTGTCGGATTCAGTTTACAGTTGGTTTCGTTCTTCTGCTGCTGATCCAATACTTTATTTTTATATCTGAAGAAGGCCTCCAACAATTGATCCACATTTGCCAATTGAGAGTTTCGCTCCGTATCCGGGCTCATAAACGTTCCTCCGCCTTTCATCATAACCTACCTTATATTGTAACATATTTACACTATGATGTTTGTGAAAAATGCGCTTGTATCCGACACCCTATCGTTGACTGCAAGACTCTTGTTTTATTTTGGTTTTCACCTATTGCATTATGGCAACGGGATTGTTTATAATAACCTATATCTAAAGTTACTTTTAGTTACTTAATGATTTTAATAAATCTGTTGTTATAAAGTAAATAAAGCATCACCATTATACTGCAAGGGACTTATGCACATGAATCAGAATACACAATCTCAACTCAAAACAGATGTTTGCATCGTCGGCGCTGGACCTGGCGGTGCTTTGCTTTCTTATTTACTGAATCAAAAAGGAATTTCCACGATGCTCATTGAGCGGCAGCCCCATCTGCACAAGTCGTTTCGCGGGGAGTTGCTCAATGTGGACGGCGAAGCCATTTTAAATAAACACGACCTCTATTCCCTCATTCAGCAACGCGGAGCGCTGCTCTTGGAGCAGATTCAGTATTGGGAAAATGGGCAGATTATTCATACGGTATCACCGGGCTATGGAGAATCTCATGTTGGTATTCATGTACCCCAAGATCATCTCCTGGAAGCCATCGTGTCGCATGCTCAGCAGCACAGTTCATATGAACAAGTACTGTTCAATACGATTATGACCGGTTTGTTACGAGACAAGAACGGCCAGGTCGTGGGTATTAACATTCGGAAGAACGGCGTTCCTGCCTCCATTGAGGCATCTGTTATTGTGGGTGCTGATGGCAGATACTCTGCTGTACGTAAACATTCCGGTATGACCCCGGAGATTCGCAAGCACGGGTATGATCTGCTCTGGGCGCGCATTCCGGCACCCGTAGGCTGGGAACCCGCTGTTCGAATGGCCAGCATGGATGGTCAACAGCTCGCCCTGTTCTCACAGTTCGGCGGTTATGTTCAGATTGGATGGAACATTCCCGAGGGGGCTTACTCCAAGCTGCGAGAGCAGCCGATTGCTCCTTTTGTAGATAAACTTGTATCTGCTTTTCCTTGCCTGTCTGATTCAGTAGCAGCCAACATCCAGAGCTGGAGTGATTTTGTTCTGTTATCTGTTGAAAGCAGCTATTGCAAGTCGTGGGCACAGGACAATGTTGTACTCATCGGTGATGCCGCTCATACCATGACACCAACCGGTGCGTTTGGACTTAATGCTGCGCTCGAAGATGCGGATGTGCTCTCCGAATTACTTGTCCAAATGGCTGCAGATCAATTCCGTTCCACTGCACAACTTCAGGAACTTCAGACGATTCGCGGTGCAAAGGTACAGCAGCAACTTGCTCGGCAAGTGGAGATGGAATCCTCTTTCCAACAGCGTTATGAATCCTTTCTCTAAACCCAGTTAATACGGATTAAATGCCTATATGCCCAAACAGCCGATCACTCCCTCATAGAGAAGAATCGGCTGTTTGGCTTGTTGGTTTATCTTTTTTATGTAATTCCGTATCCTTCTTCATTTTCGTTTGCGTGGAGCAAACGTGTCTTCTCTGGGTGTTTCTTGTACAGTATCGACGTCCTTCGGATAGGATGAGATGTTATCTTTTTCATATACTGCTTTCTCCAGATTGCTTAAGCGGCGCAATACTTGTTTGCTTTTACGAACGATATATACAATACCAATAATCAGCAGGATCAACATCAGAATGAATATGACCATCTCGGGATAAAAGACAAATGACATGAATCCACCTCCTTTTGAAAACGATTTCTTTCTATCATTCTACCCTTAACGATCCAAGATGTGAACCCGATGGGAAGTACCACTTGTGGACTAAGGACAAAACTACCTTGACACGACGACATGATCTCACCTGCTGCAAAAGTAAAAAAGGTGGCATCCCTGTTCAGGATCACCACCTTGAACCTCGAATAAGATTCGAAGTCTATTCTTATTATTTTATCCTTCTCTGCCGTTCATGGCACTAACTCGAAGTTCCTTCAGAGGCAGAGACGACTGCTCTGGATGACGAAGCCTTACTGTTCGACTCTCACCAGGGAGCAGATCGAAATAATTGTCACTGAATCGGACACGCCCAAGGGGAAGCTCCAGCTTCACCAATCGTGCAATCGCTCCACTGGCCGTAACCGTGACAGACTGCTCCTCTTCGTTCACATGTACGCTCAATTGCGACTCTGGCAACGTCACATCCTTGGGATCACGCAAGAAGTATCGATTGCTCGGTGCCGCAAACCCTTCAGATACCAACTCAACCATTACTTCCTCCGCACGTCTGCCCTGTAACACCTCTACTTCAGTTAATTCAGCAATACACCGTGAGGATTGGGATGTTACCTCAACAGCATGTGAGCTGGAGTAGATCTTCTCTCCATTCAATGTATAGACATTGAGTCGAAGCTCCCCCTTCAAGACGTCACATGTATCGTTCACAACCCACAACGCAAGCGGCTCCCCCGGCTCATGCTCCAGTGACAACAGGACAGGATGAAAAAATATTTTCCCATAATAAAAAGATGCCTTCGGCAGCAGTTCATAATCAATCATGGACCAGCTTGTCCCTGGCCAACTGTCATTCAATTGCCACACAAGCGCACCGCTGTTACGGTGATTAATACGTCGGAAATGTTCAATTCCATAGCGCAATCCTTCTGCTTGAGTCAGCATGGAATAGTTCATGTATTCCTCTATATTTTGCGGAATCCCTGTATAACCCTCCATTAGCAAAATGCCTTTCTGGTGATTGGTATCCTTGTTACGATAGGCCATCTCCGGACTACCCCAGTAAAACTGCCCTGCAGGCATATTTTTCTCCAGCGTGTAACGATTGGCCGAGGCATGCATGCCAAATTCACTGCTGAACAACGCATGATCGTTTTTGTAATTTTTGAACGTTACACCTTCAATACTGTAGTCCAGCAACGGCGGCTCTCCATGCTTCCTTGGATAGACCGAACCATGCCATACCTGCCAGTTGTGACGATCCCCCACATCCGGGTCATTCGCATCCTGACCGTTGCTGTCCCCGAACGGCGAAGAAGGCCAGTACGGACGAGACAAATCCAAGCGCTCCAGCACTTCAGGGATTAGCTCATGATATATCTGTTCGCCGTAGAACGGACTGGTAATATCTCCACTCGCCGACTTCATATCATAGAGCCAGTCAATCTCGTTATTCCCACACCAGATGGCAAGCGAGGCACGGTTACGCAGGCGCAAGACATTGTTTTCTACCTCTTGCCGCACATTATCCACGAAATCACGATTGAAATCCGGGAACAATGCGTTCGCGAATGCAAAATCCTGCCACACCAGCACCCCTTGCCGATCACACTCATCGTAGAAGACATCCTTCTCATATATACCACCAGCCCAGACACGCAGCATGTTCATATGCCCTTCCACCGACAGCTCGACAAGCTCACGATACCGGGAGTTTGGGATGGCTCCAATCAGATGATCAGCCGGAATCCAGTTGGCACCCTTGGCGTATACTTTGACTCCGTTCAGAATAAAAGTAAATGCATCTTCACCCTGTTCATTGTGAAGAGCCAGCTCAATCGTTCGTAACCCATAAGGCTCGTTATAACGATCCACCTCAACGCCATCGGCGTATAATGTAACCTCCAGTGTGTACAGATAAGGGTCACCCAGATCATGAGTCCACCATAACTGAGGTGACGTAACGTTTAATGTGGTGTCTGCCTTCCCACCTTCTAGAGGTAGTTCAGTGGCACATGCCACTTCGTGTCCGCTGCGATCCAACAGACGAATATTACAGGTCGCAACCACAGCCTGCTCACGTTTCTGTCTGCTACGGTAAGACAAGACCGACTTCACATCCGCCGTGACATGTAATACAGCCAGCTCTGTACTGACTGATTCCGTTCGGGCATACACACTTTCCAGCTTGGCGATTGTTCGTTTTTCCAGCCGTACAGCACCCCAGATCCCCACCGTAACCATGCGTGGCCCCCAGTCCCAGCCAAAGTTCATCGCTGCTTTGCGCAACCATGGCCGTTCCTTCGTATACGAGGACCAATCGAAGGTTTCTTTGTCCCGGTGATGCAGGTGAAGCGGATCAAACTTGACAGCAATCGCATTCCAGCCGCTCCGTACCAGTGACGTTACATTAAACGTATGTGACATAAGCATATTGGCCGTTTTCCCGACCTCATGGCCGTTGACATATATCGTTGCAAACGTATCCAATCCTTCGAACACCAATTCAAAGTGCTCCTCGATCTCTGTATCTCTCACCAGATTGAAGGTTGTGCGGTACCACCATTCCTTTTGCTCAATCCAGCGACTTTTGGCATCATTATGTCCATAATAGGGCGGATCAATGATACTACGCTCAACCAATGCAGCATGTACATCGCCAGGCACTTCAGCCCCGATCCAGAAACGGTCATCCAGTGCAGCAGCTGCCACATCCATTGCCCGCTTCTCTCCAACTTCAAAATGCTGTATCTTCCATTGTCCCGATAAATCCTGACTTGAACTATAGGTCTTCATCAGTATGCCCTCACTCTCCAATAACCCTGAGTAATACCATATCGAAAACGTTTGCAGAAAGGCAAGACATGTTTCCTAATCTGCTCATTTCTAACTTCCCGAAGGCTTGAACGACAACGCCTCTTCGCGATATTCACTCGGGGTTTTGCCGGTATGTTTTTTGAACAGTCTGCTAAAATATTTCACGTCCTCGTAGCCGCTGATGGCAGCTACTTCACTGACCTTCGCTGGAGACACCGCGAGCATATCCATCGCTCTTCGTATACGCATATCGGTGACAAAATCTCCGAAGGTCACACCCATTTCTTTTTTAAACAGCTCACTGAGATGACCCGGATGCAAATGAACATGTCCAGCTACCTGCTGCAGATTAATATCCTGCACCAATGAAGATTCAATATAACCGATAGCCTTCTGCACATGGGCAGCCTGTCCCTGACCCATTCGGCTATGATAGACATGCATCAGACCATACAGATGATGGAACAGCATATCCCCGAGCTCCGCAGCTTCGGCATCCGGTTCCGGCAACCAGGGCTCGAGCCTTGCGGGTTCTTCACGCCCTGTGGCTCGCATTGTGCGAGTCAGCCAGCGATGACCTGCAATAACGGCGGAGTGCAGACAAGCACTGAGAGATTCTGGTGTGACCTCTGGTTCTGTAATCAAATTAGCCACAAGTTCTCGCGTCCATGTCGTTAACGTGACTGAATCATTATCCAGCAATAATGTACCAAGTGTGGTCTCCTCTTCGTGCGTAAGTACGGTTTTGCCACCTTGACGATCCTGAATGTGCTCATAATGCCATACTTTATAATCCATCAAACCCCGATATCGGAATGCAGCTGAGGCAGTACTGTAGCTTTCGTGCAGATCTGCATATCCACGCACAGGCAGACCCACCGCTACGCGCAGGGTGCACTTCAGTAATTGCTCCACCCGACGTAATGCACTCTCCAGCCTGAACGTAGTTTCATGTTCCACAAGCGGCCATGAAACTACACAAATAATTTGCTGTTTCTCTACATGAGCAATGGCACCAGGTAACATATCCTCCAGGGTATTCTGCACCGCAAATCGTAATAGCGCATCCGAGGATCGATCCCAACCCTCTGCTCGAAGAATAATGACTTGTCTGAGAAGCTGTTCATCATCAAGGCCACCAACCCCTGCCTCTTTTCCAGCATCAGATCGCAAGAATGAGGGAAAATGGCCCGAAGCGGTGTCACCATCAATGATCCATCCAGCAAATAACCGCTCCCGATTCTCCCGCATAAGCTGGCCCTCTCTGGACTTCTCTGCCCAACGTTCCGTGATGCGCTGTTTGGCCTGTAATACGGTTTTGATGATCTCTTCCGGCTTGCTTGTTTTGAGCAGATAATCTGTAACGCCTTGGCGAATCGCCTGTTGCGCATAAGAAAAGTCATCGTATCCGGACAAAATAATGACCTCCAGCTCAGGTAGCAATCGCAGGCCCTCTTCTGCCAGTTCCAGCCCTGATCTACCTGTCATCCGAATATCCGTCATCAGGATATGCGGACGTTCCTCAGCCATGCGTGTTAACGCCTCCTCTGCCGAAGCAGCAGGTTGAAGAAGTTCAATTCCGAGTTCATGCCAAGCGATAACGCTGGCAAGCCCTGTACGGATAATCACTTCATCATCAACAATTAATAGTCTCATGGCGAACCCTCCAAGATTGGAATGGAAAACGAAATCCGAGTACCTCCCCCAACCCTGCTGTCTACTTCAAGCTGTGCATCCGCTCCATAATGGAGCAGCAACCTCTCATTCACATTGCAGAGCCCATAACCGCCTTGGTTTAGCTGTTTTTCCGGCTGTTTTCCCTTCCATTCCCTAATGCTTATCCTTAATTGCTCCAGTCTGTCCGACTCCATGCCGACACCATCATCCAGCACGAGCACATTCATCCGTTCATTATCCGGGTCCTTGCGAACCATTATGGTGATGGTGCCCACGCCTGCCTTGGGCTGAATGCCATGAATCATGGCGTTCTCAGCAAGCGGTTGCAGCAATAGCTTCAGCATCATTCGCTTCTCAAGCGCTGGATCTACGATATAATGCAAAACAAATTGATCAGGGAAACGAATCGACTGCACACGCACATAATGGCGAATATGAGCAATCTCCTGTTCCACAAGGCAATAATCCTGACCATTGTTTAAACTGATGCGTAGAAAGTCACTCAAGCCCTCAACCATATCCGCGATCCGCTTCTCTTCAGACATCAAGGCAATCCAATGAATTGAAGAGAGCGTGTTATACAGAAAGTGCGGGTTAATCTGCGCCTGAAGCACCCGAAGATCCGCTTCTTTTTTGCGAGCCTCACCTCGAATAACCTCTTCCTTCAATAACTGAATATGTGCACCGAGCAGATTGTAACTCTCCCCAAGCCTGCCAATCTCGTCATCACTTTCAGATCGAAACAAAGGAAGCGGGCGTTCCGGATCAATTCGGGACAGATGCCGGGTAAGCACACGAAGCGGCCTCGTCACACGCCGCACCGTAAACCAGACCAAGCCAGCACTGATCACAGCAGACATGGCAACGGCACACCCGGTTAGAATAAGGATATACCGATTCTCCGACTTGTACTGGTCATAAGGGACTGTTCCAACCAACGTCCACCCCGTCAATTCTTCCGGATAATAGAGCAATGTCCGTTTATCGTCACCACTGCCATGTGTGGTTGTTCCGCTACCGCCATCCTGAATTAACGTTGTGACTCCTGGTTCGGCCTGCTCCAGCTTAAGTCCAAGCCGGGATTTGTCCATCGAAGACAGAATCTCTCCAGAACTGCCGATGAGCTCCAGTCTGCCTTGCCCTCTGCCTAATCCCAGAGCTGCCCAACCCTTGGATATGGCCTTCTCATCCAGACTAATGGCTAACCAGCCGATGGGTCGATAATCATGGATACTACGAATCGGCCGAACCAATGTGATCACATTTTGAATACCCGCGTAATTCTGCACGGGGTATACCCCTGTCCATTGTTTGACTGCTTCACCGCTGGGAACAGAGGGATACGAAAGATTGGATTCATTGGATTCATACCAGGTAGCGGTTGACAATGTAGCATCAAAACGTCCCGGATATATGGCGATGTTGGCGATATATTTCTTGGAAGCCGCCAGATTGGTCATCCTGCCCAGGATATCCACCCGGTCCAGCTCATGATCTTCATTGTGGCTAAGATACTGCTGGATGTCCCGTTCTCCAATCAGGAAAATGGAGAGATTCTCGGCATCCTGCAACATATAACGAAGATTTGCTTCTACCTGTTTCAGCGTATCCATGCCGGACAGCTTTGTTTTTTGCTCTGTGATGCGGGAAGAGATCAGAAAGGCGAACAGGCCCAAGGCCAGCAAAGGCACAATCATTGAAGCCGTCACAACGACGGATAGCTTCCTTTGTAATGAAGATGTGAGCCAGCGTGCCAAACGTTTCTCCTCCTCTGGATGCGCTTTCGTTTACCCTTTGACAGCTCCTGCGGTCATGCCTTTCATAACCTGTTCCTGGAATATAAGATACAAGATAATGGTTGGAATGACTGACAGGGTCATGGCGGCAAGCGTTAATCCGTAATCCGTCTGATATCCATCCGCAAAGTTCGCAATCGCCAGCGGTAACGTTTTCAACCCGGTTTTGTTGATGAACACAAGCGCAAATGAAAAGTCATTCCACGCATGCAGGAAACTCAGGATCGTCACCGTGGACAACGCAGGGACGGACATCGGCAGCATGATTCGGGTAAACAGCCCCCACAGGCCTGTTCCATCAATAAAAGCCGCCTCTTCAATGTCACGTGGAACACTTGTTAAATAGGCAGTAAGCACGAAAATAGCCGTAGGTAATGCAAAGGCCGTATACGGTAAGATTAATGCCCAGTACGTATTCAGCAATGACATCTGTTTCATCAGAATAAATAAAGGAACAAGTGTACTATGGATCGGTATGAGCATGCCTACAACAAAGAAAGTCATGATCAACCCTTTCCAGCGAAACTGGAAGCGGGCCAGGATGAATGAAGCCAGCGCTGCAATAAACAACGTCAGAATTAATGATCCAACTGATACAATGAGTGAATTGCTAAAAGCGGTCCCCAGCTTGGAGCTTTCCCATGCATTGCTAAAATTGGCTACGTTCCAGTTTTCCGGCAGTCCGAAAGGCCTGCTATAGAAATCTTCATTTGTTTTGAATGCACTAATCACGAGCCAGTAGAACGGATACAATGTTAAAATACCATAGACCGTTAGCAGCGTCCAAACAATTCCGCTACGTAAGCGACGAATCGGATGGCCCGTGCTGCTTCGTGGTGATGGCATGGATACAGGTGTCACGCGCATGATAGCCCCTCCTCTCTATTGATTCTCTTTTCGTTTGCGACTGGTTAGCCACTGGCTTGTTCCGATCAGCAGCAGGGAGATCAGTACGATGGTTGTGGAGATCGCACTACCAAAACCATATCGATATGTTGTAAAGGTTGAATTGTACATATACGTTGCAAGCAGTTCCGTCGCATGTGCCGGACCACCCTTGGTCATGATGTAGACCAGATCGAATGATTTCAGACTACCCGAAATACATAGAATCATCGCTACCTGAACCGTACCCCAGATTATGGGCAAAGAGACCGATACCAGCTTCCGGATTCCTGAAGCACCGTCTATTTTGGCAGCATCATGAATCTCGCCGGGAATATTTTGCAGTGCCGAGATAAAGATAATCAGATACAACCCAACAAAGCTCCAGAGCAGCGGTGGTACCAATGAGAAAATGGCAATCTTGTCATCGGACAGCCATTGCAGCTTCCAACTTTCCAGCCCCATGGCGTCCAGCAGAAAATTCAATATCCCGATCTGCGGATGATAGATATACTGCCAGATCATACCGATAACGACAGTGGATAACACCATCGGCAGAAATACGGCTGAGCGCAGAAACCGCTGTAATGGATTGCTTTTGTGTAAGATGACCGCCAACATCAGTGCTAACGGAATTTGTCCAAATACCGATGCCAACACAAAAATAACGTTATTTTTCAGTGCCCGCCAAAATACAGGATCATGCCAGATCTCTACGTAATTATCCATACCAATATATTTGGATGCGCCAATGCCGGACCAGTTGAAGAAACCGTAGTATGCCGACCATACGACCGGTACAAATACAAACAATGCATAAATGATGACTGCCGGGGCCAGCCCCAGCATAATAAAACGCCGACTTCGCAGTGCGTTCATCTGTTCACTTCCTCTCCTTGAATGAATGCCTTTCTCAACTTGCAACTGACTATCTCGTCCAGACTCAAAACCCCTCCCCTGCCGGGAAGGGGTTCTAACGAATGATTACTGACTAACTGCATTGGCTTGAGCCGCCTGAATTTTGGCTGCGATGTCTTCCGCCTTGCCGCCCATTAGCAGCTCTTGCAATGCATTATTAATAACCTCAACCGTTGCCGATCCCAGCTTGGAATCGTATACTGGCGTGATTTTCACTTCCTGCATCAGATCATATAATTCAACGAACAATGGATGTGCTTTGGTTTTGTCCAAATCAATCTTGTAACTCACCAATGTGCTGCTATCCAATGTGGCCTTCTGACCATCAGGTCCTGCCAGCGCATAGAACAGCTCCATCGCTGCCTCTTTTTGTGCACCGCTCAGCTTTTTACTTACACCCAACCCGGTTCCTACTACACCGGATGTTGTTCTTGGTTCACCCTGACCTCCGTCCACTGGAGGAAGAATCGTAATATGGGTGTTGTTCAACACCTCTTCAGGTGCATTGTTCACCAGATTAGCCAAGGCCCATCCGCCGTTCATGACCATCGCTGCCTTACCTTGGAAATAAAGCTGCATCATCTGTGTCTCATCGATACTGTTGAATCCATCCTGGAATGCCTTGGTGTTGCCAAGCTCCTGCATCTTGTTCAAGGCTTCAATAAATTGTGGATCGGTAAAACTTGCACCATCTTGTGCTGCCGCTTTCAGGAACCAGTCCGTACCGGTAATCCGATCAGCCAGTGTACTGAATATCGTTGATTGAGCTACCCAGTTGGCCTTGTTGCCAAGTGCCATGGGAATGACTTTATTTTGATTAAAAGTAGCAATCGCTTGTTCCAGTTCCGCCCATGTCTCAGGCACTTTTACGTTGTACTGCTTGAAAAGAGCTTCATTGTAATAGATGAAGGAACTCGGCGCCAGATTCATCGGCACGGAGTAGATATTCCCGTCTACGGTGTATCCGTCCAATGCATTCGGGATAAAGTTGTCTTTCCACTCCGGCTTTGCATCCAGCTCTGCATTAATGGGCTGTAACAGATCCCCTTTGACAAATTCCTTAGTCATGGCATCCGGCCACATCACGAACAGATCTGGCATCTCGTTAGCAGCTGCCACCGTGCGAAGCCGGGTTTTGAGACCATCTGTTGGCAGGCCTTCATCCACAACTTCAATATCTGGATGCGCCGTGCGAAAATCTTCAATTATTTTGCGCATCGCAACCGCCTTTGCATCCTGTCCGGTCCAGTTGTGCCAGAGTGTGACGGTTACTTTGTCATTGCCGCTGCCTCCTTCTGAAGTGTCCCCGCCAGCACAGCCAGCCAGAATAATGGAGAACAATGTTATTGCCAGGAAACCCGAAAGCCATTTTTTCAACATCTCTATAATCCCCCTCGGCGATTTGAATACACTTATTGTAAATGGTAACGCTATCATACCGTAAGGTGACGATCCACGGATGCAGGGGTGAAAAATATCGGTTCCCCTGTTTGGAACTTACTTTGCTGACTTATTGTTCATAACATATAAAAAGAGCCCTCACAATGAGAGCTCTTTCTTGTTGCAGCCGTCGGTAGCTTCACCCAGGCTATATATAATGAATAAGTGCTAAATCGTATTAAATATGGATTGCGTATTATTGGATACTGTTCTTCACCAGTTCTGCAAAAGCTTCGGACCCTTGCGTAGTGAGATGTACGCCATCTTTTTCAAAATATTCGTCATGTCCCTCACTTGCACTGTTCCAGTCAATCAACGAGACATTGCTGTATTTGGATGCAGCCTCATTTAACGCCCTGTTCACCGTTCGTTCCCACGGACGAGGTACGCGCACAGTAACCAGATATACCCGATCCTCATCCTTCAGATAATCAAGCACAGCATTCAAGTTTTTGGAGTTAAAGGAACCATTCGTCCCGAGCTCCAGCACCACTTTGCTGCCCATTTGGTTGTTTTGCTTCAGACCTTCCAATACATCGCCTGCCTGCCACATCTGACGACCGACATGTCCGTCCACATACACTCCCGATATACTTTGTTCCAGATACGGTTTTGCATCCAAAATCACTGAATCTCCAATGACGGTATAATGAACCTTACCATCCTGGGCAGGAGGAGCCGTTTCTTCATTGTCCTGAGATGAATCAGGTGTATCATCCGTATTATCCGTATTATCGGATTGATTCGCTCCGTCGTCATCCGATGTATCATTCTCGTTCGTCACGGAGTCATCAGCCGGCTTATCTTCAGACTGACCGTCCTTGCCAGCATTGACTGAATTGTCTTGGTCGTCAGGTTTTGAGTCTGGAGCAGACTCTCCTGTTGGCTTCTCATTTTTCCCCGGATCATCTTTCGTTCCTGCTTCCGGTTTATGGGTATGAGCATCGTTCTTTTCGCCAGAGCCTGACGTTGCTGTAATAGCTGGTAACACATCCTGTCCCTGTTCCTCCGCTACGGAATTCTCTCCATTCAATGTGTTGGACATCGATACCGAATGGGAGTCGGAGTTCGCTGCATGTGAGACCATCATCTGAGATACCGTATAGGACAACAGCAGAATCGTCATCAACAGACCTGCCCGCTTCCACCATACGTTACGTATACCTATTGATGACCGCCCTCTTCCCCATAATCGGGACCAAGAATCACGGAATCCATTGTACCGAATCGGATTTTCAATATATTTAAGGGACAATGAGGCCAGTACAACCGTTGCAGCAACCTGTAAAATGATGCGTACAGGGTGTGTTCCTCCCGTATCCACCGCGGGATTGGTTAACATAATGACAGGATAATGCCACAGATATAAGCCGTAGGATCGCTCTCCGATCCAGCGTAATGGCTTCGCGCCAATGATACGTGCCAGGAAAGACGATGGGTGAGCCAACACCGCTACCAGCAACGTTGTTGCAATAGCCTGAAGCACCATGCCCCCTTGATACAGAAACGGATCATATTCACTGCTGTTCAGCATCATGTAGATTAACAAAACAAGCGCAGCAAGTCCCGACACATCGAGCACAAGCCGGTTCATGCCAGACAGAGAGCTCGATAGCTTGCGACTAGGCCACACCACGGCAAGAGCAGCACCAGCAAGCAGTGCAAATGCCCGCGTGTCTGTTCCATAATATACACGGCTCGGGTCCAAATCCGGATTATACATGATGGCCATTGCGCCAGCAGATAATTCAGCTGCGACGACAATGAAAACGACCAGCCATCCCTTTCTTTTGAACACTACGATTGCTGCGATCAGTAGAAGAGGCCATATAAGATAAAATTGCTCTTCCACAGCCAGCGACCAGAAATGTCCAAACGGTGATGGAGGGCCAAAACTTTCGAAATAGGAAACGTTGTGAAAGATATACCACCAATTGCTTATGTATAATACACCCGAAACGATATCACCACGAAGCGCAGCAAGCCGGGATGGGTCTGTACAGGCCAACCAGATCATCACCACAGCTGTCATGGTCAGCATGCCTGGAAGCAAACGCCTTACCCGTCTTACCCAGAAATCACCGAGTGAAATGCGTCCATGTTCCTGCCACTGTGACACGAGAATATCTGTAATTAAATATCCCGAGAGAACAAAGAATATACCTACACCGAGCAGTCCGCCCGGAATAAAATCCAAATTCAGATGATACGCGATTACCGCAAGTACAGCGATGGCTCGCAAGCCGTCAAGTCCGTTCATATGTCTCTTACGATTTAACGATTGTGACATGCATGCCCCTCCTTGTTACTGTGAGTCAACAACATCGGTGTTGGGGGCATAAAGGAACTCCTGATCGTTCTGGTTGTCATTAACATACGTATTGCACCTTCCATCTTTCATTTACAACATAAGAAAAGCTTCTGTTTGAAGCACGATCCGATGATGCGACATTCTGTGTGAATTCTATAATCTTAAAGAAGACGAGTTGCCTGTCCATTAAGTTTAATTATTAAAATATTCTTTATATTCATTCGTGAGTTCACGTTTAGCATTATACGCCCGAAATAAGCCTCATACTTTACAGGAATAGTTACAAACGATTAAACCGATGTAACCTTTCCTGCCAGCTCATATAGCTGTAAAATCATACTCTAATTTTGTCGTTAAATATAGTACTTTTCATCGAGTGGCTAAAATTACCTGTCCCGCTTGCGCAAACCAGCATACCCACGCACACATCGATTGAAACAATTGAATTCATAACAAAAGGCTGCCGACTTGCTCAGCAGCCAATATCCATTATAAACCTATGTCAGACCGGATTGAAAGTTTTGCTCATAATTGCTTCTTCTTGCCTAGGACCCTAGAGGTGGAACGGGTGAATCTTTTCTTCTGTCCTCGCATCCATGATCCGGTATGCTGAACGCCCTGTGTACATTGGGATTTGCAACTTCTCCAGATCAACCATTCCATTCTCCAGAAAGTACTTCTGATCCTGATATCGCTGCAACACTTCCCCTGCAATCCATTCATGGTCACCATATGTCGTAATCTCCATAACCTTGCATTCATAAGCAAAATAAGCGTCTGTCAAAATCGGTACACTTACCCTGATCCCTTCCTCATACGGAATGCCGAATCTTGTGAATTTATCCGTATCTCTTCCGCTGAACGTTCCTGCAGCTTGAATCCACTCCGATCGATGACCTGGCAGGAAATGAACACCGAATACGCCACTCTTCTCAATGAGTTCATAGGAGAATGTTTCCTTACGAAGGGAGATGCCATATACACCTGGTGATGATCCGATGTATGTATGCCATCCGGACGCCATCACATTCTGAACTCCCTCATGACGTGAAGTCACCACCGCTACCATTCCAGGATAAGAATAAAATATGGGTTCTTCTATCGGCTGACGCATCTAATCCCCTCTCTTCTTCGTTATAAAGACAACTTTAATTATAAAGTAAAGAAGCAGGTTGAAAAAGCGCTTTGCAGAGGATTTCGCTATAAGCAACACATTCACTATCATGTTATACTGAGATGGTCAATTTCTAAAAATACGATACTGGGAATGTGATAGGATATGGTCAAATCAGTCAAATATACCTCCTAAATGAAGACATTATTCAAAATTTAGGAGGTTATAACTTATGTTTAATTCAATCGTGTTAGATCAGTGGGATCGAAAGCCATACTTTGACCACTACTTGAATCAGGTCAGATGTACCTACAGCATAACTGCTAATCTGGATATCACGCTATTGATCACCGAACTCAAGCTTAAAGGATTGAAGTTCTATCCCGCTCTTATTCATATGATCTCTACAGTCGTCAATGCACACAGGGAATTTCGAACCTGTTTTGATGCCGAGGGGAAATTGGGCTACTGGGACGAAATGTCTCCGAGTTATACGATTTTTCATGAGGACAACAAAAGTTTCTCAACAATCTGGACAGCATTCCATGAAGATTTCGAGACGTTCCACAATCGACATCTGGAAGATATGAAGAATTACAAAGATCACAAACAATTTGTTGCCAAACCCAATGAACAGCCAAATACATTTCCCGTTTCCAGCATTCCATGGGTGAACTTTACGGGATTTAATCTGAATATTTACAATGAGGGAACCTACTTGTTGCCTATCTTCACGATGGGAAAATATGTTCAACAAAACGATAACGTCTATCTTCCCTTATCCGTTCAGTTACATCACGCCGTGTGTGACGGCTACCATGCTGGCGTTTTATTTAATGAATTGCAATCACTTGCAGATCGATGCCAGGATTGGTGTTAGTTAGCTAAATGACAAAAAGGCATTCCTGACTTCATGAAGAAGTCAGGAGTGCCTTTTCTTTTTTACTTTTTCCAAATGCTATTTAATTGCACTTACTGTACCCGCAGTTGCTGCAAGTTTTGCAACCTTCCACATTCATCAGGGATGCCGAGCCGCATGAAGGACATAAATCTCTCGATTCGATAAAGGTTTTCTGATCCTCCACTTGTGGATATGCGCTCTCCACTTGGTTCTGTTCTTTCAATGCATCAGTTTCGTTCTCCTGCACATTGCTCTGTACATGACTTTCCAATGCTTTGGCGACGGCATCAGCAATTGATTCCACCCGGTTGGCTCCGAAGCCAATCGCGCCCGAACCACCGATTCCCTTGAGATGTTTGATCAACAGTTCAACCTTGTGCCCATGATCTCCGTATCGAAGGAACAGAGAGCATACTCGACCGAGTGCCTCAGCCATGGCAAACACGTCCGATCCCGCTTTGCCCACGTTCAGGAAGATCTCACCCGGCGTTCCCTCCAGATCATTGATCGTAATGTAAGCCATACCGAATGGCGTATTGATTTTGTATGTCGCACCGCGCAGTACTTGAGGACGGCTTCTGTATTGTTTATCCAGCACTGTAGAAGAGGAAGGGGTTTGCTCGGAAGAATGCGTGCTAACACCATCCTGGCTATTGGAAGTTCCATCACTTGCCTGTACTTCAGCATTATTCGGGTTTTCTATTACAGATACGACTGTCTTCTCTTCAGCTTCCGCCGTGTTCTGATCTTCAGCCTGGGTCGCTTCCTTCTTCGACGTGGACAACACCTGCACATCCCTGCTGCCATCGCGGTATATCGTTACTCCCTTGCAGCCAAGGTCGAAGGCCAGTTCGTACAGCTCAGCCGTATCCTCCACTGTAAAATCAGCCGGACAGTTTGCCGTCTTCGAGATCGAACTATCCACCCATTGCTGAATGGCAGCCTGCACCCGGATGTGATTTTCAGCCGACAGATCCATCGCCGTTACATAATAATCTGGTAAGGCTTCACCCGGATGTTCATCCAGCCAATCTTGTGCAATCGGTACGAACTGTTCATCATAACCTAGACGACTTTGACGGAAATACTTGAAGGCGAAATACGGCTCAATACCTGTTGATGTGCCCACCATCGTACCTGTACTTCCCGTTGGCGCTTGTGTGATCAGTGTGACATTTCGAATGCCCTGTTTACGAATGGCCTCTCCCACTTCAGGGTACGTCGTCACCATATTTTTCATGAATCCACTCTTTAAATACGGTTCAGCTTCGAAAGCTGGGAAAGCTCCCTTCTCTGCTGCAATCTCTGCCGATGCCAGATAGGCCTCCTTCGCCATGAATCCATACAGTTTATCCAGAAAAACAAGAGATTCAGGACTGCCGTATCGAATACGCAGCTTAATCATCAGCTCTGCCAGTCCCATCGTGCCAAGCCCAACCCGGCGTTCACGCTGCTGATTCAGTCTATTTTCCTCAAAATGATATGGTGTTGCATCGATGACATTGTCCAAAAATCTAGCCGAGATACGAGTGGTTTCCGCCAGTTCATCCCATGCCACATCATGATTTGTTTCATCGTAGAATTTGGACAGATTGATCGCAGACAGATTACATACACCCCAGCCAGGCAGGCCTTGTTCCCCGCAGTTATGAGCAACAATTCCACCAGCGATCAGGGAGTGAGTCACAGGCTCAGTTATGTCATATACAGTTACTTGCTCTCCCTTTCCTATTTTTTTAACTTTCGACATAAACTTTTCTGATTTTCTAGAAGGTCTGGAAATTCGTTCTAAAGCATCCTGTTTTCTTGTTACATATTTAAAACCAACCTTCTCTTTAAACAAAAGTAAGTTGTTCCCTGACACGACCAATTCGTAGAAACCATTACTGGAATATGTCCTGTGATCTCCATCTTTTGTTGTGTATTTAAACATGGCTTGTGATGACTTAGGGCGTGCGTAAATAGAGCTGTTGATTCCATAGTTCAGCAAAAGTAGCTGAACGCCCTGCAATAGTTTTTTGGAAGATGAAGTCAATCTTGCGGTACGATGCATCTCATCTCTTTCGTATACAGTACCATCCGCACTAAATAAAGCCTGTAAAAAAGCCGTAATGGTTTTTTTAGATGAAGTAAATATCATTTCTGGAACTTCCTTCTCAGGTCCCTTAACTGCCTTCACACCTAATCTTACAATTTCTTCAATCAGCTTTTTGCGCCACCAATACACTTGTTTTGTTCCATTCGTTCTTTGATATACTTTTGCTCTTACGCCTGATATTTTTTCTCCAGCATCAATCAACCGTGGAATAACTTCCTCATCCTCTGCACCAAAAACCATACCAACCTCACCACGCTTAGAGACCCAGCCATCTCCGGTTAACCATCCCAGGAAAAGTCCCCATTCCTCTCCTAGCTGATCTTCCTTGGCAAAAGCTCCTTCGGCCGATTGGATATAGATATAGTCTTCGGAGGTCAAGTCTTTAGCTTGTTTCCAACCTGAATTAGTATATAACTGATGGTCAGATGTCACGCTAATTTCCAATCCATTTTGAAGGTGAATTGTTAACGTCTCTTTTATTCCGGTTGGATAAACGCTTGCTGTTCTCAAATGTAATCCCGGAATTTCATATGCTCTGCCACCTACAATCTTTGCCTGCTCAACAAGACGATGATCTGTTCCAACTAGAAATGATTTGCCTGCAGTCCGGTTATATAGTTCTTCTATTGTTATAAGTCCGTATTCAGTTGTAATTCTGGTCTTTGGATGAAAACAAGGATTAGTACAGATGATCGGATTGAAGTACCAGCTGTTGGACATCTGGTTATAGTACTCCATGAATACCACACCAGGCTCTGCCGATTTCCAGGCTGATTCTATAATGGTATGCCAGATTTCGCGAGCCTTCAGTGTACGATAGTGTACCACCGAATGACCTGCGTCTTTCCATTGCTGCATATCCCCGTTCCACTCGGTGTCGTAGTCCGGATCGTTTGTATCGGGGAAAACCAAGTCCCAATCACCGTCCTGCTTGACAGCCTCCATAAATGTGTTGCTCACACATACAGACAGATTGGCATTGGTCACCTGCCCCATCGTTTGTTTCACGGTAATAAAATCAAGCACATCCGGATGCCAGTCATTCATCATGAGCATAAGCGCACCTCGGCGGCTTCCGCCCTGTTCAATCAGTCCAGTCGTATAACTGAACAATCCGCCCCACGATACGGAACCGCTGGATGATCCGTTGACACCTTTCACCACCGCTCGGCGAGGACGCAAAGAGGACAAATTAATGCCAACGCCTCCCCCACGTGCCATAATCTCCGTCATCTCAGTCAAAGTCTTCATGATGCCACCCCGACTGTCTTGCGGAGACGGAATGACATAACAATTGAAGAGTGTCAGCTCATCGCTTGCCCCCGCGCCCGCAGCAATGCGGCCTCCGGGTACTAACTTCCAATCTTCCAACACGGAGCGGAACTTGGACTCCCACGTTGCCCGCTGATCCGCTGTGGATTCGACAGAAGCCATCGCTTTGGCAAGACGGTCCCACATCTCTTCCGGTGTTTTTTCTATGTTGAGTGTCAATTTCTCCACGTTTGTCTCGATGATCTCTCCGCTTCGAGTCCTTACCTGTACAAGCTGACCCTGACGTTCTATGATTTCGCCCACTTCCTTGGTTGGGAACTTCGGATCATCCTTCGTTAATACCAATACCACATCTCCGACCTTGGCATGATTCGAATCGGCGTCCTTCCAGGCGTATCGGTCCAGAAATATTTTTTCGCTGAGTCCTTCTAATGGGTACGATCGTTGGTTCGATTTCATCGCTACGTTCAACCTCCCGAAATAAATCTCCATTTTCACTATAAGAGTAAATTATGATAAAACACCACATATAGTGATATAAAACCAGTATATTACACCATATATTGATTTTCCATAAGACTTTTATCACAGACTTTATTTTATAGACTCCCCTGCTCGGACAAACTTCTTCACACACCCTCATACGCATGAATACGATATCTGTGAATTTTTTGGCACACAAAAAATCTGGGGATAACAGCGATTGGAAGGTTGTTCTGTCATCGTAGTGTTCGTGCAAATAAACTGTAGTTCAACTTATATAGTTATGAACTGACTCTCATTCGTCCATACTATTACCTACGAATAAAACGTCATCACGTATGGCAGGGGAGGAAACACCATGAACCGGAAAAACCCGCACCACACGAATCAACCTGTAGCCGAGCTGCCCGTTCCGCTGGAATTTGATCGAAGCTGGATTAATCAATTGGAATCACGACTGGATAAAGGAGGTCCTTGGGGGGATTATCGACTCTTCCAACTGGGCATTCAAGCCGAAGAAACCAATCTGATTCCCAATTTTGACGAGATCCAGTGTTTGAAGCATCTACAAGGCCTTACTCCACTTCCTCATCAGATGGACACTGCACGCAGAGTATTATTTGAAATGTCAGGCCGGGCCATTCTCGCCGATGAGGTGGGTCTTGGCAAAACCATTGAAGCCGGTCTCATTCTGAAAGAATATATGGTTCGAGGTCTCGTATCCAAGGTACTCATTCTCGTGCCAGCGTCTCTTGTGCTGCAATGGGTACGGGAGTTGAATTCGAAATTTGGCATCCCTGCTATTGCCCAGAAAAAGGCCTATTCCTGGCAGAATGAAGTGGTTGTTGCTTCCATGGATACAGCCAAACGTGACCCGCACAAAGATATGCTGCTGAATACCGATTACGACATGATCATTATTGACGAGGCTCATAAGCTCAAAAACAAAAAAACAACCAACTATCAATTCATGCTGAAATTGCGCAAAAAGTATTGCCTGCTGCTCACAGCTACACCTGTGCAGAACGATATGAGTGAATTGTTCAATCTGATCAACCTGCTGAAGCCCGGTCAACTGGGTCGTCAGGGTGACTTTGCGGCCAACTTTGTTGTAGACAAGCGGGTTCCGAAAAATCAGGAACAGCTTAAGAACGAGTTATCCAAAGTCATGATTCGTAACCGCCGCGGCGAAGGCCCCGTTCAATTTACCAAACGGAACGTCTCCAACGTGAATCTGCAATTATCGCCCGAAGAACAAGCGCTTTATGATGGTGTGACTTCCTTTGTCAAAGACCAGTACCAGGAAGCTGGCGGCAATCTGAGCAGCATGCTCTCCCTTGTTACATTGCAGCGTGAAGTGTGCAGCAGTCGGGATGCTGTATTTGTGACGCTGGTTAATCTGTCGAAGAAACTTCCGCTGGACTCTCCCCTTCGGGACAAGATTTGGGAACTCGTTGCCCATATTAAAGCGATCAAGGAAAATACCAAAGCCGAGAAAACAATGGAACTGATTCGGAACATGAATGAAAAAGTAATCATCTTCACCGAATACCGGGCCACGCAGGAGTATCTGCTAAACTATTTCCGCAACAATGGGCTTACGGCTGTACCCTATCGGGGTGGTATGAATCGTGGCAAAAAAGACTGGATGATGGATCTCTTCCGCGGGCGTGTGCAGGCCATGATTGCAACCGAAGCGGGTGGTGAAGGCATCAATTTGCAATTTTGCCATCATATGATCAACTTTGATCTGCCTTGGAACCCTATGCGGGTAGAGCAGCGGATCGGCCGGGTACACCGGCTTGGGCAGCAAAATGACGTGAACATCTTCAATCTATCTACGACCGGAACCATTGAGGAACATATTCTGAGTCTGCTGCATGAGAAGATCAATATGTTTGAAATGGTGATCGGCGGGCTGGATGTCATTCTCGAACGGCTGGAGAAAAAGGAGTCTATTGAGAAAAGTTTGTACAAAATCATATTGGAATCACAAACTGATGAAGATATTCGCAGTAAAATGGACTCACTTGGACAATCGCTGAACTCCATTCAACGTGAGGTTGCCGATGAAGGCCCTGACGTATCCGGGTTGTTAGATCTTCGCAAAGGAGGTAGCTAACTCATGACCATGTCTCCCCATGAAGTGCAGGCATATGTTCTCACCTATCTGGAAGCACTCGATTGTCAGATTATGGAGAGTTCCCCTGCCCATGTTACAGTCAAACTCTCGCCTGAGGCGGACAAAGCGTTGACCAATCGCCCCTATTATTGGGGGTTCGTGGAACGAACCGGAGCACCCGCTGAGACGATGTCCTTTACATTTATATTTGATCCTGACAGGTATCAGCAGGCCATTGAAGCAGCAGAAGCCAAAGCTGCGCAAGCATCACCTCCTGTTGTGCCTAACCCTGCTGAAACGAATGGCATAACCAACGGCAGTCCTCAAGGCGAGCCACCAAAAGAAACTATTCTAGGCCGTTACTTCGGTATTACGCCATCACTGCCACAGCTGGGGCCAGGACGAATATTACGTGAAGAAGTGGTGTACGGCAGTCGCAGACTCCAGCAGATTTTCGGCGCTGCCCGTGAAGGCGGTGCCTTCGTGAATCTGTTCGAACAGGCTGCCAAACGGCAATTGCGGGCTACAGCGCCAGCCGTATATGAGCCTTGGCTTGGTGTGTGTTTCAAGGTGGAATTCGCCTGTGATTTGAAACGGGAGGAATTGCATTTTCTCGGCATCTCCCTACGCTCGGGTGAAATTATAGAGAAATTCGGCACCAAGCTGAACCGACGTGATCTCAGTCCAAGACTTGCGGAGAACATGCATGTGCAGACAGCTAAAGTTTCGATATTTGACGCCGGAGCTGCTCTGGAATCTCATTTGACAAACCGCTTGCTGGAACTCGATTATAGCTGGGCCGAGAAAGCCCAAGAGCGGCTTGATCTGGAGCTGGACGTGTTGGACACCTACTATGAAGCAGTACTCCGAGAAGATACGCCTGAGGTAGAATCACCAGGTAAGACAACCTCAGACACGGAGAATGTCCATTCTAACCGCACGCCACCTGTACCACTGAAAAAAGTTCTGGATATCACTAACGCTAAACCCATTGGAGCAGATGTAGAACTGGCGGCAGAAGCCGCAGTACCGATCGACTCCGAGACAGATGCCGAAGAAGAGAAAACAAAACAGGCGGTAATAGATCGTGAAGCTATGAAATTGCAGTATGAGACACGCCGGACCGAGATGATCTGGCAATATGAACCCAAAGTGAAAGTGACTGCCATTAGCAGCGGTATGTTTCACTTAAGATAGACGAAGACACTACTTTTCCTGCAAATGCTGGCAAAAGTAGTGTTTATTCATGATCAGCTGCCCGACAGGTTGCGGCAACCTTTGCATAGCCTGTCCCCTAGAATGAAACTAGGAGCCGCTCAGGTAACGGATAAATGAAAAGTAGGTGTAAATTTGAAACGATTCTTTCATACGTGTTGGAACAACGCTCGGAAAACAACCTGTATAACCTTGGGCTTGCTCAGTTGTCTTGCCCTATTCTCTTTTTGGTCGATAGCCAATGCAGAGGAACAAGAAACGTCTTCACTGTCCCCCGCATCATCAACAGAGTATAGTCCCGAACATCTTGCCGTTGAGAATGACAAATTAGCTCCCGCTGCTGTACAACGGTTTGCAGAGCAACAAGCTGTTGCACTTGGCTCAGTTGATACCGAAGCGCATTGGAAGAACGCCGACCTGGACTTCTACCCTCTGGGTCCGGGTACACATAGCTGGCTCGTTCAAGCTGAGTTTGAAGGCAAACCGATCGGATATATGATTATTACAGTCACAGAGCAGGGTCAGATGATGCTTAGTGAATATGGTCATGGAGAACAGTCACCATACAACAATGAACTTCTTGGACAAGCCTTGGATCGACAACATGTGAACCTTGAGGCATTACTTGCTGGCGGAGGAGAGCTTCATCTTGGTTATACTCTTCCCCTGCTGGCTTATTGGAAAGTGGAACAACCTAACCATCCTGCACTTTATATTGATGCTACGAACGGAGATTTACTACCGTCAGAGTTCCTGAACCTGCTGGAGGCTGATTCCAAACAGACCTCTGTCAGCATAACTGATTTATCCACAACACCATCTTTATCAGTCGACCCACTTCATCTCCGACCCGTCTTTAATCCGACTGACAATCTGTTGTGGATTACCTCCAAGCCTGTTGATGCCGACCGGGCAAAAGATGTGATACAACACGGGGAGAATCAAGAGATTGTTTTCTCAGCGGGTGATCGTAACGTTGTATATGGCGGTCCTCTACCTGTTAGCGGTTATCAGCTGTGGCATACTGATCAGGAAGCAGAGTCTATTCTATATGTAGCGCTAGGTGGAAAATCATCCATTCAACGATTTGTCCCTTTGAGCACATTGCAGCAAGATGGCCATTTTTACATCGTAAATCCTTGATCATCAGCAAATTCTTAAGATACAGTCAGATAACCTGTAAAACAACAAATAAGACGCCTTCCCATTATATTAAGGGATTGCGTCTTTTGGTTTTACATTAGTGAAATAGGTAAGCTATGGTCACCCTTCGCCCGAAGAACTTCGGTTATGAGACTTTGTATCGAATTCTTTTTCCTTTTTCCCCACCCACAGGGATACAGCGAAAGGGATCATACCAAACCACTTCATCGCCCACGGCTCTTTCCTTTTGGTGCGCCCTTTCCGCTCATCCTTCGGTGTATCGATATAATGAACAACACGCTGCGTAATGTATTTTACCAACTCATCACTTTTGGCCATAATTCTGCCTCCTTCGCTCCTGCACATTTGCGGAGCTTACGATAGTTCTATTGTGTGCAGGATGTGGACTGGTTAAACATTTTTTTATTGAAAGAAGTATGAAAACCCTCAGAATGCACAGTCTAATGCCAAAGGTATCCATCGAGTCATTAATCTGAAATTTGATACCTATTCCATGAAGGAGTGTGTATTCCCATGTATAAGCTGCTGACCGCTTCGGTAGCCTTGCTAATCAGCTTCCATTGCCTTCTCATGCTGCCCCATGTGGCTTATGGAAAAGCAGCCCTGTCCCAGAACAGTCCATCCATGCTGCCAGTGACCGATGGAGATGCATATCGCTCAAGTCATCATGCCTTTGCAGCACCAGTTATCCTGCTCGATGTAGGCCATGGCGGTATTGACGGAGGTACGTCAGCCCAAGGTGTGTTGGAAAAAGATATCAACCTGGCCATTAGCCAAAAGGTCTATCTGCTGCTTCGCAGCAAAGGTTATGCCGTTATCATCAATCGACTTGGTGATTATGCACTTAGTGATGAGAACCGCTGGCTGAACAACCGCTCCCGTCATACCAGAGATCTTGCCCAACGTAAAAGCCTTAGCGAAGAAGTAAGTACAGATATCGTGGTCAGCATTCATGCGAACTGGAGTCCCCGATCGAATGTACACGGCCCGGTGGTACTACACCAGAAAGAAGGCAGGAGTTATTTGCTGGCCCAATCCATTCAGGATGCCATGAACAAGTTGTACGGAACGGAGCACAGGATCGTATGGGGCAAGCCCTTTTATTTATTGAATTACGTGAAACAACCTGCCGTTATCGTCGAAACCGGATTTTTGAGCAATGCGACAGATCGAGTCAGAATGAGTGATCCCGCTGAGCAAAAACGAATCGCCCAGTCCATTGCCAATGGCATTATTTATTATCTGTCGGTAGTGTAGGAGCAGAATGCCATTGCCACACATCTCGAACCAGATCACCGATTCCCACAAATTGAACCTGATTTTGCAGACGGGAGACGGATTCACGAATGACTGCGGATGTGTTCATCCCCGAATGACCGACATGACCAATGACAACACAGATATTCTTATCGATCGCACGCTGTGCAGCCAGATCCAGTTGTTTGCGAATGTGTTGCTTGGAGTTTTGATCATCCAGGAAAATGTCATTACCTACAGGTGGCATATTTTTGGATACAGCCAGTTCCCCCACTACGGAGCGAAAGTTCGTACGGCTGTCTACAAAGAAGAGGCCCCGCTCATTGCATACATCGAGCACAATGGACATGATGCGTTTGTCCGAAGTAATTTTGGAACCCATATGATTGTTCATGCCAATGGCGTGGGGCACATCATCAATCGCTTTCTCCACGCGTGAGCGGACTTCTTCATCTGTTAGATTGGATGTGATTGCACCCGGGCCCAGCCATTCAGGTCGTCCTTTCTTGGGTTCCATGGGCATGTGCACAATCACATCCATCCCCTTTTCATGTGCAGCTATCGCATCTTTCTTCGTTGTTGGCAAAAAAGGCATGACCGCTACCGTTAATTTAACTGGCATCGCCAGGATCTCTGCCGTACCCCTCATGTCATTACCAACATCATCGATGATAATCGCTAACCGTTTGTCATTCGATGGGGACTCTGAAGCTGCCGCTGTAGGCCCTCCTGCCGATATGCCTGCGTAAAACACAATCAAAAATGCCATGATACCTGCAATGAATCGATAATTCTTTCTCTTTTCCTTCATCATGATTCCCTCCCCGTAACTTCTGTGATCTCATTGTTTGATAATGAAGGGAGGAATATGTAAGCCAAAGCCTTCCTTTATAACAATATCCCCGCCATTGGAGACCTCTATCTCAAACGAAGATCCCCATCATGCCAGTTTTTCTCCTTTGCATTCAGACAGGAACTGTCATTGAACAGTTGGAAAATAGAGATTAATTAGAAAAAATACTGTAATTTGTCAGGTTTTCAGTTTAGGAATTATTTAGTAGAATCAACAAATGAAAGAGGTTATGTGCTTCATTTCATTCCTATGATTTATGGAAGGAGGTTTTGAAAGGGTTTACATAAAATAAATGCCAGAAAATCCGATATTTTTGTTTGTTATCCCTGGTCGCGGTTTCTCTATGTAACCATTTACCATTATCGAGGAGGATGAAAGTAGTGAAATTCAAACTAAAAAAGACGATTAATGTTCTTTTGGCCTGTTTAACAGCCCTGCCTTTGATGTTAACCCCGACACATGTGTCAGCAGCCAGCGATGCCAACATTAATTTGTCCTCGGAAAAACAGCTAATCAAGGGCTTTGGAGGCATTAACCTTCCTGCCTGGATTGGTGATCTGACTCCCGCTCAACGTGAAACTGCTTTTGGTAATGATCAGAATCAGTTAGGCTTCTCAATTCTCAGGATTTACGTCGATCCAGATTCTAATAACTGGTACCGTGAAGTTGCCACAGCCAAACGGGCTATCGAAAAGGGTGCTATCGTATTCGCATCCCCATGGAATCCTCCAAGCAGCATGGTTGAAACGTTCAACCACAATGGAGACACAAATGCCAAACGCCTGAAATACGACAAATATGCCGCCTATGCGCAACATCTGAACGACTTTGTAACCTACATGAAAAATAACGGCGTAGATTTATATTCCATTTCTGTGCAAAATGAACCGGATTATGCTCATGACTGGACCTGGTGGACTCCACAAGAGATCCTTCGATTCATGAAAGAAAATGCCGGGTCCATTCAAGGTACCAAAGTCATGGCGCCTGAATCCTTCCAGTACTTAAAGAACATATCCGACCCAATCCTGAATGATCCGCAGGCGCTTGCCAACATGGACATTCTGGGAGCGCATACGTATGGAACACAGATTTCGAATTTTGCCTACCCTCTCTTTAAGCAAAAAGGAGCCGGTAAAGAACTGTGGATGACTGAGGTGTATGTTCCAAACAGTGATAACAACTCAGCAGACCGCTGGCCTGAAGCATTAGACGTTTCCTATCACATGCACAATGCCATGGTAGAAGGTGATTTCCAGGCCTATGTGTGGTGGTACATCCGCAGACAGTATGGTCCGATGAAAGAGGACGGTACCATAAGCAAACGCGGGTATAATATGGCTCATTTCTCTAAATTCGTTCGTCCAGGCTACCTGCGAGTCGATGCAACGAAAAATCCGGATACGAACACATTTGTCTCAGCCTATAAAGGTGATAACAAAGTCGTCGTTGTGGCAATTAACCGTGGAACTTCAGCCACAAGCCAAAAATTCGTTCTGCAGAATGGTAATGCCTCCACTGTGTCCTCATGGATTACAGACAGCGGTCGAAACTTGGCAAGCGGAACCCCGCTTACTGTATCCAATGGAGCCTTCACGGCACAGCTCCCACCTCAGAGCGTAACAACGTTTGTTGCCAACGTTACTGGCGGTAATAGCGGCGGGAATACAGGCAGTGGCACTACGTATGAAGCAGAGACCGGAACCTCACTTACGGAAGCTGCCATTGAAACAATCTACCCCGGTTACACTGGCTCCGGGTATGTTAACTTCAATGCGATGACTGGTTCGACCATTCAATGGAACGGCATTAATAACACTACAACAAGTACCAAAAACGTAAAGTTTCGTTATGCGCTGGAAAGCGGCACTCGGAACCTCGACATTTTTGTGAACGGAACCAAAGTCATCAGCAACGAGCCCTTTCCAGCTACGGGAAGCTGGTCCACTTGGGTTGAAAAAACAATACAGGTCCCCATGAACACGGGGACCAATACATTGAAAGTGGTTACCACTGGATCGGAAGGACCGAATATTGATAGCGTTAATGTTACCGCAGCACAATAAACGTTCCGTATGGCTGATGGAAGACATTTGCTGAACGTGCAGCTAAGCACTAACCTCTTGGATACTCGAGTCTAAAGTTAGTGTTATATCAAAAAATGCAAAAAAATACTCCTTAAGCGTTAACTTAAGGAGTATTTTTATTAGATGCGGTCGAGAGGACTCGAACCTCCACGGGGGGTTAGCCCACACGGACCTGAACCGTGCGCGTCTGCCAATTCCGCCACGACCGCATATTGTATCTCCGTGATCAATATCGGCGACAAGAAGTAATATATCATGTGGAATCTATCATGTCAACAATGAAAATAATTACAATAAAGCCCGAATCGAAACAGACGTCCATTTCGATTCGGGCTTTACCTTTAACTGCTAATAGTTTGGTTCATTATAACGGAAACATAATACAAATTACAGCTTGGAAGGCCAGTTACCGTACCAAGCATAACCGCCTCTTCTTTCTTTATCAATATCACTTAGTTTGTATTTAACGACCCCGTCACGACCAATAAAGATCGGTTTATCCGTTCCCACTTCGTAGAAACGAGCCCAGATCGGTGCAGCTTTGGAATCAGCGATAATTTTGCTGTCTCCGTTTGCTCTTTCATACTTGTAACCCGTAATCTTCACTTTGTTAAACCATGCTTCAGCTCCCTTAATGGATGCCGTAATTTTAGCGGTAGCAGGTCTGGTTTTCAGGAATTTAACAATCGTTACACTCTCTCCAGCCGTCAGTGATGGTACTTCATAGATTCTTGCGCTTGCCGGTTTAAGAGAACTGGAATCATGTTGTTGTCCCCATGCTGTCAGCTTACCGCCTGAAACAACCTGTGTATTCAGAATTGCATCTACACCTTTGGCAACTGAGTTTTTACTGCGGTTAGCAAGTGTGCTGTCGATAAACGAGAAATCACCTTTACGTGTCGCTACTTCATCCAGCATGATCATTACATTAATCATGGCATCATCATTGTAAGTGATGTGCTTGTGATATCCGGAGCTTTGGTAAACTTGTGGCCATCCGCCGTTTGAATACTGCATGTTGATCAAAAAGTTAATTCCTTTGATTGCAGCTGTGGAGTATCGCGGATCATTCGTCTTTTTAAATTCCTTCGCCAATCTTCTAATTTCTGAGTATGTAGCCTTGTTGTCTATCGTGGACTTTGCCCACTCTCCACTTGTCTGTTTATAATCTTTTCTCCAACCTCCATCGGGCAGCTGGTTCTTCAAAATATCAGAAATACTCGCTGTAGTACCCGATGCATCCGCAGCAGATACCGTCCCTACAGGGAGAACTGCCATTCCAACTGCTGAGAACACCATCGTACATGCCAGGACAAAAGTAATTATTTTCTTCGCTTTCAATTGTAACACTCTCCTATGTTCGTTTTTATAAATCTTCCACTTATACTTTACTTATGATACGCGTCCCTGAACCTCCTTTATTTGTATTTATCGCATAATAAAATCAATTTTAATCCAATATGTGGATTGGATAATCAGATAATATGCAAAAAATCGATTTTTGTCAATATATGCAACTTAATGAATATAATCTCTCTAATTCTACATAACGGGATAGTTCTTTTAACTCATGACAAACCTATTTATTTATCCAAATTCGTCTTAAACGAATCAATAATGACGTTTTTGTCATGAATGATACCCAAACTTGATCCCTTCTTTCATATAAAAACCTTAATTCCGCTAACATTGAGGTATTACGAAGGGTTTTAAATAGGTTTGACAATTACGCATTTATGCAATATAGTTTCAAATAGTTACAAAAACTTAATTATTCATTGCCGAGTTTCATGTTTGAAAACGGGGGAACCAATTTGGGTGAATTATTCTTATACATAGGAAATATAGGGAACCTTCTACCGAACCCTTAGCTAACTCCGTAGGCATCGAAGGGAGAACATTGATTTTGAAAAAACTGATTATCTCCATTTTTGGAGCAGCTGTATTATTTACATCCGGGGCAACAAGCACAGAGGCAAGCAGTATCAACTCCGTAGTGAACAACATGACAGGTATTCCTTACAAATGGGGTGGCACAACTGTAGCCGGCTTCGACTGTTCTGGTTTTATGAGATATCTTTTCAACAAATACAGCATTGAATTGCCACGTACTTCTCAGCAGCAAGCCAAAGCAGGTACTCCGGTATCCAAGAGCAATGTTCGGACAGGTGATCTGGTGTTCTTTAATACAACAGGCAAAGGCATTTCACATACAGGTGTATATATCGGCGGCGGACAATTCGCTCATGCCTCCAGCAGTAAAGGTGTAAGCATCACAAAGTTATCGAATCCATACTTTAATGACCGCTATGTAACAGCACGTCGGGTAACTGGACAGTTTATGTATGATAAAATGTTAGGTAAAATGTAATTCACATACAAAAAGGCATCGGTCTATTAACCGGATGCCTTTTTTGTACTTAAAAATGTCTGTTGCATTGCTTATTAATGCAGCGCCTTCTGCACTCGCATCGCACCCTGAGACAGTGCATGTCCTCCTCCAACAGCTCCGGCCACCGCAACGGTCTCCATAATCTCCTGATCTGTTGCACCCTTAGCACGGGCTTCTTCTACATGGTAGAAGGTACATACCTCATTGTTGGCAAACAATCCAATCCCAAGCGCAATTAGCTGTTTTGTCTTCGCATCAATCACGCCAGGTTGGAAACATTCTCCGGTAAACTCATGATACGACTTCACCACACCTGGCAGCACATCGCTTAATGCTCCAATCTGATCCTTGTAGGCATGAACTTTATCATTCATCAATGTCATGGCTTGTAGCACACCCTCTCGGCTATAGTTACAGATCTTCCTCACTGTACCTATCTTCTCTCCCGAGTGAGCCATTTATGCCAAGAAATCATGGTAATTCCAAACATTTAACGCGCATGGCTCTGCCATAATTATAAGCTGTTACTCACTAAGTGGACTCTGGCGCGGCTCGCTGAACAGCTGATAGCTGTAACCTCGGTCCAGCTTAACGACACGTCGATTCTGACGACGGATAAGTACCTGCTCGCCATCCCAGGCAACCACAATCCCCTTCACGTCGTTCGATTCCAGCTCGTCCCGTACGACTCTAACTTTCTCACCTGACAGACGCAGGGCGTCCAATTCTGTATCACTAATCATCTTCATGGCTCCTATATTTCAAATTTATTTACAAAAAGAGACCTAAATGAAAAGTCATTTAGGTCTCACGTGACTGTATTGGACTGTCATGTCATTCGAAATTATGTCCCGACTGAAAGTTACCGCTGCGCGTGCTCTTTGCTGTCGTTCTTCTCAAACCAAAAATCAAGCACTTTGGCGGACATCACACGTTCTTCAAGGTACTCCACTTGATGCGGTGTAAATTGTTCTTTCCAAGAGAAGGACAACTCTTCGCACAAGCCTACAATCGTCAGTAATTCTGACCAGGCAACATAGCGTTTGTACCAGAAAAATTGAGGATGTTCAATCATATAGGGATAAAGGTCATCGAATTCCGTATGTTTACAATCCAGGGCACGTTCAAAATGAACTTTCGATTCCGCCAGCTTATCATTAAAAAATTGTTCTGTTGCCAGTTGGTTCCCCATGGTGTTGCCTCCTCTCCCTAACATAACCCCATTATAAATGAAATCTGCGGTCATGCAAAGGCATAGTTCAAAAAATAGGCCCTATTCCTTTAAAATGTCACATTTCGTTATCGTCAAATTGTACCGTACCATCGTTCAGGGAACGAATGCGTACCAAGGCTTCCACCGGAATACCCTGTTCACGAATCGTGCGTGCCCCTGCTTGGAAACTTTTCTCGACCACAACGCCGAATCCGACAAGTTCCGCACCGGAACGCTCGATAATTTTGATGACGCCACGAGCGGCATCTCCATTGGCAATAATATCATCAATGAACAAAATGCGGTCATTCTCATGAATGAACTCGCGGGATACCATAATATCAGTTACAATTCCTTTGGTAAAGGACGGTACACGTTCACAGTATGCATCAGGATCAGCCAGAAGTGTTTTTTTGCGACGGGCGAATACAAGGGGCACCCCAAGTTCATAGGCTGCGGCAAACGCAACCGGAATCCCTGAGGATTCTACCGTGATTACCCGAGTTACTCCACTTTCACGAAAACGGGCAGCGAACTCACGTCCCATCTCCATCGTTAATGCAGGATCAATCTGGTGGTTCAACAGACCATCCAGCTTTAAAACTTGATCCGAGATAACCACACCTTCTTGTAAAATTCGTTGTTTCAATAATTCCATGATTTGACCTCCCAAGCCTATCCTATGAGGTAAAAGTATCATATATCTATCTATAAGTTCAAGCGAAATTGCCTGCGTGTTGTCCTTGGGACGCATTTCAAGCCTAAGCTCATTATCGATTGTCATGACTTTCGTGGGTCAAGCATACCTTGTACCATGGTACCCGCATGTCCAAACTATACAGGGGCCTGAGAGGGGAAACACATGAAACAGGCATTTCGGGTGCTGCAGATCGCATTTACATACATCGGAACGGTTGTCGGAGCCGGCTTCGCTACAGGGCAGGAAATTTTGCAGTTTTTTACCCAGTATGGCAAATGGGCCACCATCACCATAGGCTTATCAACCATGCTCTTTGTCTGGTTAGGTACCAAAATGATGCTGATCGCTCACGATACCGGGTCCCGTTCTTATGAGGATCTGAACAAACATTTATTCGGCCACAAGGCGGGCAAATGGATTACCTGGGTGACCCTTCTCATTCTCATTGGCGTGAACAGTGTCATGCTTGCCGGAGCAGGTTCCGTTTTTGTTGAACATCTGGGTTTGCATTATCAGACAGGTCTGATCGTCACACTTGTAGGGTCATATCTGCTTCTCGGTCGAGGCATTCAGGCCATCCTACAAATGAATAGCATTGTCGTGCCCATGATGCTCCTGTTATCTCTGCTCATGATCACCAGTACCATCCATCATCCAGGTGCTTCCCGATTCATCACACTGACGACAGATTCAAACCCTATTCAAGTGTGGCTGTCTCCACTGTTGTATACTTCATTCAATCTGGTGTTGGCTCAAGCTGTTCTTGTGCCTGTAGGTAACCAGATTCGTAGTCGGAATGTGCTGAAGTGGGGTGGAGTATTGGGTGGAATTGGCGTAGGTTTCATGCTGATGGCAGCTCATTTTGCCATGTCAGCCCAAATGCCCGGCATCATTCAATTCGAAATCCCGATGGGCAGCATTGCCTTTCAACTTGGATGGGCAGTGCAATCTGTATATGTATCCCTTATTTTCATGGAAATATTCAGTACCTTTGTAGCCGATATCTATGGAATGACCTTGCAACTCAGCCAACATATACGTGTCCATCCCCGTTTCATTACATTAACCATTATGATGTTGTGTTACTCACTCAGTCAGTTTGGATTCAGTTCCCTGCTGTCCATCCTTTACCCCATCTTTGGAAGTATGGCATTAATCTGGGCTGCCAAATTGGTACTGAACCGCTGGGGCGCCTTTCGTAGACGCAACAATATATAAATCTCACGGTCCATGTACTTCATGAATATGAGCATCTGTTTGCCTCATAACCACAAGTCATCGCAGGTACTCTTTCCTTAAACATGACAAAAAGCCGCTGTTTATCACAGCGGCTCGCACTTTTTGCTCTACGTTTTAAGCTTTGCTAGGAAACTGTAGATACATCTTTTTTAACTCATTGACCGATCTGCCAAGCGAGTAATGTGTTTTGGCTTTTTCACACGCCGAACGGGCAAGTTCATAACGATAAGCCGGGTCCAGCATCACTTTTTCAAGCGCTTCAGCTAATGCAGAAGGATCTTCTGCCGGTACAAGCAACCCATTGCTACCGTTCTCGATCTGTTCAGGTATTCCACCTACATCCGTACCCACAAGGGCAAGACAACTCAGCGCCGCTTCAGCGAAGACAGAACCAAATGCTTCTGCCCGTGAAGGAAGTACAAAAATATCAAAGAATGGCATGAATTCCTCAGGGTGCAGTGTATAACCATAGAAAATGGTCTCATTATAGATCCCTAATCGTTGCGCCAATTCTTCCAGATCAGGACGAATCGGTCCATCTCCAATAATATGTAACACATAATCATGACCTCGGCCCTTCAGTTCCGCACAAGCTTTGAAAAGAATATCCAACCCTTTTGCCGGAACAAGCCGACATACCGTGACCAGTTGTGGTATCGCATTATCATGAGGAATCGGCTTAAACCGCTTCTCATCAAATCCATTGGGAATCACACCGATGACATCAGGTTCCTTCACGTAGGGAGCCAGATAACGACGGAACGAATCCGACACCGTTAAGAGGCGCTCTGCCTGGTGTTCGAGCTCACCATATATCGCAAGCAGGAATCGATGCTCCGGTCCATCCGTTTCAATGCGTCCATTAAGGATTAATTCTCGTTCATAACTGGAGTGTATCGTCTGAATGAGGGGTGTATCCGGGAAAACCGTTTTCATCGCAAGTCCTGCAATTGGGTGGTGGGCATGGATCAGATCATAGGGCTTCTGAATACGCAGTTTGGTCCACCATAGATAATCACGATAAGTTTGAATATATTTTTGGACAACAGGACTATCCTGATACTCCGTCCAATCAAACGTTTCGAACTGAACTTCCTCTCTGCCCTTATTGCGAATTCGCTTTGGCAACGAGAATAGATCCATTTCCCACCTCGGGGTTGTAAATCTCTCTTGCATATACGGAATCATAGAGGATACACCTCCGGGCTGCTCCGGAGGAAAGAAAAGCGCCTGCAGCAATCTCACCGTTAGTTTCCCCCTTTCTAACTTACGTAATGCTCCACTATCCATTATGACATAGGGAAGCCGGAACATCTATATTACGATAACTCGTATATACAACATATTCATGAAACGTTCCCCTCAGAAGTAAAAGCTTTAATCCAGCAGTCAACCACTCGCGCTTGTCGTCAACATATTCATTGGATAACCAGAATTTCAGCTCCGTAGCTCCACGGGCTTCTCATATGTACTGTAACCATCGGTCTCTTCCAAAAAAGTATACCCGTTCCGCGCGTAAAAGGCGTTCAACGTAGCATTGCTCGCTCCGCAATCTAACCGAACAGTATGTTTGCCTTCAAAATGTATGCCGCTGCTGGACCATTGCAAAATGGACCGTCCGAGACCGCTCTGAGCATATTTTCTTCGAATCGCTAGCCGATGCAGATAAATTGCACCATCCTCGGCATGAGCTTTTGAACCCCAAAGATGAATATCCCAAGGGCTTGGCTGAACCAAAAGGATGACCATCCCCGCTACGTCCGCTCCTTTTTTAAATACAAACACATCCCCACGCCGGATTGCCCCTGCCGTATCATGTGAATCTTCACCTTTAAGCAAAGCGTTCCATTGGGAAGAACCTTGGCTCTGTAACCACTCGGCTGTCTCCACCAGCAGCGACATCACATCCTCCGTATCTTCCGGCTTCGCCTGAACCGCTTGAAAACCATCGTTAATATATTCGCTACTGATCCTGAATGAGTGCATCATTTTTCTCCTTCCGCTTCCTGATCTCTGTTAAACTAATGGTACTATACCGGGAAATGAATTTTTCGTCAAAATGAGAATAAAAAAAAGGTAAAAGGCGGTTGCCCTTTACCCATCTATTCTGGCTTCATCGATAATCTGATTTCGATACAACATCGTCAGGTGCAAGGTATCAAACTCCATCTCCTTGTCCAACTCCTGCATCAACACTTCGACCAGGCTCTTTCGCTGAATGCTGGTACCAGGAACCTCGTAATCAATGTATCCCGTCAGATCGGAATGTGAAGTGTCTATTGTTGCTGTTCCCACAGGCAATCCACCTCGTTCCTGAAGAAACAGCTCATATACCCGGAACTCCCGATCCTTACGCTTCAACATGACGTAACATATTTCTTCAGCATCTTCCAGCTCATCCAGATCCGATTCATCGGTATCCTCAAAATCCTCGGAGAAATCGCGATGTACCCACTCTAGCGTTTCAAGTTCGTTGCCCTGATGCCATATGCGGATCGTAATCGTATCGATGATATCTTCATCCAGCTCTCTGACCAGCAGCTCTGCCGCAGCTTCCAATTGTTTCTCTTCCGGCTCGTCATACCAGTGTATTTCACCTTGTACATCAGCGCCATATTGTTTTAAGGAAGCTTCTGCAAGTTCCTGCCCTTCGACATCATTGAATATATACGTCGATATGCTGCGTCCCGCGCTTACCATTTCCATCTCCAGAACCTGATCCCGATCTTCATATGTAAACGATTCGGCTTGTGAAACAGGGATTACCTTACTTCCACTGCTGTCTATATCGTCATAACTGCCTTCGTCATGATTCATATCTTCAGACGGCCACACGGTCTCTGACTCAGGCTTATGCAGAACCGAATGTAATGAACCACAACTAACCAGCACTTCATAATAAGCAGCTTCCAACGCATCTGCAAGAGATCGGACATAGGCATGCACTTTTTCCACGATACGTTCCTCTGTACCATCTGACAGAGACTCCTGCTCGATCTGAAGACTACCAGATAAACGATCTCCTTCTCTGTACACAAGGAAAAGTGAGCCTGCATATTGTCCATTGACCATCACGTCCTGTACTTCTCCACCTGATGTCCGTAGGTCTGCAACCAATTCCACATCGTATTTCATCACGTGTCCTCCTCTATTCCTAACGTTATTCTCTTAGGATGCCCCTAAGGACGGTAGAATATGAGGGAAGCATGCATTTCAAATATAAGATGTAGGTTAGATGGATAACACATATTTTTGGATTGCGTGTGCCACACCCTGCTCGTTATTGGAGAGTGTAACCTCGTCCGCAGCAGCTTTCACCTCGTCGGGTGAGTTATCCATGGCAATGCCTTTGCCCGCAAAGGTCAGCATCGTAATATCATTGAAGTAGTTACCAATCGCCATAATCTCCGAAGGCATGATTCCCTTCGATTCGGCAAGCCTTTTCAGCGCAGCGCCTTTGGACGCTTCGGGATGCATCAGATCAATAAAAAAGTCACCACTCCGTGTCATATAATAAGGCAGATTCCAAGTTGACCATTCCTGAAGTACTGCATCCATCTGTTCAATCGGACCAAATGCAGTGAATTTCGCCAGCGGTTCTGTCATGTCAACCCACTTGGGTAACTTCAGTGGCTCTGCCATAAAGTTGTAATACATCTCACGCACCTGCAAACCCAAACCTTCCGGTTGATCCACATACAGACCAAATGCTGTATTGATGTCAAAATGTACTCCATTGGTTCGACAGTAGGATATGATTGGCTCCAGTCCTTGTCCATCTAATGCAAAATGATGAACCACCTCACGGGTATCCACTTGCGCGGTAACGGCGCCATTATGTGTAATCACATATCCATCCAGTCCCATCTGCTCCATAAAAGGAATCGTGTTGGCCGGACCTCTACCCGAACACAGAACGATCTCCGCTCCCTGACGGGAAGCTTGGATCAAGGTCTCCTGAGTCCATTCGGTAAGTTCATGATGATCATTCAGCAGTGTTCCATCTACATCTAGTGCAATTAATTTATAAGTCATTCTGGCTTCATCCTCATCTGTTAGTAGTCGCACCCACCCAACCCCTCCCTTCCGAGGGAGGGCCCCAGAGGGCTCTGCCCTCTGGACTCCCGTCCTGCTCACCGGTGTTAGGTCGGGTCTTGCTATGTCACGGTTGTCGTAGGAACGCTTGTTGCCGGGCACACCGCTGGTCAGCGGCGGTCCCGCCCAAGCTTAACCGGGACCAATACGGGCAGGGCTTCGCTTTCTGCCCGGCTCCCTGCTTCACTTCGTGAAGGTCGGGAGCTTTCTCGCCTTCGGCGTTGGTATCGGGGCTTTGCTTCCCTCCACAACTCCCTGCTTCACTTCGTGAAGGACGGGAGCTTTTTCGCCTTCGGCTTTAGTATCGGGGCTCCGCTTCCCTCCACGACTCCCTGCTCCGCTTCGCGAAGGACGGGAGCTTTTACTTCCGCAGAAGGTTCAACTCGTCTGCGGTTAATTCACGATAGCTTCCGATAGCAAGATCGGAAGCTAGTTCCAGTTCACCCATGGCTACGCGTTTCAGATAGATCACTCGCTTGCCTACCGCCTGAAACATACGCTTCACCTGATGAAACTTTCCTTCGTGAATAATAAGCGAGATCGACGAGATCGTGCCTTCTTCCGTCTCTTCCTGACCAAGTATAGTCAGTTCGGCCGGCAGCGTCTCGTACCCGTCATCCAATTGAATGCCCGCCTTGAAACGTTGCACATCCTCCTTATCCACGTTTCCCAGTACACGGGCTTCATAGGTTTTGGGCACATGCTTGCGTGGAGATAACAGATCATGGGCAAGTGGACCGTCATTCGTGAGAATGAGCAGTCCCTCCGTATCCTTATCCAGTCGTCCCACAGGAAAAGGATTGAAGACCCGATCCTCTTTCCGCAGCAGATCCAGTACCGTCTTATCTCTGTTATCCTCGGTAGCAGACACGACACCCGGAGGTTTATGCAGCATCAGATAGATCATCTCCCGATACATAATCCGCTCGCCATCGGCTTCAATGACGTTGACCTCGGGATTCACTTGTACACCACTGTCTTTCACCGCTTTGCCGTCCACATGGATTCTGCCTTGTTTCACCATCTTTTTGAGTTCACTTCGTGTTCCCACACCCATATGGCTTAATATTTTGTCCAGACGCAGCGTTTGTTTGCCTTTTCCACTCATACCGATGTCCACCTCCAGCCTGCCGGATATTCATTCTTCAGTACACCATCCAGCCATTTCCCCCAGCCAGCAGCATAACCATCTACACATACAAGAACGTACCCTTTGGCAAACGTATCCGCCTTGAGCACCACCCGTTCTTCTTCAATATTTAACGTTTCACCCTTGAGGTATCTCACGGCTTCGCCATCAGCGGATGACAGATTTACGCTTCGCCGTGCTTCAGATGCATTCAGAGCACACGCAAGCGGGTGGGACGGAACAAATCGTCCATTCTTGATCGTGCCCATAAACCAGCCTGGACGAATGACTTTCAGTCCCTCCAACCGAGCTGCACCAACCGATGATTGATACACACGATCTCCATAACATACCGTCTCCCCTGTTAACTCAATCTCCAATTGTTCTTTCATAAACTGACTGTAGATCGCAACCGGATCAATACTTGCCGAATCAGCTCCGCGTCCCTGACCCCGTTCCGATTTACGTCCACCGTGATCTTTACCTTTTTTGCTCTGTCTATCCGAATTCTTGCCGCCACCAGCCTGTCTGTCATGGGACTCTCGGGATTCGATTCGCAACAAACGTTCCTTTTTACGATCAGCCTTGGTCATAGCAATTGAAGAAGCAGCAATAGAGTGATCCTTGTTCCCCTCTGCTTCAATCCTGGACACATCCACGACCTGTCCATACTCCATTGCTCCTTCTTTAACTACTCCAGGTTGATCTGTTTCTAATCCTTGCCTTGCACGATGCTGTAATACAGCGACATAATGTCCCTCTCCCTCCAAAAGGTGAGGCCACAATCTTGCGGTGCCACGCGTTTGATCCAGTACAACTTCCGTCTCTTCAGCCTTCTCCGGCATCATCTGACGTACCCATTCCGGACGTCCTGGAGCGAACCCTGTCTCTTTAGGAATGTCCATGACTACGAAATCACGGTTTACATTCAGAAACTCCGCAATCATCGCTTCATTTTCCTCCGGCGCAAAGGTACATGTCGAATATACGATAGTTCCTCCCGGGGCCAGCAATCGTGCAGCAGTCTCCAAGATATCCCGCTGCATAAGCACACATTTTTCCACCGAATGATGTTCCCACGATTTCACCATGTCTTCATCCTTGCGGAACATGCCTTCACCTGAGCAAGGCGCATCAATTAATACTTTGTCAAAATAATGAGGAAATGCATTCGCGATCCGCTCTGGCGACTCATTCAAAACAACCGCGTTACGCACCCCGTACAATTCCACGTTTTTGGCCAGCGCTTTGGTGCGTTCCGCATGGATATCGTTCGTGACAAGCACGCCCTTGCCTTGCAGCTTTGCAGCAATCTGTGTTGTTTTTCCTCCCGGGGCAGCACACAGATCAAGCACGCGATCCCCAGGCTCCACCTGCAATAATTCAACTGGAGCCATTGCACTTGGTTCCTGTATATAATACAAGCCTGCATGATAATAAGGGTGCAGCCCCGGTTTAACACCATGAGGTACATAGAATCCTGTCTCACACCACGGAATAGGTCTTAGATCAAACGGAGCAATCTCATCGAATTGTTCCATCGATATTTTTAGCGTATTCACTCTCAGTCCCGCATGAGGAGACTGTTCATAAGATTTCATAAATTGTTCAAACTCATCGCCCAGCAAACTTTTCATTCGCTCAGCAAATATCAAAGGTAACTTTACACCCATATTCCCACTCATCCTGTCTTGGTAAGATTGCAATATCGTTTTATTTTATCATATCCAAGCTTTGCTTTCCTATCATATCGTATCTATTCCACTACAGCGTGTAATGTAGTATAATGGCAAGTAGATTGATTCCTGAGCAAAAATTCGGGTGTTTATGCATATAATCCCAACCTTTATTTTTGCCCAAACTATATTTCGATATGATCGATGGGGGATGTCCAATGAAATCCAAGAAGAAAAAGAAAAGTGCTGCGATCCTTATTTTCCTGGGTATTTTAATCATTATGATTGCAGCACTGGTTGTCGTAGACCAGCAATCCAAGAAACAGATGGATTCAGTGGAAAATGCTTATGGCATCGCTGCTTCCAAGCTTAATCCAGCTACAAGGGAGCTACTTAGTGATCCCAACTATCAACAAATTATTGTTCCCACTGATCTCAAAGCCAAAATCGATAACAAAGACAGCTTTTTTGTTTATTTCTTTGCTTCCGACTGCTCGCACTGCCGTGCCACAACACCTCAGTTGATGCCACTGGTTGACAGTGAAGGTATTGAGCTTCCACAGTTCAATCTGCGTGAATTCGAAGCAGGATGGACCGATTACAATATCGAGTTCACACCTACACTCGTCTATTATGAGGCTGGTGTCGAGAAAGACCGTATGGTTGGCGGACTGAAAGAGAATGGCAGTGACCAAGGCTACACACTGGACGATTACAAACAATTTTTCCAAAAATATAAAGGCAGTGCCGCACCTTCGGCAAGCTAACTGCTAGTTCCGTTTCCACAATATCTACAATCAGGCCTTGTATCACCGATACTGTTCTGTTGAAGGACAGGCTGTGCCACCATGCAATCATCTGAATATGACGCAACATTCAAAAACACCCCGATCTTTCCCTTTACAGGAATCGTCGGGGTGTTTCATAACCATGGAACTTCATATCCATGGGATGCTCATTTGAATGTTAACGCTGATTACGGTTCAACTTTTACTCTGATCCATCGCCTTCATCTTCTCTTCGTATATTCGCCCTCTGGTAGGACTCCGGCGCTGCGGAATATTAGGTTTTAGCTCAAGCGATCTTCTAGATATCTCTTGTTCCAAGACCTCATTAACAATTCGTATGGACAAATCCCTGTAAGTCACAGACTGAACATCTGATTGGGACAGTTGCTTCACGATTTCCTGTACATCCCGTACCAAAGCCCCTAGGTCTATGCCCAGAACCGTAGCAGGATAAGGTTCCAGAAGATCAAGTGAGCTCTGTAACATCATCGTTGCTCCGCGGAGATTGCCATTCCTGAAGTGGTACAAACCAACCGCAATTTGCAACAACCCTTTATAGAGAGAATCCCGGTTACGTTCAAGCCACAATTCTTCCAGCACCTCATGGCACTCGAAATAATCCTGATCACGATTGAAGTAGATTAAGTAGTCAACGTACAGTGGCTCATAGATGCTCATCCGGGTTTTCGCCCTTTCTGGCGTTGTTCAGAAGTTTCTTCACGTCATCCAGCAAGTCTTTGAGCCCTTCCATATCATGCCGTTCCCAGTAATCGTTAAATCGCTTCTGTGCTTCAATTGCTTCACTGACAAGATGGTAGAAGTATAATTGATGAATGATATTTAATGTTCTTGACACGATATTGGAATCATCCTCAAATGCCTTCTGCGCCTCCAAAATCTGTAGACGAATTGCAGACATCTCGTTGTCCAGTATAAACGCAGCCTCAGCCGTTTTTTTCAGCCTGGTTCTCATCTCATCAGGTAACCCTTCCCGAAACTTGTAACTCAGCGAATGTTCAATGGTAGCCCAGAAGTTCATGGCAAGCGTCCGGATCTGTATCTCGGCCAAAACTTTCTTTTGTCCAAGAGCCGTCTGAACGGGATACTCAATAATCATATGGAAGCTGCGATAGCCGCTCTCTTTGAAATTCGTAATGTAATCTTTCTCAATGAGTACCGTGAGATCCTTACGACCTCGAATATACTCGGCAACCCGACGGATATCATCCACGAACTGGCACATAATGCGGATACCTGCAATATCCTCAATGCCTGTTTCCACGTCATCAAGCGACACATTCAGTCGTCTGGATTTCTCCAGAATACTGGATATTTTTTTGACACGACCGGTAACGAATTCAATCGGGGCATATTCTTCCCGTTTTTTCAGCTCCGCCCGCATTGTCTTAAACTTGACTTTTAATTCCTCTACCGCTTGTTCATAAGGAAGTAAAAATGTACCCCAGTCTCTACCGTCCATGCTTATGCCTCCTGTCTCTATAGCGTCCCCTGTTCTATTCCATTATACATGATGTTTGGTGGGGGGAAGAGTCCCGAACCATTTTACGCTCTTCCATGCTTCTATATTTTCAATCCGGGGATCCACATTCCTTCTTAACGATGCTCCGCACCAACCGCTTCAGAGATATGACGATAACCGTCCTTTCGAAGTAACTCACGCAGTCCGGCATGAATACGCCGATTCACCTCAGGTCCTTCGTAGATCAATGCTGTATATATTTCGACCAGACTTGCTCCGGCTTTAATTTTCTCGTATGCATCCTCACTTGTGAAAATACCACCTGAGCCGATGATCGGAAGTTTACCTTCGGTCTGACGATAGATCTGGCGAATAATCTCCGTAGAACGCTCACGCAGAGGTTTACCGCTCAGACCGCCAGTTTCCTTTGCATGTTGGTGGGAAAGTCCTGTACGACTGATGGTTGTGTTCGTTGCAATAATGCCAGCAACACCGCTGTCAGCAATTGTGCGAACCATATATTCAAGTTCCTGATCATTCACATCCGGTGCGATCTTCACCAGAACGGATTTGGTCGCTCCACCCGCTCGTGCATGCTGCACATTCATCTCGTTCATAACCGCAGCGAGCAGTTCCTTCAATTCATTCCCATGTTGCAGATTACGCAAATCCGGTGTATTTGGTGAACTGATATTAACCACGAACAGATCAGCATAATCGTATAGTGCCTGAATGCACTTCGAATAGTCCAGGTGAGCTTCCTCATTAGACGTTGCCTTATTCTTGCCGATGTTAACAGCCACTGGAATTCGCCGATCCTGTAGACGTGCCAATTCACCTGCCATCGCTTCCGCACCAAGATTGTTGAAGCCCATTCGGTTCACCAAAGCCTCATCTGGTGGCAAACGGAACAGCCGTGGTTGATCGTTACCTGGCTGTGCAAGTGGTGTCACGGTTCCCACTTCCATGAATCCAAATCCGATGGAAGAAAAGCCCGTTACGGCCTGTCCGTTTTTGTCCAGACCCGCAGCCAGACCAACAGGTGTAGGGAAATGACACCCAAACATGTCAACAGCCAGATCAGACGTTTCACGAACGCCGTACATCACTCGCAGTCCGGAAGGAACCGGACGGATGCTACCCACGCCACTAAGGCCGCCAATAATCAGATGATGGGCCTGTTCAGGGTCCATTTTGAACAACAAAGGTTTAGCAAGACTTCTGTATAACAAATCACTCACTCCGTTCTGGTCCGGTACGCCAAAAAGCCGTTTTCCGTCTTTTCATATGTAAAAAACACTCTACACACAAGTCTATCTGTTTCTTATTAAAAAGGAAAGTAGTTTGCGCATAGACAGCACAAATCGAATAATACAAAATGCTCACAAGAAATCCACCCGCCCACTGGTAATGACGAGTTGAATTCTTTACAATGAGAGCATGGTTACTCTACACCAGTTCTATTCCAAATAAGGAGGAATAACTCATGGCTCCCAAACGTAAACCACCTGCATTACAGCAAAAGAAAGAAGAAGTGAATCGCAAAGCCATTGCATGGACTGCAGCCAGTGTAGGCGGCTTGATCATTATCATTGGTGCTCTTATCATTATTGCCAACATGTAGATGATTCAGGCTGAATCCATCTGATTCTACATATCAAGCAGATCAATTCAGCCAGTGATACGTTTTGTTCGGATTATTCTGCTTTGGAACAAGTGTATGCTGATAACGCTGCTTCGCTTCTGGAACAAGCGTCAGATCCGGCAGTACATCTTCTCCAATGCGTACCGGAGTGCCTTGCGGAGCAAGAGCGAATAACTCTTCTACATCTCCTGTACGCATTCTCACACATCCAAGGGACTCATCCAGTCCGATACTGTCCGGCTCGTTGGTCCCATGGATGGCATAATTCGTATTCGAGAGCTGCATACCTCTGCTTCCAAACTCACCGTTCGAGCGCCCATTCGGATTGACCACTTTATCCGTGATGACAAATGAACCCTCAGGTGTTCGATCACCCCCAAGCCCCACATCATACATACGAACAATGGTATCCCCACTGATTAGTGCAAGTTTATGTTTATCCTTATCAATAACAATCTCCAGCGGTTCCTGCAAAAAAGGCTGACCTCCCAGCGTATCTGCAAAAGTGGCATTGTTGCCTTGAGACGAATTCAAAGATGTTGAACCGCTCTCTTTACCACTCAAATCGTTCTTTCCTTCCTGTGCCTTTCCTTGATGCAGAGCTAACAGCTTCGGAAACATCTCGGTCATCCCTGATGCAGTCTCTCCCAGAATATTGTTCGGAAATGGCTGGGCCATTTGCGTTACACTCTTGGGCCAAGCGTCATTTTTTTTGCGATAGGCAACGATTGCACTTGATAATGATGCAGCTGCTTCCTGCTTGGCGGTCCACGCCAAGGCCATCTTTTTGATTTTCGGTGTAATTTCAGGAGGTTCACAGTTACATTGCTTGGTATCATAACTCTGTGCAGTCAATTTCCCGCTTGTATTGGTTTGTACTATGTATTTCACAGGCATATTTCGCTTCCATAAAGACCAGTCATCCGAGGTTTGCATACCCAGTACAGCAGAAGTCTCTACTTTTGGACCAGACCCAGACCAGGCAGCTGCGAGAGCAGCCTCGCCATGATTACCTCCACCAAATGCCGCAGCAGTGAACACATTGCTTGGCGCAATGGATGCAGTCCCAGCCTGTTGATCCGCTTCTACAGGCGCTGCGATATCATCTGTGGATTCCAGTGCTGCTGACAGTGCGTCGGCCGCTTCACGACTGAAACCCGGAGCGTCCGCAGGTGGCAGACCTGCCAGCACAAGCAGCATGAACAACGTAAGCCACATTTTGCGTCTACGTTGTTTTTTCTCTTTTTGCTCGGACATCTCGACCAGTTTATCCTGATAGTCTACCCAGATGTCAGCAGGAGCTTTACTGCGTTCAAATGCCTCATAAACCTCGCCCGCTTGCTGAAAGCAATAATTGGCTTTGGCCTCCTGTCCTTCGCCCAAATACTCCTTTCCAAGCAAGTACCAAGCCATTTTATTGTCGGGATGTTTCTTGACATATGTTCTTAGATGAGTATTTTGCATCCGATCCTCCACTATTTCGCCTTTTTCCGTATATCGTTATATATCGGCATAACCAAGCGTTGAATCCATAGGACTTGAGTACCCGGTGGAAAAAAGGGGTTCGACAATGTTCGTCCTTGATCCACAGATCAGATAATCACAGTTAAATGAATGCAAAAAAGCACCTTCCCTTGTCGTTAAGACAAAAGAAAGTGCTCTATGTTCATGTGAGAAATACTTAGCCTTCTTTATTGAAAGGCTCGTCCGCTACTTTGATTGAATCTGTAGGGCAGCCATCGCATGCATCCTGCATATCGTCAAACAAGTCGTCTGGAATAGCTTTGACACCATGGTTAGCATCGCCGTCAAAGATAACTTCAGCCAAACCTTCATCATCATAATCGTAGATGTCTGGAGCCGTTGCTCCACAAGCGCCACATGCGATGCATGTGTCTTTTTCAACCCAAGTATATTTACTCATTTACATTCTCTCCTCCTAAAATTCAAAACGTACAGTGTTTTTATCTAGAAACATATTAATACAAAGTAAGGATAATTACAAACATTTTGCAACCACAAGTCTCTATTATCCCTTATTTAATCAAGACTTTGCAAGTTATCTTTTTGCAGGGAAGTACCGCGCACTTTATGATTACGAAGCAGCACGGAAGGATCGTCTCCAAGCATGCCGGCGGTCACAACAGCATTCTCACCAAATTTATCACGTAACTGATCCATAATCCGAATGAGATTGTCCTTCTTGGGCTTCTGCTCATATTCGAACAAGTCCATCTGTACAGCCGATTCTTCTCTTGGAATCAGGTTTTGAAGTGTCACACCCAACATGCGTACAGGCTTTCCACTACCCCAATGCTTCTCAAATAGTTTACAGGCCTCACGGTAAATGACCGTTGCATCCTCCGTAGGAACTTCCATTAGACGGGATCGGGTGATTGTCTTCATATCCGGTGTGCGGATTGTAATCTGAATCCCCTGGCTGAACATTTCGTGCTTGCGCAATCTTCTGGCTACCTGGTCACTTATATTGAGGAATACCCGATGAATCTCATTCATATCCGATACATCCGCCGGTAAAGTGGTTGTATGTCCAATGGATTTATTGGCCTCACGTTCCGCGTGAACTGCGGAGTGGTTAATGCCATTGGCGGAATTTTTGAGCCATGTTCCATTAACTCCAAATAGTTCGGTCAACATGTTCTCATCCGACTTGGCCAATTGACCAATCGTTTCAATGCCCAGTTTTTTCAACTTTTCAGCCGTTTTTTTGCCAATGCCAAACATCTCGTTGCATGGTCTGTGCCATAGAATCCGGGGTACGTCCCTCATGCGTAAAATGGAGATACCATTCGGTTTTTTCAGATCCGAAGCCATTTTTGCCAATAATTTGTTGGGTGCAATGCCAATGGAACATGGCAGTCCCAATTCATCCTTGATTCTACGCTGAATGCTCTCCGCAATCTCCATTGGATTCCCGAATTGCCTTGAACCTGTAATATCAAGATAACATTCATCAATGGATGTAGCCTCAAGTTGAGGCGTATAACTATACGCAATCTGCATGAACGCTCTTGAATATTGACGATACAAATGGAAATCAGGACGAATCACAATGAGATCAGGGCACTTTTTCATGGCTTGGTGGACAACCATACCTGTTGAGATGCCTCGATTACGAGCGGCATATGAGCAGGTTACAATTACACCCTTTCGCAGTTCACTGCTGCCCGCAACGGCCGTTGCTTTTCCTCTATATAAATCTGGTTCCTCGGCTTCATGTACAGAGCAGTAGAAAGCATTCATATCGACATGCAGAATCACCCGTCCGGCTGCAGGGTAATATTGATCCACATTTGCTGGAGGATTGCCGTCTGAAGACATCATGAACCCCCGCCCTTTCTTGCACACTAATTAATGAAACGAATTTCTTTCTTCTATAGTATATCAAACCCGTTATGTTAATTCAGTCACGAACATTTATTTTCTGCGAGATCTGATCAGAGACCGAATAATCAACCAGCCTACACTTACAAAAAGAATCAAAGTGATCAGGGCAATAACTGTATTTTCCCATACAAAACTCAAAATTGTCCCTCCTTTTCTTCCATATATTGAAATTAAAACTTAATAATAGATTATAACATACATCTTGATTATGATTACCATCCTTCTCTTTTCTCTAAAATCCGTTAATTGTTACATGAAACTGCGATTTCTATGTAGCATTTGGCTATAATGGTGCTATAATAATTAATTATACAAATTGACGACATTAGGACAAATCAGCGCATCGAGTTTAACACAGTGTAGCGTTGCCGAATCGAAGGATTCGTCCACTAACGTACTTAACAGCTTTTCCCAACTTACAATCCAAACTTTTAAAAGAGCGCTTTATCTCAAAGGAGGATCTTCATGTCAAAGGCCATTTCCATCTTCGATACGACTTTACGTGACGGCACACAAGGGGAGGGTGTCAGCTTATCGGCAGACGACAAACTCAAAATTGCCAAGAAGCTTGATGACCTGGGTGTCCATTATATTGAAGGCGGAATTCCCGGCAGCAATACCAAGGACATTGAGTTTTTCAAAAGAGTCAAGGAATTAAACCTGAACGCAAAGGTTGTTGCTTTTGGCAGTACCCGCCGAAAAGGCAGTGTTGCTAGTGAAGACGCCAACCTGAAGCGCATGATCGAATCTGGTGCTCAGGCTGCAACCTTGGTCGGTAAATCATGGGACTTCCATGTGCATACCGCTTTGCAGACTACATTGGAAGAAAACTTGTCCATGATCTATGATTCCATCGCATATCTGAAACAGAATGGTATGGAAGTGATCTTTGACGCAGAACACTTCTTTGACGGATTCAAACATAACCCGGAGTATGCTCAAGCGGTCTTGACCAAGGCTCATGAAGCTGGAGCGGACTGGCTCGTTATGTGTGATACCAACGGCGGGACGATGCCAAACGAGGTGCACGAGATCGTATCCACATTGCATAGAAGCCTGCCTTATGCACATCTCGGCATCCATACACATAATGATTGTGAACTGGCTGTGGCCAACACACTAAGCGCTGTACAAGCCGGAGCCCGTCAGGTGCAAGGAACGATGAACGGTTATGGAGAGCGTTGCGGTAACGCCAATCTCGCATCCATTATCCCGAACCTGCAACTGAAACTTGGTTATGAATGTGTTACTGAGGATTCCATGAGACAACTTACAAACGTGGCTCGTTATGTTAGCGAGATTGCCAATGTGAATATGCCGATTAATCAGCCTTATGTTGGCAATGCTGCTTTTGCTCACAAGGGTGGAATTCACGTCTCTGCCATCCTGCGGGATTCACGTACCTATGAACACATCGTGCCTGAACTGGTTGGTAACAAACAACGTGTGCTGGTCTCTGAACTTGCCGGACAAAGTAACATTGTATCCAAAGCACAGGAACTGGGGCTTGAGTTCGATCCAAGCAGTGCCAATTCACGTCAGATTATTGAGAAAATCAAAGACCTGGAACATCAGGGTTACCAGTTCGAAGGTGCAGATGCTTCGCTTGAATTGTTAATTCGTGAAGCGAACGGTGACATGAAAGAATTGTTCACTTTTGAATCATTCAAAATGCTTGTGGAGAAAACGGCAGGCAAATCCGTTGTTTCTGAAGCTTTTGTCAAAGTGAATATCGCTGGAACAAGCGCTTATACCGCTGCTGAGGGCAATGGTCCAGTTAACGCACTCGATAACGCGCTTCGGAAAGCACTGGTGCAATACTTCCCTTCACTTGCCAATATGCACCTCTCGGACTACAAAGTACGTGTACTGGATGAGAAAGATGCCACAGCCGCCAAAGTTCGTGTATTGATCGAATCCAAAAATACGGAGAACACATGGAACACTGTAGGTGTATCCGAGAACGTAATTGAAGCAAGTTGGGAAGCACTCGTACACAGTTTCCGCTATGCTTTGCTTCAAGAAAAATTGCTGGATGAGCCGGGCACACTCCCTATTCCTGCTCATGGGATAAGCAACCACTAAAATGCATGTCCAAAAAAGCTTTTTTTGAACAACCTTTTAACGCTTATTTCCCGGAAAATAAAAAGGAAGCCTCTGTACCCATGATTCATGGATGCAAAGGCTTCTTTCTTTGCAGAAAATTAATTCGCAATTAACTTTTTAATCTTACGCTCCAACTCTTTTTCGGGCAATATGCCCAGAACAATCTCCTGTATAACTCCTCTGGAGTCAATCAGAACATTCGTGGGAAAAGCCACCCCATTGTATTGAGCATACACAGTCCCCTTCTCATCCAAAGGAATAGGGAATGCCAGTTGGTACTCATCCACAAAAGCTTTGGCATCCTTGAGTTTATCGTATGATGTTACATTAACACCGTAGAGGTTAAGCTTATCCTTGTATTTTGCAGCCATTCTATTCAGCTCTGGAGCTTCCTGCTTACACGGCTCACACCAGGATGCCCAGAAACTTACAAACGTGGCCTTATCTTTGGCACCGCCCACACTGTACGTCTTCCCATCCATTGCTGTCAGAGAAAAAGCAGGCGCCAGAAGACCCGCACGTGGTCCCGTCTCTGTAGGCATGGGTTCTTCCTGCTTAAAGACGGCTGCAATGCCGTCACCCTTATTCTGCGCCAGTGCAATACCAACCAGCAACACAACACCAAGGAGTATGTATATGTTTCGTTTCATAACCCGCCACCCTTTTATATAATTAGCATATTGAAACTGAAACCGTAATTTCTGCACATGCTAAGTGTTTATCACGCTCTATGACAGTTCACTAGAACATGATTCCCCAATGTTCTCTTTATTATTGTACCCTTTTCCTTTAAAATTTTACAATCCGCATTACAGAAAATAAAATGAAAAAGGACTCCTGCCTAAGCAGGAGCCAAAGAGAGAGGGGTGAATACAAATGGCAGCACTTCACGGGCAGCAAAACGTCTTCTACATCCCTTCTTCCGTAGAACAAGAGATGTCAAAGCACATGTTCCTTTCGCTGCCACAAGAAGCCTGCGGGGTTATGCTGGGTGAAACCGCAGCGGGCGGTATACGAATCAGTCGGTTTCAGCCCATTCGTAACGTAGCACCTGACCCGCTGCACCATTTTACTCTGGACGATGCCGAATGGATTCGGTGCATATTCTCCGAGCCTAAGCTCATTGGTATCTTCCATTCTCATCCGCAGACAAGGCCTGTTCCTTCCTTAGAGGACATGCAAGCTCTTCCGGCCTTCGCCGGTTTGCTTCAAATGTACCTCATCGGCTCACCTGACCTAACAAGCGGGTTGCGATCTCATATGCAGCTCAACGGTTATAAGATTGAATCCTCGAAGGAATCGCAGGATCCGGCACAACGCGTTGTACCTTCATACAATCTGCTTCCCGTTCCGTTATGCGTGACTTAGCTGGGTATACAGATCACCCAAGGTTTCCACATTTTTACGAGTCATGTCCTCCAAGTAGCAGGACCATAACTGCGCAGTCATTTTCGAATCTTCCAGTGCATGGTGACGCCCATAGATCGGAATCCCTCTGGATTCCAGCAATTCATCCAGACCATACCCCGGCCTGCTTGGTTCAAGCCAGCGGGCCAACATCATCGTATCAATTAAACGATGTGTCAGCCTTACTTTTGAAGTCCGCCACAGAGCAGCATTCAGAAAAGCTCGGTCATGCGCACTTGCGTGTGCAATCAGAACATTTCCACCTACAAAAGACATGAAATCATGCAGCCCTTCCAGCAAAGTTGGTGCGTCCAGCGTCATCTCCTGTGTAATACCTGTAAGTTCAGTAATATGTTCCGGAACCGCAGTCTTGGACTGCACCACCGTATAGAACTGTTCTCCTTCCAGAACTACACCACCATGTATACGGACCGCACCAAATGAGAGTATCTCATCCCCATGCTGGGGTGAAAACCCCGTCGTTTCCAGATCAAATACAACTGCGTCCAGCTCATTTAGAGGTGTATGCAAAACCTCAGGTCTGCGTTGTTCTCTCATCATCGAACGGATAAACGCCATGTGTTGCGCCGTAGGGGCTCCCATAATGGAAGCGATGGCGGAAGGAACCCCTCCCTGACGCAGCGAATTCCAGAATCCTGTATTGCCCCTTGCCGGCTCTCTCATGGACGTCTCCTTTCTGCAAAACGCAACTGTCTTTGCAAAGCACGATGCACTCGTCGTACCAATCCGAGCGTATCCCTGAGCTCATAATGAATCTGTTTTTGTTTCATCTGTTTCTCATCTAGGAACCCACTGCTATGTTGCAATTCCCCTTGGATGACAACCGGTGTACTTCTGCGAAATTTCAGAGCGGCTGTGAATGCCCGCTGACAGGCATCCAGTAATGTAAACGGAACAGCTTCAAGCGAAGTCAGTCTCTCCATTCTTTTTAACGTAGATGACTCCTTGATCCCATGTTGCAAAGCCAAATAACGGGCACTGTTCACCAGCGGAATGTACAAACCATACTTGACATCAAATCCGCCTGCATGTTCACCAAATCGTTCTGTGACCACACGTCCAAGTACATTTAATGTAGCTTTATGTTTAACCGTATTGCGAAGAACTGCATCCGAAAGTTCAGGAACCAGTCTGAACTGTTCATAAAAACTCGTGATCCATTCCTCTGCCAGACTACGCTCCCCTGCAACAAAACGCATGTCTGAAGCGATGATCAGATTACGAACTGGCTCCCAATTCAGATCCGAGCTCCAACCTGCTAATTGTTGCTTCCATGATTCCAGCGTCTTTCTCCAGAGGGGCTCCGAGCACATCACTTTGCCTTCGCATTTGGCGTAACCAAGCTCTTCCAACATATCCGTCATACGCTGTCCGAGCTGAGCAAAATATTCCTCTTTACCTTCATGCGGAGTATCGCTAATGATCATGCCATTATCCTGATCACTCCATAACGTTGCTTCTTCCCTGCCGGAACTGCCAAATACGATAAAGGCATAGGGGACGGGAGGTTGGCCGAAGCCTTCCTCAACCATCCCCTGAATGCATAACTCTACTGCTTTCCGTGCAATCCGGTCATGCAGTTCATTTACCGTTTGGTACCACTCGATCGGCGACAAGGAAGCGGACAACAATTCCTGGAGCTCGTTCTGTAATATCACACGTGCCTGGCGCAGCTCTTGAGAAGACACCGCACCATCGATTCCCTGATAAGACCAGGAATAGTTTGTATACGAGATGGGTTCCATCATGTCCAGCCTCCTTGAAGCATGATTCAGCATCATTCACTTCAGGAGCTGAACGTACCACCATTGGATTTAGAATCTGCATTTTTCATTTGTTCAGGGTATCCGTAAGTACCGTGCTCACTGATATCCAGACCCATTGTTTCTTCTTCTTCAGTAACACGGATGCCCATGATCGCTTTCATTCCGCCCAGAATAATGAAGGACATTACCAGTACGAAGGCAAAAGCACCTGCCAGACCGAGAAGCTGTACGCCTAATTGGTGGAATCCACCGCCATAGAACAGACCCGCTTGACCTACACCCGCATTCTCGGCAAGTTCAGGAGTAGCGAACAAGCCCGTGGAGATCGCACCCCACATACCAGCAATACCATGCACGGAGAAAGCGTAGATTGGATCGTCAATTCCTTTACGATCGAAGTACTGTGCTGTGAAGAATGTGATGATACCCGCCAAAGCACCGATAACCAGAGCTGCCCAAGGTTCAACGAATGCACATGCTCCTGTAATCGCAACGAGTGCCGCAAGCACACCGTTTAACATGCTAGGAATATCGGACTTACCAAGTACTGCCCATGAGATCAACAGCGCAGCAACACCACCAGCTGCTGCAGCTACGTTAGTAGTTAATGCAACATAACCGAAGAATCCATCCCCCATGGCAGATAATGTACTACCTGGGTTGAATCCGAACCAACCGATCCAGAGGATAATAACCCCGAGTACGGAATACACTTGGTTGTGACCTGGAATGATGTTAGGTTTGCCGTCTTTGTTATATTTACCAATACGTGGTTTCAACAAGATGGTCGCTACCAATGCTGCAGTCGCACCAGTCAAGTGAACAACCGTCGATCCTGCAAAGTCTTGCATACCCAGCTCAGCCAACCAGCCGCCGCCCCATACCCAGTGAGCAACAACCGGATACATGATAATGGTATAAAGAGTACCGAAAACAATATATACGCTCATCTTTGCACGTTCAGCCATACCACCGCAGGCAATGGCCAGAGATACCGCCGCAAAGGCGAGGTGGAATACGAATTTAATAGTCAGTGGAACATCGGAGAAAGCCAGTGATTCGAAGGAAGCAGCCATCTTGTCACCACTCAGGAAGAATCCTGTTGTTCCAAAGAAGCTGTTACCATTACCGAAACCAAGACCGAAACCCAAAGCCCAGAAGGCAATTACTGAAATTCCCAATGTCAGGATGGTCTTACCCGCAATGTGTCCTGCATTCTTCATTCGTGTTGAACCCGCTTCGAGTAAAGCAAATCCCCCTTGCATCAAGAACACGAGTACAACAGCCAAAAACGTAAAGGCTGAGTTCAAACCACTTTGAAGTTCAATGTTAGTCGGGCCCTCCGCAGCCGCAAATGCGCTGACCGGAAAAGCGAACAAAGTAAGCATTACTAACACGGAAACCAACCATTTCTTTCTCATATACCCCACTCCCTCTTATGTTAAGTTTCTTCACATAACGTGAAACTCTTAATGTCATTATAAGCAGAAGAGAGGAAAGTTGACAAGAGTATTTTCATCAAAACTGAAAATTATTTCTGGGAATAAAGTCATACGTCTTTTTCTTGCACTTAAGTACATAATCACATTCTATGAGTACATAGATATAGAAATGCAGTATGCTGATTGCCAAAGCATAACGTTTGACTGTACGGTTAAAGATCATGTATCATACTTATTAGTAAGAAAAATTGGGCGTAGTCTAGAAATTCACAAGTGGAAACTACAATTCCCTACATTTGAACTTGCAAGCGAGGTGAATATCATTGGGGATATGAAACTTTTTCGGATTGGCGAACTTGCCAAGACCGCTGGTGTTAGTGAACGGACGATTGATTATTACACAAAGCTTGGACTAATCTCTCCCGAAGAACGTACACAAAAAAATTATCGTCTCTATAGTAATGAAACTTTAACGAGGCTTGAACGTATTGTACAGATGAAACAAGAGAAGTATAGTCTCGACGAGATTAAGCAATCTCTTGAGAAGTGGCGTCTGGTTAGTACAGAAGAACAAGTTGCCAGCAAATTGACAACGTTGGAGCTTCATGTACAACAACTTGAGCGAGAGGTTAACGAACTCAAACCGCTACTTGGAGAGATGAAACCTGTACAAGCACGTAAAATGATGGCAGGACTCCTCACCAAAAGTGCCGGTACAATGGAGGCACTAAAAATCTTGCTTGAGAACACCATGATGTAGCTTATTCTTAGAAAGCGGAGGAATGAATATGAGTTTTAATAACGGTATGTTCGTATTGATCATTATCGCCTTTTTGCTCTCTTTATGGGCGCAATTTCGCGTTAAAGGTACGTTTAGACGTTGGTCGGAGGTACCGAACCAGAACGGAATGACTGGTTACGATGCCGCTCGCCAGATGCTTGATGCTAACGGCCTGCATGATGTTCCAATTGAACCTGTACGTGGTACACTCTCTGATCACTATGATCCGATTAATCGGGTTGTACGTTTATCGGAACCAGTATATTATGAAAACTCAATCTCAGCTGTTTCGGTAGCGTGTCATGAAGTTGGCCACGCCATTCAGCATAAAGAAAGTTATCCGATGCTGGCACTACGTCACCGGATCTTCCCAATTGTGAACTTTGCATCCGGATTAGCTCCATTCCTGTTGATTGCAGGATTCATCTTCAATGCCATGAACCTTGTAGGTATCGGTATCATCTTCTTCTCCGTAACTGTAGCATTCCAACTCATCACTTTACCGGTTGAGTTCAATGCAAGTAACCGTGCTAGAGAGATTATGGTATCCGAAGGGTACATCCGTAATGAAGAAGAAAAAGGGGTTGCAAAAGTTCTGAATGCCGCAGCCTTGACTTACGTTGCTGCAGCGTTGATTTCACTGCTTGAGTTGATTCGTTACATCGGAATCTTCAACAGCCGCGATTAATTGGATACCTAATACAACAAAAACAAAAAACAATACCCCACCGTTAATCGGATGGGGTATTGTTTTGTTGTAAACCGAAATAATCAAGCAAGAATGAACGAAAGGACTGAGCAACCAGCGGCAGTTTATCATGTGCACGATGAATTAACCCGATAGTTCGCGTTACTTTTGGATGGGAGATAGCCACATGTGCCGGTTGCAAAGGGTTCGTCTGGAATAACGCCATCTCAGGCAGCAGACTGACCCCCATGCCCGCAGCGACCAGTCCGCGGATGGTGTCGGTCTCTTCCCCTTCAAAAGCGATCTTGGGTGTAAAACCAGCTTCCAGACAGGCATGCCACACAATAGGACGAAGAGAATAACCTTTGCTAAACAATACAAATTTATCATCCTTGAGCTGTTCAAGCGCAATTGTCTCCTCACCAGCTAACGGGTGATTAGGAGGAAGGATGGCATGTAATTCTTCCGTGAGTACAATATCGCCATCTACTTGATCATGCTTCTCTGGAAAAGGAGAAATGAATGCCAAGTCTACCTCTCCGGATAACACATCACGAATCAGCGTAGGGAACATCCCCTGCTTGAATCTGAATTTCACGTTGGGGTAGCGCTGACGGAAAGCAGCCACCACGGAAGGAATGAGATGAATCCCCAGGCTATGCGGAAATCCAATTCGAATCTCTCCATGCTCCGGGTCCAGAAACTCATGAACTTCCCCGACTGCCTTGTCCAAATCTTTCAAGATACCTTCAATTCGTTTGCAAAAAAGCTGCCCCACTGCAGTCAACTGCAGATTTCGTCCCTTTTGCATAAAAAGGTCCACGCCCAGTTCTTCTTCCAGCTGATGAATCTGACGACTCACCGCCGACTGTGCCACATGCAACTCTTCAGCAGCCTGTGTTACATGTTCCTTCTGTGCCACTTTCAAAAAGTAATGCAACTGTCTTAATTCCACTCGCCTGATCGCTCCAATCTGTTATACCCTACTTATCCTTGATTCCATCTTGAGAACGTTCTGACTACCGCTTTAAGCTGCGGGGTTTCCACAATCTAATCAACAGTCCGTAAATAAAGAATCCACCCAGCAATCCGCCGAGGTGTGCCATCCAATTGATGCCCGACATGGCGAAGGAGAATATGATTCCGAACAAAAGCAACGTGTACATCGTTTTGCGCGAAGCTTCGTCCATCATCGTTCGCTGGAACAGTGCTACATACAGGAATGCACCATAGACGGCATAGATCGCTCCTGAAGCACCTACCGAGATCGTAATACTCCCAACCGAGTTGTACCACGCAACAGCAAGAATATTACCTAATACACCACCACCCAGGTACAATACACCATACCTTACCGATCCGAGCAAACGCTCCATCGGTGGTGCAAATACGATTAACGCAAAGCTGTTAAACAATAAATGACTGAAGCCCGCATGCAGGAACATGGATGTAATGTAACGCCACCATTCATGTGCGAACAGTTCATGATTCGTAAGTGCCCCGAATTTCAGCAACACCATATTGTTCGTTGATCCACCGTTCACCGTTAACACAATAAACATGACTACATTGGCAATTAAAAAAAGCGACGTCAAAGGGAAATACTTCAAATAACCTTTCCAGTTCTCATAGCGAATAAATATCATAAATTTCTTCTTTCACTCCACCCTGTTCAGATCGGACTTACATCTCTGATCCATCGTAATGGTACATGTCCGAATTGGACAATGCCTTTCATAAAAGATTATAATGGATTTTGGCACGGATCACCAATTTATAAGGAGGAACATTATTATGACACAAGAACGTACAGGCGCAGCCACATTTAAAGGCAACCCTATTACATTGATCGGACCCGAACTGAAAGTGGGCGATCAAGCACCTGATTTTACACTGAGCAAGAACCTGGTTGAAGATGCTTCTCTGAAAGACTTCGCAGGCAAAATCAAATTAATCAGCGTTGTTCCTTCCCTGGATACTGGCGTATGCGATGCGCAAACTCGTCGTTTCAACGTGGAAGCTGGAGAACTCGGAGACAATGTTGTTGTCTTGACAGTAAGTGTTGACCTTCCGTTCGCTCAGGCCCGTTGGTGTGGAGCAGCTGGTGTTGACCGCGTAGTTACATTGTCAGACTACAAAACACGTTCTTTCGGTGAAGACTACGGCGTTCTGATCAAAGAATTCCAACTCGACATGCGCTCCATTTTTGTTTTGGATGCCGAAGACCGGATTACATATGTGGAGTATCTGCCTGAAATGACAGACTCCCCTAACTTCGAACAAGCGATTGCAGCTGTAAAAGCTTTGCTGTAGAAGTAATCATACGTTCAGAACAAAAGCGAGGAAGGTTAACCTTCTCTCGCTTTTTGTTATTTATCATCTATTTCAATCATTTGCTTTATACTTGCTTAGCTTTTTATCCAGTACAGAGAATAAGTTCATAATCGTGCGATAATTGGAACCCAAGTCTCCAAGTGAACCACGTGAAGCTGAATACATATCCACCGCACTGCGAACAGGACTTACCGAGATAATGGAAACTGTAATATCCATCGTCCGTCCAAAGGTAGTCCGCTTCTCCAGAATAACTTCTCCAACAGAAGGCACTTCATGCAGCACTTTATAACCCGGAATCTTTTTGAGTGTCGAAGAGACCTCTTCCCAGGCTCTGTCTTTGGATAAGTTATAATACCGTGTTTTTAATTTGGGATCCTTGGCTCGATCGCTGGTCCCCTCCATGCTGCGGATGATTCCGACGAGCGTTCTCTTTAAGGTCAAGACCCTTCCTCCTTTGATTGTAACCGTTCCATTTATGTATCTTAGTGTAACATTGTTCAAGTAGTAACAAAAGGGCAAGCATCATATTTATCATAAAACCAATCAAAAACATTCATCACAACTTAAAAACACCCTGAAATTCCTTCTGAAGAGGAAAAGTCAGGGTGCTGTACATAAAATTTAGGAACCCGCCTATGCCGTCCGGCTACATTGTCTTATGAACCTGCTTGGCAGGTGGGTGACCGCAAAAATGCTTTTTGAAGTCCCCATGTCGTATAGACAGGGCTTTTCAGCAACATTCTGTGTTGATCTCCCGAAGACATCATCATTGGTTCAAAACAACGAATAACCGAAACGTACATCGCAGGATGTACAATTATTATATCCCTAACTGTGTAAAAAGTAAATGGCGATCCTTCATGTTTTATTTTTGCAATGTAATGTTTTTGTCGTCTGATGGCTCAGATGTTTCACCATTCTCTGCTGATTGTTCAGCCAGCGCAGCAGCTTCCTCTTCTTCCTTCTTGAGTTGCATCTTCTCCATCTGCTCCTGCATCTTGTTGAAGGTTGCGTAGAAGTTAAAGAAAGCGAACCAAGCAATGATGCTGATAATGAAGAAAACGAACAAAACCGGATAACGGAAACCGATGTAGAACAGCAATCCACTTCCCAGCAATGTGGAAAATACACGGAATGGTCTGATCAGCGTAAGTAATACCGCGTTTTTGATAATGAGTCCGATGGACATATGATAGTGTACAACCATCGAGAAAAAGTTAAAGAGTGATACAAATAACAAGAGAAGCAGTACTAACATGATGATTCCCACGAGCTGCATATTGCGGAACTGCGTCATGTACACGGTATAATCCAGATACATAATTGCGAACAGCAGTGTGTAAAAAATGCCCCCAATTAAACTTTGCTTGTAGTTTTCCTTGTAACCTACAAAGAAAGTACGGAAGATCGGTACATCCGTATCGCCCATATTCCATTTACGAACAACCGTAAATAGCGCCGAAGTCGCCGGGAACAGTGTAAGCGGTGCCACAATAGCTATAGCCCAGTTCATTTGCAATGATTCATTTGCGAGGTTCTGCTGCATCACGAGCAGTTTCATAATCAAGAAAAACAAGAACGGAGACGAACAAATAGCCCACAACAGATTGGTTGCGGCCAGTCTCGTAATCCACTCTGTAAGCCGGTAGATCCCACCCATAGCTCCTTTAAATTCCAAACATTTCTCCTCCTCTGCAGCCTTGCGTATTACCTGAAGTCTAATATTAATATACCTTATTATATATAGGAAAAGCCAGCACTTCCCGAAAACAGATCGTCATTACCCTTAGCTAGCGCTTCTGACCGCTTCTGATAGTAAAATAAAATGATGCAGTCACTTTGAAAATAAAAAAATGGAGCAGTTGCCCGCTCCATTTTTCAGATCATACGTTTATATTACTCGAATGAAGAATCTTTCGCTGGACGACGTCCTTCGTTGCTGCTTGGACGCGGTTTGCGGTCACGGTTGTAACCACCTTCTCTGCTTCCACCGCCAGTGCTGCTGCCGCTGTTACGATCACGGTTGTAACCGCCGCGTCCGCCACCACTGCTGTTGCGATCGCGGTTGTAACCACCACCACTGCCGCCGCTACCACTTGTGCGGTTACCGCTGTAACCTGATGGTTTACGTCCGCCAGAGCGAACATCCGGTTTACGACGTTTTGCACGGATTGGATCTTCAGGAGTCAGATCAACTTGAGCATCTTTCTTGTCACCTGTCAGGAGCTTCAGTGCAGCCGACAACAGTTGAACAGAATCATACTGCTCAAGCATTTGAATCGCGATACCTTTGTATTCGTTCAGTTCGCCTGATTGTACGATTTCCAGCAAGCGCTCTGCTGTCAAACGTTGTTTACCTTCAACCGCTTCTGCCATTGTTGGCAGTGGTTTACGTGGAATACGGTGACGTGTTACACGCTCGATGAAATGCAAGTGATCAATCTCACGCGGTGTAACGAAGGACCAAGCAGCACCCTCTTTACCCGCACGACCTGTACGACCGATACGGTGAACATAACTCTCCGGATCTTGCGGAAGGTCAAAGTTAACAACGTGGGTTACGCCAGATACGTCGAGACCACGTGCAGCTACGTCTGTTGCAACGAGTACGTCAATGCTGCCGTCACGGAACTTACGCATTACCGCATCACGTTGATTCTGGGACAAGTCACCATGAAGACCGTCTGCAGAATATCCACGTTTTTGCAAAGCTTCAGCCAATTCGTCAACACGACGTTTTGTACGTCCGAATACGATCGCCAGTTCAGGAGATTCCATATCCAACAAACGGCTCAATGCTTCGAATTTTTGACGCTCAGGTACTTCGATATAGGATTGGTCAATCAATGGTGCACTAACATGTTTCGGAATCACAGAAATGTGTTCAGGATTGTTCAAGAATTGTTGTGCCAATTTTTGAATGTTAGGAGGCATTGTTGCTGAGAACAGCATGGTTTGGCGCTCGTCTGGAACTTGTTTCAGGATGGATTGGATATCCTCCATGAAACCCATGTCAAGCATTTCATCTGCTTCATCCAGTACAACAGTTTGTACATCATCTAGTTTGATTGTTTTGCGGTTGATGTGGTCAAGGAGACGTCCAGGTGTACCAATGATGATCTGTGGTTTTCTTTTCAGTGCACGGATTTGACGCACGATATCTTGTCCGCCGTAGATTGGCAGGGAGCGAAGACCTTTGAAGCGAGTAAGTTTTTCGATCTCTTCAGCAACTTGAATTGCAAGTTCACGTGTAGGTGCCATAATAAGGGCGCGGATTTTCTCGTCACTTTTTGAGATTTTGCTGATCAACGGAATACCGAATGCAGCTGTTTTACCCGTACCTGTTTGAGCTTGACCAATCAAATCTCTGCCTTCGAGTGCCAAAGGAATCGCTTTGGATTGGATCGGTGTTGCTTCTTCAAACCCGAGCTCAGTGATGGCTTGCAGCACCAGTGGTTCAAGATTGAAATCTGTAAAGTTTAAATTTGTCAAAATTATTCATGCTCCTTTTATATGGTGGACATGGTGGACAATCCACTTTGTTGTCTGTATTCTTAAGTAGCGTTAATATTTATAGGGTATCCCAACGGGACGAATTATTTTCACTAACGAATATAATTCCATGAATGGGTCCCCAACATAAGACTAAAACTACATACATGTGTTTGAAACATTTCAAAATTTTATTGCTCCATTTAGGAAAAGTTTCCTACTCAAGAATATCCACAAATTATTATATCACAAAACAATTCAAGATTACCAGCAATCTGGTTTTAAATATAAATGAGGTGATTAAATTGCCCAAAATAATTTGGCACTCTTTAGTGATCATTTTGGGTGCTGCAGCTATTGCCTGCGGCTTTAACTGGTTTTTGGTCCCCCATCAGCTTTTAAGCGGCGGGGTGTCCGGTATTTCAATGCTTCTGGGTTATTTTACAACGTTGAATCTTAGTATAATGTATTTTGTTCTTAACATTCCCCTGCTCATTGCAGGTTGGTTTATTCTTGGACGACGCTTCATTACATTAAGTATTCTTTCGGTAGCAGCCACCTCCTGGTTCATTGCGCTTCTGCCTGTTTTTGCTGTGGCTACAGACCCTTTACTTAGTTCTGTATTTGGCGGTGTGCTTATTGGAATGGGCACAGGCGTTTCCTTCCGAGTCGGCGGCTCCACAGGAGGACTCGACATTGTTGGGTCTATTTTCACGCGAAAACGAGACTTTCCGATTGGTACAGTGATGGCAGGCATGAACGGTACGATCATTATGCTTGCAGGATACCTGAGTGACAATTGGAATACAGCCTTGGCCTCGATGGTATCCATCTACATTACAGGCAAAGTGCTCGATCTGATCCATATCAGTCACGTCAAAGTAACACTGTACATCATTACTAACGAAACCGAAGCCATGTTAAAAAAATTACTTGTTCGGCCTCGTGGAGTTACCAAAATTAAGACTCAGGGAGCATACACGGATATTGAAAAGGACATGCTCATGACCGTAACCACCCGCTATGAGTTGGTTGAAATTAAACGTATTATCAAGGATACTGATCCAAACGCTTTTGTTAACATTGTGGAAACGGTTGGTGTTATGGGCTCATTCCGCAGAAGTTGAGACACCTGTACGGTTAACAATTCACAACATTGTGGTATAATAACGGTGTACGGCTCCTAAATATGTTGTATAGCAGGTTCAACCCTTCAATTTCACAGGCCATATGCTTTCCCGAATCGCGCCGAATGACTTACCATTTTGGAATTCGAGTAGGAAAGGGTGATTATTGTGGATATGGAAACGGTAAAACTGTTTGAGATCGTCAACAGATGGTGCCCGGAAATGCTCCCTTTCTTGAAACCGAATGAACTCGACTCACTGATTGTCCTCCGGGATGGGCTGGGCATCCTGGAACAGGGAGACGCAATGGAAATCATTCAGTACAGTATTTGTGAGCATCAAAATGAGATTTACATTCAATAATTTTTTCAGATTGATCACGCCGCTTCTTGCAGGGGATTTCCTCAGCAGGAAGCGGTTTTCATTTTTTCCATGTGTTTCATTACTTGATTAATATGGTTAAAAGCCCAGAGGCTTTAATGTATAATTCATACATGGAATGCACACATAAGGGAGTGGAAATGAATGAACATGTTTTGGGCTTTACTGGCTATGGCCTTTGGAGGCTTTGGTGTTGCTCCGGCAGTGGCAGATCAGGGAAATCCTCAATTCCAATCGTTAACCAACAGTTTTAACACTGCAATTATCCAATCTCAAAAAGATCAGGTTGTTATCGATGCCGATAATCCACCTGCTAAAACAGACCCACAACCTGATGCCCCCGTGGTCAAAGGTATCTATGTAACGGCATACAGTGCCGGCGGCGCACGCATGAAAGAATTGCTGGAACTGACAGACAGTACAGAACTGAATGCCATGGTCATTGATATCAAAGACGATCTCGGATACATAACTTATCCCACAGAAAACAAAGCGCTTCAGAAAATGGGTAAATCGCAACCTTTTATTCGGGATATCGATGCCTTGATGAAACGATTGCAAAAACATGAGGTCTACCCGATTGCACGTGTCGTTGTATTCAAAGACACAATTCTTGCGAAGAAGAATCCAGAGCTTTCTTTCCGCAACAAGGATGGCTCGGTTTGGGCGAATGGCAAAGGCGACAGCTTCGTGAATCCATACAGCAAGGAAGTATGGGACTATAATATCGAAATCGCCAAGGAAGCGGCCAAGCTTGGATTCAAAGAGATTCAATTTGACTACGTTCGTTTCCCGGAAGGTTTCGAAACTCGTGCTGATGTACTCAAATACACCAAATCTGACAAGTCCCGGGTCGATGTTGTAGCTGAATTCGTGCAATATGCACGCAAAGAGCTGGCACCGTTAGGTGTGCGTGTCTCGGTTGATATTTTCGGTTATGCAGCTTCCGTACCTGCGGCTGAAGGCATTGGACAGGATTTTGTTAAAATATCCGAAAATGTGGACGTCATCTCACCGATGGTATACCCTAGTCACTATTCTACTGGCTGGTATGGGGTCAAGGACCCTGACAAAGATCCTTACACAACCATCAAGGGTTCAATGGAAGATACACACAAGAAACTGGACCCTACCAAAGAACTCAAACCCGTCATTCGTCCGTGGATCCAGGACTTCACAGCAAGCTGGCTGGGCAGTGGGCATTATGTCAAGTATGGCAAGAAACAAGTGGAAGACCAGATTAGAGCGATGAAAGACATGGATGTGCATGAATATCTGCTCTGGAATGCGTCCAACCGTTATACATCAGGTGTACAATATAAGTAATCCGCACTCTTTCATACTTCTCATTTCATCCAACCTCGTTCTGCTTGAAGCGGAGCGAGGTTTTTTGGTGTTCATTTTTCTCTTCCTGCCCTACTCTGCTTCTGTCCCTATTCAAATTGAACAAAATCCACTACAATAAATAGCTGTCCATATATGACACTTGGATGACATCTCTCTAGAATAGCGAGGCACTGCCAGTGAACATGAACACAACAAGTTTTTCCCAAAAAGTGAAGCAATTCCTGATTATATTTTTGCCCATCTTCACCACTCAAATCGCCCTCTCTGCCATGTCGTTCTTTGACACCAATATGTCAGGCAAGTTTTCTCCGGCCGACCTTGCAGGCGTCGCGATTGGCACAAGTCTGTGGATGCCAGTTCAAACTGGACTAAGCGGGATTTTGATCGGTATTACACCTGTCGTTTCCCATCTGTTAGGTTCCAAACGTAATGATCAGATCGGGTATAACGTCATCCAGGCGCTGTATCTTGGAATTGCTGTCAGTCTCGTTGTTATTGGAGCCGGGGCGTTGTTACTTGGCCCTATACTGAACGGAATGCCTTTGGAACCTCGGGTTGCCCAAGTCGCCTTCTATTTTCTGTGCGCACTTGCTTTTGGCATTATCCCACTCTTCGGATATACGGTGCTGCGCAGCTTCATGGATGCACTTGGCCAGACACGGACTACGATGTTCATTACGTTGGTCTCCCTGCCCGTTAACATCTTACTGAATTATCTGCTGATATTCGGCCGCTGGGGTTTCCCCCAATTGGGCGGTGTTGGTGCCGGTGTGGCTACAGCATGTACATACTGGCTGATCTTTCTTATTAGTCTCTTTTTTGTCCATCGGGTCGAACCTTTCGCCCAGTATGGCATTTTCCGTCAATGGACCCATGTCTCATTGTCCAAATGGAAAGAGTTACTCAAGATTGGAGTGCCCATCGGATTTGCGACTTTTTTCGAAACGTCCATCTTTGCTGCTGTGACTTTAATGATGAGCCGTTTCGATACCACAACAATTGCTGCACACCAAGCGGCGCTGAATTTCGCTTCTACGCTCTACATGCTGCCTGTGAGTATATGTATGGCTCTTACGATCCTTGTGGGCTTCGAGGCAGGTGCCGGGCGTCTGAGAGACGCCAAACAATACAGCCTGCTCGGAATAGGTGGGGCCATTGGGCTATCACTGCTGACAGCGATCGTGTTGATTGTGTTCGGCGAACAGATTGCAGGCGTGTATTCAAACGATCGAGAGGTCATTGCACTTACGCAGCATTTCCTCATCTACGCCATTTTCTTTCAGATCTCAGATGCGATTGCTACACCAACCCAAGGAGCACTACGTGGCTACAAAGATGTTAACCCGGCATTGATCATTACGTTTGTAGCGTATTGGATTATTGGGTTGCCTGTAGGTTATCTAACTGCTACGTATACTTCACTCGGTGCCTTCGGATACTGGATCGGCCTTATTGCCGGCCTTGCTGTAGGAGCAACAGCGCTTCTCTGGAGACTCTTTCGGGTACAAAAACAAGCCGCACTCCGCAAGGCGTAACATTGATATACTCACTCCGTGAAACAACAAAAAGAGCACAATCCACGTTAAAGCGGGATTGTGCTCTTTGCGTATGAATCGAATTATTGGGACAAACGTTGTGCAAGCTCGTAAGTCACCATATCGAAATCTTTTTTTGTGTTAACCACTTTATCAATATCCGTCAGGGTAAGTTCACCCTTGATAATGCCACAACCTTTGTCTGTCTCGCCTGCGATCAGACTGCGAACAGCGAAATCGCCAAGACGGCTTGCCAGGTTACGGTCGAAAGGTGTTGGCGTACCCCCACGCTGAATGTGACCCAGAACGGTTACACGTGGCTCATACGTTGGGCAACGTTCCATCAGTTCTTTTGCTACATCCTCACCTTTGCCTACGCCTTCTGCAACGATGATAATACTGTGACGTTTGCCATGTGCAAAGTTAGCTTTCATCCGATCTGCTACTTCGTCCATATCAAATGGAACTTCTGGGACAAGAATCGTTTCAGCACCCGAAGCAAGTCCGGCATGCAGAGCGATATCCCCACAGTGACGACCCATAACTTCAACGATGGAAGAACGTTCGTGTGAAGACATCGTATCACGTAATTTGTTTACTGCATCAACTACTATGCTTACAGCTGTATCAAATCCGATGGTATAGTCGGTGAATGAAACGTCGTTATCAATCGTTCCTGGCAGACCCATGGTGTTAATGCCCAGCTTGCTCAGTTTATTCGCACCGTTGTAGGAACCATCCCCACCGATAACAACCAGACCGTCAATGCCACGCGCACGCAGAATGTCCGCACCTTTTTGCTGACCTTCAGCGGTATAGAACTCCTTGCAACGTGCCGATTGAAGAACCGTTCCCCCACGTTGGATGATATCCCCTACACTCCGCAAATCCATTGGGAAAATGTCATTATTCAAAAGACCCTGGTATCCACGTTGAACTCCAAATACTTCGAGACCGTGAAACAGTCCGCTGCGAACAACCGCACGAACAGCCGCGTTCATCCCCTGTGAATCACCACCGCTCGTTAATACTGCGATTTTCTTTACTGCTGTCATGATGTTTCTTCCTCCTCTAGTTTCACTTCAGGCTCCGCAATATCACACCTGACTTACATATTTTTCCGTATCCAGCGACTGAAAATGAAGAAAAATATTCTTGTGATCGGACTATTTTTCAGCAGACGTTTGGATACAACGCGAACTTCCTGTTGTTCGCTGACTTTGGGATCAGACAGGTAAATGGCAATCAGTCCTTCGATGATCATCCGGTGAAAGGAGCTTCCCGGAATCTTCTGTACATCACTGCGTGCCATCTCCACAATAAAAGCAATTCGGTCCAGCATTGTCTCCACATTCTCATAATAGTTGCAGAAGTTGAGATCTCCCCCGATGCGGTCCTCATCCTGATCAATTAAATAATCGAGCATAATGTGCAATGCGCATACATGTGGGAAATAGGCCGTATGGATCGAGGCCGCTTGCTCTTCAGTCAACTGATCGTCACTCGCAGCCAGAAACAGCATGAAAACGCCCAGTGTAGAGCCAGTTGCAGCAGCGAATTCGTTCCAACGAAACTGAGGTGTGCGATGACGATGCTCCGACCACCATTCGAGCAGTGCCGTTTCTCTCAGTTCCGGCTTGATATGCTTATATACCTGCAGGTCCGTGTATAGGCCTGCCAGATCCTGAATTTGGGGCTTGGCGGACGTATAGCCTGGTAACTGACGGGTCAGTTCCTGACATGTGGTCACCAGATTCCGCAGATATCCACCGTCATCCTGCTCCTCACGGAGGGCATAATAATTGACGGGAATTGCTTCGGGATCTACCGCATCAAGCATGGATTGATGGAGAAGACGAAAATCATCCGGGTCCATCGAGGTGCTGCGGTCGCACAGATTGTCCAAATAATCACTAATAGTTTGATATGAAACGATCAGCGGAATCAGAATGTGCCTATTGGGCAAATCAGCTAATGCGTAGACGGTTCCGCCTTCACAGTGAAACTGTTTATCCTTCAGACTGGCAAGTGCCTGTGTACGCAACTCCTCATTCGGAATCGCCTCAGCTTGAGCACGCCATCCATTCAGTGCCTTCCGTGTTTCCGGAATGGTGTATTTGTACACCCCTCTCATCAATGCCAGCGGTCCACGCGGATATTGATGACGTTTTCGATTTGATTGGCTCAAAATAAATGTGCCTCCACTTGGTTGAATACGTATTAGAGCGATTTTTAACCATTCCTATTATAATATGATCCCCTTAATTGTACAAATGATCTGCCGCATATTCCGCATAAAAAATCGCATCGGCGTTCAAAGCTTTGTGATATACTATCCATATTTCATCCATCAAAGGAGTCGTTGACATGTCGTCAAGTGAATCACTTTCGTGGAGACGGTTATTTTCTTTTTTTGTGCCACTTGGCATTTCCGCCTCTCTCGTCACCATTTCTCACGTCATCATAAACAGCACATTAGCACGTTCCGCTCATCCCGAGACGGTTATTGCCAGCTATGCCATCGCCGGTAGCTTGTTAACCCTCACGGAACGCCCCTCCACCCTGCTGCGGCAAACCTGTTCCGCACTGGTTCGCGATCGCCTTTCCTTTCAGGCCCTCACGTTTGTGACCAAAATATTTCTTGCCTGTGTGCTTCTCATTGGGTTTCTCATCGTATACTCTCCCGTTGGTACCGGGGTGTTCAAATACTTGTTTGGTGTAAGTCCGGATCTGCTGACCAAAGTCATCGACGTATATGAAATTCTCATGTATGTGAGTATCTTTTCAGTGATCCGCAACATCTATCAGGGGATCATCATTACGAATAACCGCACCAAGTGGTTAACCATCGGCATGGTATTCCGTTTAGCCGGCATGTACGGCCTATCCCTCTATTTCATATACACAGACAGCATTGACAGTGGACGTGTAGGCGCTATCATTTTTGCTGCTGGCATGATGATTGAAGCGCTCGTCAGCTTTCTGGAGGGAAACAGCATCAAGCGCAAGATGCCAGCCAAGCTTGAGGATCATCCCGTCGAGAGCAAGGGAGACGTATTTCGCTTTTATAAGCCACTGCTGTTATCCAGCTTTGTAGCGCTGTTCATAGGACCGGTTATTAACATCGTACTTGGCAAAACGACCGGGATCGCACTAGCCATTTCATCCTTTGCCATAGCAAGCAGTCTGATGCAGTTGATGCTAAGCTTCTTTACATACATCCATCAGATCGTGCTGAATTTCTACCTTGTGGATGCCAAACTGGTACGAAAATTCGCACTTGTCACCGGATTTATTCCGTTTGCGATGATGGTGTCGATTGCCTATACCCCCTTGGGACCATGGGTACTTGAAAATGTCATGAGCGTTCAGGGCGAACTGTTGGAACAAAGTCTGTGGACACTGCGTGCGTTTGTCTTATTTCCGCTGATCTTCCCTTTTCTGGATTTCAGCAATGGCCTCATTCTGCTTCGCGGTCAGACAAAAACGATGTTTCGTTCGCAAACGGCGAATGCAATCTGCACGGTAATTGTGCTGCTTATACTGGTTAGTATTTTCCCTGCGTGGAACGGCATGATTGGAGCTATTGCCCAATCCCTTGGCCTGCTCGCCGAACTTGTCATTGTCTGGCTTGTCATCCGGCGCACGAAGCAAGAACCTACGATGTCTGTGCCGAAAGCCCGTAAATCAACATCCCTGAAAGGGTAATAAAATCATTGAATTGTTATCAAGATTGGAGTCTCTCATCATGAAATTAAGTCACAACGCCCGCCCGGATCAGAACTGGCTGCGGGCTCTCATGTTCACCATCTTTGGTTCCACCGTTCTGGTGGTATCCTACTTCCAGCTTTACTTCAGTCATCTGGGCTTCAGTCGGGCTGAGATTGGATATCTCTACGGAATTGGCCCCCTCATCTCTGTGTTCTCCAATATGTTCTGGAGCATGGCCAGCGACCGCTACCAAACGGTACGCAAAGTAATGATCATTCTGCTTGGTGGTCAATTGATCACAGGGATCATGCTTGCCAACGCGACAACTTTCGGTCAGGTATTTGTACTCGTGACTTTGTTTTACTTTTTCTATTATCCGGTCTATCCACTCTCCGATACGATGGCTATTACAACGGCCAGCAAGTACGGCCGAAATTTCACTTCCATTCGAGTCTTCGGATCGATCGGTTATGCCTTCTTTGCATTAAGTATCGGGTATTTCCTTGGATCTTTCGGTCCAGGATGGACGATATGGCTTTGCGTCGGTCTTGCTGCCACTACATTATTGATCAGTTTTCAATTGAAGGATCAACCTTCAGGGAATAGTAGCAAAATGGATCTATCGGGGTTATGGGCTATTCTGAAACGCAGAGATGTGCTCACCTTTTTTGGCTGTGTATTTTTGCTTGCCATGGGACATCGCATGAACGAAGCATTTCTTACCATCACGCTAAAAGATCTGGGTGCCAGCGAGGGGCTGATCGGCTGGTCTTTGCTGATCTCTTCCGTAAGTGAAATTCCCATTTTCCTGCTGCTTAGCAAGTATGGAAACCGTTATAAGGAACTGCCACTAATCGCTTTTGCTGCACTGATGTATACAGTTCGTTTGCTTCTTATGTCCATATCCGATACACCTGCAGCTGTCGTTGCCATTCAGACGATGCATAGTGTTACCTTTGGTATTTTCTACGTTACGGCGGTCCGCTACATCATTCGCCTAGTTCCGGACGGCTACAGAGCAACGGGTATGGCTTTGTTCACCATTGTCTGGTCCAGTGCTTCGGGACTTCTTAGTGGAACGTTGGGCGGACTGCTGCTGGAACATGCAGGCAGACAAACCTTCTATCTCACCGCTATGGCTTTCTCCCTGGCTGCATTGATCGGTTTCGGATTGAAGTTATGGTCCAGCATGACCAATCGTGTATCCTGAAACCACAGGGAAACATACTCCATATTCAACCGATATTTACACTGGAAATTTTAGAATCAAAAAAAGCACAGCCTCCCATGGGGGACTGTGCTTAGGTTCTAATATTCAGCTATAAATTTATCATATATAAGAAGTCCGTTGACCGGAAAAATTCTTACAGTTTGTTTACGTTAGCTGCTTGAGGACCACGGTTTCCATCAGTAATTTCGAATTCTACCGCTTGACCTTCTTCCAATGTTTTGAAGCCGTCTCCTTGGATTGCGGAGAAATGTACGAATACGTCCTCGCCGCCTTCAACTGAAATAAAGCCATAGCCTTTTTCTGCGTTAAACCATTTAACTGTACCTTTCAAATGAAAAACCTCCTAAAAATATCGCCATCTATGGCGAATACCCTTATTATACTGTATGGGCTTCCATTTTGCAATTTATCTTTCCATAAATGTCGAAAAAATTTGCTTTGAATCGTAGGGTACGGTATCATTTTACCAAAACCGTTAGTTTGGAGACTACCTATGATAAAAAAACATGAAATATACAAAACAGACAAGTGGAATATGATGACCGTAGAAGTTCAAGGCAAATATCTCGTACTGCGAGAAATTTCGGAAGAGTGGGGCGAAGAATGCCATACTTTCCTTAGCCGTCCTGCATTAATGCACTGGGCTGAACGCCGTTTCCCAAAAGCAGATTTTGAGAACCGTGAGGATGAATGGCGTCAATTGATGGCTGCCTTCAAAGGGGTCTAACCCATGCAGCTTGACTCAAGCAATGTCGTCATCTTTATTATCCTTGCCTTCTCCCTTGGTATTGTGCTTATTCTGGGACGGAATTCCATCCCGGATCGACTGAGACGGGGAATGGCGCTTATTGCTACACTTCTCATTTGTTTTGCCTTTTTCCTGATCGTTTATTTTCTGTATAACATGGGAACCTAATAACGGGGACCCAGATATTCAAATATTTCAACGTGCCTAAGGTCATACTATACGAGATTATTCGTATCGTAAGGAGGAAGGCCGTTGAAATACCAGAAATCGCTATCTGTTATCCTGGTACTTAGTCTGATTCCTTCGTCTCTCTCCGCACACGCGAGTGCGACGAAGGCAGCTTCGTCCATACATTCATCAGATCATCAAAGGAGGATTTCCATGAGTCAATTATTGAAACGTTCCGAGGTACCGGCTGAACATAGCTGGAAACTGGAAGATTTATTTGCCGATCAGAAAGCCTGGGATCAGGAATATGAAGAAGTATCGTCTTTGACCAAGAAGGCCTCCGAATTCCAAGGCAAACTGAATCAACCTGATGTACTCAAATCTTGCTTCGAATTTGAAGATGAGATCAGCCTCAAAATAGAACGCCTCTTTGTGTACGCACGTATGCATCAAGATGAAGACACAGCAAATCCTACATATCAAAACCTGTCCCAAAAAGCCCAGAAATTAGGCGTACGGGTTGGTGAAGCACTTTCTTTTGTCACACCGGAGATTCTTTCCCTGCCAGATGACCAGTTGGATGCATTTATTGCGAACGAAAAACTCTCTGCTTATACATTTACGCTGGAAGAGATGAAACGCGAAAAAGCCCACGTTCTTAGCCAAGCAGAAGAGGCTTTGCTTGCACAGGTAGGCAACCTTTCACAAGCACCACAGACAATCTTTAGCATGCTGAATAATGCTGATCTCAAGTTCCCCCGAATTAAGGATGAACATGGTAACGAAGTTGAGCTGACACACGGTAGCTACATTCAGTTCCTGGAGAATCCTAATCGTGAAGTTCGCGAACGCGCCTTCAAAGCGGTATATGAAACCTATGCCAAACAGAAGAACACAATAGCTGCAGCCTTGAATGCAAATGTCACCAAAAATATGTTCTATGCTAATGTTCGGAAGTACCCTTCCGTGATGGAAATGTCCTTATACGGAGATAACATCCCAACGGATGTGTATACCAATCTGGTAGACACCATTCACGAGAGCCTTCCGTTATTGCATCGTTATATGGACCTGCGCAAAAAGTTGCTGGGTGTGGATCAATTGCACATGTACGATCTGTTCGCTCCACTCGTAGACGAATACAAAATGGACATTACCTATGAGGAAGCGAAACAAACGGTCAAAGACGGTCTGAAACCACTCGGCAAGGATTATGCTGACGCATTGCAGACTGGATATGATAACCGCTGGATCGATATATATGAGAATGAAAATAAACGTTCAGGCGCATATGCCTGGGGCGCTTACGGCACTCACCCGTATGTCTTGTTGAATCACAAAGATAACCTGAACAGCATGTTCACACTCGCACATGAAATGGGTCACGCTCTGCATTCACATTACTCGGATACAACACTTCCGTATCGTGATGCCCAGTACACCATCTTCCTGGCTGAGGTTGCATCCACAACCAACGAAGCGTTGCTGATGGATTATCTGCTTAACAAATCAACAGATCCAAAGGAAAAATTGTATCTGTTGACCTATTATGCCGACCAATTCCGTACAACGGTATTCCGTCAGACCATGTTTGCTGAATTCGAGAAAATCATTCATGAACGTGCGGAACAAGGTGACGCATTAACACCACAATTGTTATCCGAGATCTATTATGATCTGAACGTTAAATATCACGGAAAAGGCATGGCTGTCGACAAAGAAATTGAAATGGAATGGGCTCGTATTCCCCACTTCTATAACAGCTTCTACGTTTACAAATATGCTACAGGCTTCTCCGCAGCGACAAGCTTTTCCAAGCAAATCCTGGAAGAAGGCCAACCGGCTGTTGACCGTTATCTTGGCTTCCTGAAGAGCGGTGGCAGTGATTACTCCATCAACATTTTGAAAAAAGCAGGTGTGGATATGTCTACACCACAGCCAATTCGTGAAGCTATGAGTGTGTTCAAGGAATTGATTGAACAGATGGAGCAACTAACCAAATAAGGTTGTCTATCCATGTGACCTGCATCCCTTGCCCGTTTGGGCAGGGGATTTTATCATCATTGCAAGATGCAACCTACCCGAATATGGGTAATGCATATCTAGTTCTCAATTGTTCAACAAGGAGGCAACACCATGAAAATGCAATGGGCACTCATAGCAGGTCTTGTTTTTGCACTGCTCACGGGAATCTTTGCGGTCATTAATGTGGATTCCGTACAAGTCAACCTGTTATTTAACACGGTACAAATCCCGCTGATCTTGCTCATTCTCGGCTGTACCCTGATCGGTGGAATTATTGTAGGGTCATATGGCATCTATCGCCAATACAGACTGCAACGTGAAAATAAACAACTGAAATTGCGTGTATCTGAATTGGAAAGTTCCACGACAAGCAAATCTACATTGGATTCTTTCAAATCGATGGATTCGCTTGACTCAAATAAATCCGATAGCCTATTGGAGAAGGATTCGATCCAGAGTCAGCGCAAAGAAAACCCTACGGGAACACTGTAACCAATCAGAGACAGCCTGCTGGCGAGTCAGGAATGGTAGTATCACATTCTCTCCCCCAGACAGGCTGTATTTTGTTTCACACCATACCCACGATCCGAGGAGGAAATTACACAATGAGTTTTACAATTGATGAATCATACGTTCTGCCTTTTCTGAAAAAATTGCTGGACACACCAAGTCCAAGTGGTTACACACATCATATTATCGAGATGATCTGGAAGGAAGCAGCAGCACTGGGCATCGCCTGTGAGCTGAATAACAAGGGCGGTGCGGTGCTTACATTGCCCGGACAGGATTCGTCCAAGACAATCGCTTTAAGCGCCCATGTGGATACGCTAGGGGCCATGGTACGCTCGGTTACATCCTATGGCACATTGAAACTCACCTCTGTCGGTGGATTTTCCATGCAAAGTATCGAAAACGAATATTGCAGCATCCATACTCGGGATGGAAAGACATACACAGGCACCATTCTCTCCCTTCATCCGTCTGTCCACGTCTATCCGGATGCACGCACATTTGAACGGACTGAGAGCCATATGGAAGTTCGAATCGATGAAGTTGTCTCCTCCAAGGAAGATGTGTTAAAACTCGGGATCTCTGTCGGCGACTTCATCTCCTTTGATGCTCGCGCAGTCATCACGCCGAGTGGTTATATCAAATCACGTCATCTGGACGACAAAGCCAGCGTAGCTGCCCTCTTTGGCATCCTTGAGTCTGCACATCGTGAAGGCTGGAAACCATTACATAACGTCTCTCTGCTTATCTCGAACTATGAAGAAGTTGGACATGGCGCATCGTATATCCCTGCGGAAATCAGTGAAATGATCGCTGTAGACATGGGAGCCATGGGCGATGACCTGAGCTGTAAAGAAACTGACGTTTCCATATGTGCCAAAGATTCTTCTGGCCCGTATGACTACGATATGACCAGTCGTCTCATTGAACTGGCCAAACAGGATGGGATGGATTACGTCGTGGACATTTATCCCCACTATGGCTCAGATGGCAGTGCAGCATTACGCGGAGGAAACAATATCCGAGCAGCACTGATCGGTCCGGGGGTTCACGCATCTCATTCCATGGAGCGTACGCATAAGGATGCTGTACTGAATACGGCACGATTGCTCGCAGCCTACATTACAACCAAGTAAAACAGAATCATTGATCGACGAAATTGTCATGGATAACATCCACATGTTCGTCTAAGCAGAAGGCCCCTTCCAAGCACAGCAATTCGGTGTGCTTGGAAGGGGCCTTTGTTGTCATATCTCTTAATCTGCCTGTTCCACATATGCATGATATTTACGATCCAATATCTCTAACTCTGCCTTATGGTCATGTATTTCATTTCTTAACACATGCATGGTCTTCCTAACCGCGCTTAGTCCATCCTTCACCTGACGTTCGGCTTTGCGAATTTTGTCCTGAACCATCCAGTCCACGAAGAGGTTATCGAAGAAATAGTCTGCGAATGAAAGCAGACCTCCCAGATGCAGATCCGCGTGTACAGCCATCTCTACATCCTCCAGTTCCTTCTGGAAACGTCGTAGACGCTTACCTGCATCCATGATGGCGACCTGAGCGTCATCCATTCGTCCTCGCTTGATATGCGTGGAGATGACCCCACCGCCCATCATGTCATATACACCCCAATTACCTGCCGAAGACAAGGCCTTCTCGGCACGTTCAAGGGCATCAACCAGATACTCTCCCTCCCGGAAAGCTTCATCCAGTTCCTGTAGCTCGCTCGCCAGATGTTCCCGATTCTCAGCCATCTGTTGCAATTCCGCATCCTGGTCCAGCAGTCGACCTTCCTTCTTCCCCCACAGAGCGTTGTAATCGCTTTTCCAGTACTGATACTGCCGTTGACCCTCCAACTCCTGCTCCACATGGATTCGTTGCTCCTGTACGTCTTGTAACATGCGACAAGCGGTGTCGTATGCAGCCTTGCTCTCCATGAGTTCGAGCTCTTCCTTCTCCAGACGTTCCGTTTTTTTGCCAATCAGTTGATAGAAAAATGCTGACAATGTCATGCTGTTCAATCGCTCAACGTCCTTCTGCTCCTTCTGGAGATGCTCCAGACGACGTTTTACCTTTGCTTCCCATTCAGTTTCCTCCGTTTGAAGCTTCTCCAAACGTTTGGTCCATTTCTCGTAAATTCTCCCCTTTTCCTTGAGCACTGCCAACTGTTGATTAATTTCCTTATACATAAGTGTGGTGTTCTCTCCCTTCTATGGAATTCTTTACTTATAAAACGTAATGAGCATACAGAACGTTTCACTTTAATGCGCAAATTCACAGACAAAAAAATCGCCCTTTTCTCCAATGCGACATAAAGTCACTATAGAAGAAAGGGCGATGTTTAGTTATAAATCAAGACTTGCTCTGTTCAATCTGCTCTGCAAGTTCATTCAGAACGGTCCAGCGTTCCATCAATTCGTCCAGATGGCGCTCAGCCTCAGCTTGCTCAGCCATCAACTCCTGCAGACGGGCAGAATCACTAAATGACTCTTCCATCTCTTTGTTAATCCGGACGAGATTGGCTTCAGCCTTCTCAATATTTTCATCAATCTGGTCGTATTCACGTTGCTCCTTGAAGCTGAATTTCAACTTCGGTTTAGCCGCTGACACAGCAGGCGTCGTTTTATCTGATGACTGCTTCACCTTCGCTGCTCCTGTATCACTCTCTTGATTAGCTCCAGGCGCATTTTTCAGCATCCATTCTGCATATTCACTGTAGTCGCCGACGTGTACACGTACAGCACCATTGCCCTCAAAAGACAGCACTTTATCCACAGTACGATCAAGGAAATAGCGATCATGGGATACCACAAAAACTACACCCGGAAAATCGTCCAGATAGTCTTCCAGTACAGCGAGTGTCTGGATGTCCAGATCATTCGTCGGCTCATCCAGGAGCAATACATTCGGCGCAGCCATCAGCACACGCAGCAGATACAGGCGACGCTTCTCTCCACCAGACAGACGTGAGATTGGCGTCCACTGGGATGCCGGGGTAAACAGGAACCGCTCCAGCATCTGGGATGCTGTTATCAGAGAGCCATCGGCTGTTTTCACATTCTCTGCCACTTCCTTGATGTACTCAATGACACGAAGAGATTCGTCCATCTCCTGATGTTCCTGTGTAAAGTAGCCCAGATTGACCGTAGGACCAACGTCAACCACACCTGCATCGGGTTCCAGCTTGCCAGATATCATCTGTAACAACGTGGACTTACCACTACCATTCGGTCCAACAATCCCAACCCGATCTCCAGGTACGGCAATATAACTCAGATCTTCGATCAGTTTGCGACCACCGACGGATTTGGAAAGATGCTCGATCTCCAGTATCTTTTTCCCCAAACGAGTGGAGCCAACCGATACTTCCAATGAACCCGAGCGCTGGACTCCTTGTTGGTCTTTGAGTTGTTCGAAGCGATCAATTCTCGCTTTTTGTTTCGTCGTCCGTGCCTTGGCACCACGACGAATCCATGCGAGCTCTGTCCGAAGCAAGTTCTTGCGCTTCTGTTCGGAAGAAGCTTCACGTTCTTCCCGCTCCGCCTTCAGTTCCAGGAAACGTGTATAGTTGGCTTCATAGCGGAACAAACGACCATGATCCAATTCGAGCATGACATTCGCCACACGATCCAGGAAATACCGATCATGCGTAATCATAAGCAGTGCGCCGCGGCGCTTCTGCAAATACTGCTCGAGCCATACGACCGAATCATTATCAATATGGTTCGTCGGCTCATCCAGAATGAGCAGTTCGCAAGGATGAATCAGCGCAGCAGCAAGTGCTACCCTTTTGCGTTGTCCACCAGACAATGTGCCCATCAGTGCATCGAATTGACGAATACCCAATTTGGACAAAATGCTCTTCGCTTCACTCTCCATCTGCCAGAGTTGAAGTTGCTCCATTTGCTGATTCAAACGTAATAGTCGCTCTTGCAACGCTGGATCAGATGACTGGAGCTCCAATAACTCCATCGTTTCCGTATATTCACGCACGGTTTTCATTTCCATGCTGTCACCTTCGAATACTTGCTGCAGTACGGTATTATCCGGATTGAAGTCCGGATTTTGCGCCAGAAACTGAATGCGTACGTCATTACCGATGGAGATCTGTCCCGCATCTGCAGGTTCCATACCAGAAATCACACGCAAAAACGTGGATTTCCCGGTGCCATTTACCCCAACGACACCAATCTTGTCCTGATCAGCCATACCAAATGAAGCGTCCTTGAACAATATTTTCTCGCCATAACTTTTTGCAATTTGTTCTACCGTCATTATGTTCATTGCGCGTACCCACTTCTCTGTAAAATAAAATTCAATATTACTCGTACCCACACAAGCACTTACGTTTTCAAAAAGGACCGACACCCATCCAGAAATAATGCTGCTGAGAAGGCAATTCTTTTGTTCAGATCTTCTTCGTTGAACTCTGGATTAAGCATAATATCCATCTTCAGACGATCCAGAATCCCAATGTACGATTTGGCTAATAAGACTGGCTCAGGTACACTTGCACTTTCCAGCACCTCGCACACCATGCTCATGTATTGATTCATAAATTCTTTCATAAATTGCATCAGATCCGGATCATTATTGGGTGCCATAAAAAAGAGCTTGGTATGATTGCGACGCTCATAATAATACGTAAGGTGGGTCTTGGCTATTGCTCCAAGTTTATCACCTGTGTTCTCATGCGAATTCAAAGCATATTCAAGGCGGCTGATAAAACTGTTACAGTCCCGCTTGGATACTGCGATAAATAATTGTTCCTTGCTTTTGAAATATAAATAAATGGTGCCTTTTGCGATGCCAGCTTCGTCTGCAATATCAGACATTTTTGTCTCATAAAAACCTTTCGAGCCAAAAATACCATAGGCTGCATCCAAAATAGCCTCCGATTTGTCTCCATGTACAGTGTTCAAATGTTACTCCCTCCTACAACGCCAAAATGTTACCCAATCCAATCGCCACACATCCGCCAATGACCGAGCTAAGCACGTTCACCAGGTCGTTACTCATCCATGCCCAGCCACGAGCCCGAACCGTTGGATGCCCGCAATGTTCATGCACCTCAACTTCACGACCACACACGGTACAACGATACATCATCTGCACCGTTGCGCCCAGATAGGAATCGGCAAACGCCCCTGCCAATCCGCCTGCAAGGCCGACAAAAATCCAACTAAGCAGACCAAGCCCTTCTACCCCGGCGATCCAGGAAAAGAAAAATGCTCCCGCACCAATCAGAGCCCCGCCTACAGCTGCAGCAAAGGTACCGAGAAGTGAAACGCCTCCTGAGGCACCTGGAGTAAGTACCTTCCACGTGAGAACAGAGCGCGGCGGCTTACGACTGAGACTCCCAATTTCGGTTGCCCATGTATCCGATGTAACGGTAGCCATTACACCAATGAAAGCATATACCCATGCCGGATGTGGAAATATCCAGTATCCCAGACACAGAAACATGCCCATCCCACCATTAGCCATCACTTGCCCGGCATCCCGATTTCCTGACTTGGCATAGGATTTCTCCAGCTCCTGCTTCCGATCTTTACGAAACCTGGAGAGCAACGTTGAAGTAATGAAAAACAACAATAACGTGCCAAACCAGAACAGGTTACCCGCTCCGTAATATATCGTTCCCATCATGATGGCTGCCAGGCAGCCAGACAGGGTTAGCGACTTTTTCGCATAGGCAGCACCTGCCACCATAGAAGCGCATACGGCGCCAATAATCCAATCCATAATGTCTCCTGCATGCAGCGTATATACAGCCCGCATGACGTTTATTGTATTTTTGAAATTCAATTATACCACGGTTTGATGTCAATGCCGAAACTCCTTACGCCAGCACACAAAAAACCTGTTTCGGCCTCGTGTAGAAGTGCCAAAACAGGTTATTGATCAAACGTTAAAACAAGATAACTTCCCTTTTCAACTTACGTCTGGAATTCGGTGTTCCCAGGTTCTGTTTCAGACCCGCTTCGCTCCTCCAATGACCCCATATCGGTAGAGTACTCTGCGACCAAACCAGTTGAACAATCGATCCGTCAGGAATCCCATAAAACCCAGGGAAATCAGCCCGACAAAGATCCAATCTGTTCGGAAAAAGAGTCTGGAGTTCCAGATTAAGTAACCCACTCCCTCATTCGAGGCAATCATCTCAGCACCGATTATGGCCATATACGAGGTTCCCATCGCCAGTCGCACACCCGTGAAGATATACGGGGTTGTCGCCGGAACAATCACATGCAGCAGAATCTGCCGTTCATTGGCTCCCATACTGCGGGCCGACCGGATTTTGTCTTCTTCAACGGAGAGTACACCTGTCAGTGTATTCAACACAACAATGAAAAAGGTTGCGTACATAATGAGCGCGATCTTGGATTGCTCACCAATTCCGAACCACACCAGAAATAAGGTAATAAAGGCGATCGGCGGGATAAAACGTATAAAGTTAAGGAACGGTTCCGCGAACAGCCGGATGAGATGAACTTTGCCAATAATCAGCCCTACCGGAATAGCAATGATACTTCCGAGTACCCAGCCCGCCAGTACACGAGTGAAGCTGATTCCGATATACTGCATCAGCGTACCGTCAGCAATCAGTTCGCGTGCTCCTAGGATCGTGTGCCACGGACCAGGGATTACGTCAGGCCCATAGATAAGGGCACCAAGCTGCCAGATGAAGATGAACGTTACCCATAGAAGCGGGATAGACACCCATTTTTTCTCCAACCATTTCATCTTACATATCACCTCAATTATTCTTCAAAATGGCCTTGAATTCGGTCATAAAGGGTGTTGAACTCAGACGAGGCGATGTTCCTCGGGTAAGGTAACGTGTTGTGGTAAATATCCGTGATATTCGAAGATGGACCTACAGACATAATGCCTATGCGCTCACCAAGCAATAACGCCTCCTGAATATCGTGTGTGACAAAGATAACGGTTTTATGTGTTTCTTTCCAAATATTCACCAGTTCCTTCTGCATGGTTCGTCTCGTCATGGCGTCCAGCGCACCGAATGGCTCATCCATCAGCAAGATCGCCGAGTCATTCGCAAGTACGCGGGCCAATTGAACACGCTGCTTCATACCACCTGATAGCTCTTTCGGAAATTTCCCGTCATGAGCACTCAGTCCCACAAGCTGGATGTATCGATCAGAGATCTCACGTCGTTGTGTCTTAGGCACCTTGGACATTCGAAGTCCGAATTCAACATTCTCCCTCACGGTTAACCATGGAAAGAGAGAAGAATCCGCCTGCTGGAACACCATCGCCCGATCCCTGCCCGGTCTGTCGATCTCCTTGTTGTCTACCTTGAGCTGTCCGCCCGACTTGGAAATAAAACCCGCGATCATGTTCAGCAGCGTTGACTTCCCGCAACCACTGGGACCAAGCAGGACAAAGAACTCTCCTCCCTTGATAACCAGATCGACATCCTTAATGATATAATGCACATCCCCATTGGTCGGGGCATGATACGTTTTCCGAAGCTGTTCAATATGAATGGTATGCTCAGTTGCAGGTAAGGACATAACGGACACCTCCCATTTCATTTCAATAAGAATTATTTACTGTATGTCACTTTTTCCGGCAGAGCCTGTTGGAGAGAAGTCAAGTCGAGTTTGGTGTCGAGATCAAAATCCTGTTCGATGATTCCGGTGTCCACCATATATTGCTTCTGACCTGCCAAACTATCATAAGCAGCCTGCGTAAATCCAACTTCCCATGGATTGATCGGAAGGTCTTTCAACGTGGCATCTTTAGGCTGTTTGGTCTCTTGATACATCAGATCAGCAACCTCTTCAGGATGCGCTTGGGCATACGTGGATGCTTCATCCAGCGCCGCAAGGAAGTCACTTATCTTTTCAGGGTTTGCCTGGATGAATTCATTACTCGATACCAGTCCCATACCAAGGCGTATAGGGGTCTGAGACATATCCGTCAGCTGATGTACTCCTTCGAGTGCATCGAATTTATCGGTTAACGCGGAACCTATAACCCAAGCGGCATCAAGGTCTCCCTGTTTCAGTGCGATGTAGGCTTCATCAAAAGCCCCCTGACCAATTTGCGTCACATCACTCAGCGCCACTCCCTGATCTTTCAAGTACTCATCCCATAGATACGGAATAAATGTGCCTCGAATGAAACTCACTTTCTTGCCCTTCAAATCCGCTCCACTCTGAATATCCTCTCTTGCATACAGCTTCCAGGCGGCTGCCGCTTCATCCGTAGTCTGACCTGCGGAAGCGACGACTGAATATTCCCCTTTAGCCAAAGCATTTAATACAGGGAAGTCCGCCCCGTACGCAATATCTACCTGTTTGATAAATAGTGCATTTACACCTTCAGCCGGTGAGCCAAACGTAATACTCTCTGCATCAATGCCCCGTTTTTCAAAGAAACCTTTGGCAATGGCTACCCTGAACGTTGGGTTCGTACTTGTATCTGCAATTCGAATTTTTACATTATCGGTATTCTTGCCGGTAGCGTCTTTTGCTCCAGATCCTGCTGCGTTTGAACTGCATCCGGATAATAGGAGTGCCGTAGCCAGGAATAATATTAATACGCCGGTAATTATGGATGGTTTTCTCACAATATACACCCCATTCGATCTAGTCATGATTCTTGACGCTTAACCGCCTGACTTGCCTTCATCCGACGTTGCCACACAGGCTGCACCCTCCACAAATGGAAGAGTTGTCTCTACGCTCACGATGGATGCAGAACCTTTGGGCGCTGCTCCCGGGACCCTGTAGGTGGAGACATCAATAGCTTCGATCGCAACTTCCTGCGGCTTCTCCAACTGTGGAACCCACTGATAAGGAACTCGATATGAGCGATAGACCATATTGGTATTCCGCCCATCCGTGTACGGGGAGACATATTCCCAGACCAGCTCATGCTCCGCAGTGACTTCGAACAATCGGCCATTGGAACCCTCGGTTATCAGGGTGTTGCCGTTAGGTAAACGCTGGGCGGAACTGATGTATGGGCTATAAAATTTATAAGAATCCGTTGGAACCGAGAAACCTGCTTCTGCCGAGGTATACTGCCAGACAATCTCCAGGGTGACCGGGTTAATCTCCAGTACACGGGAGTGATCCCGAATCGCATGTTTCAATCCAAATGGAGAAGCCGGATTTGGGAGGCCATAACCTGCCCAGCCGCCATTGTCGAATACGAGCAAGTTCCCTTCTCCAGGAAGGCCCTGAGGAATGATATGTGCATGATGCTGCCCGATAATTGTGCCGATGTGTTTCACTTCAGGTGAAGTATAGTCTGGCCCTAATCTCCACACGATCTTTCCACTCTGTCTGTCTGTAATGGCGATTATGTTGGCCTCTCTGGCATCCCAGATAATATTGTCGGGGTGGAACCGTTCGTCTCCTTCTTCATAGAAACGGTTGGGTCCGACATAAGAGGCAGAATTAATATGTAACCAGTCACCCACGCCACCGCCCAGATGACCGAAAGAACGTGTATTCGGATCACGGAACAAGACATTTCGAGCAGCTTCATCAAAACCTAATTCTTCAAAATGTTCGTTAGGCAGCCACTCCCAGAGTACGTTCCCCTCCCAATCTACTTCGATAATGGCATCATCAAGCAATGGCTTACCTGAAATTTGAGGATTACTCACATTTTTGTGTGCCAGGATAAGTGTTTTACCACTCTTCGTCTTTGGCGCAAGGCCAGGTGCATAGTAACCTACCGGATTCCCCTCACGCTGATAATCATGATGCTGGCGGGCATACCATAATGGCTCATACCCCGGATCTTCGATGTGTTCGTAGCTATTGTATTTCCATACAATGTTGCCGTCCCAATCCACCTGAACCAGATCGACATTATCCTGAATACCAAACTTCGGATCTCTCCGACCCGTGCTGCCCAGCACGTAGCCGCCAGGTAATATTTTGGCCGGAAAACCTAACAATCCTTTCCACAGGTGGACCTCCTTGCCATTCATATCGATCAATACTACGCCTTCCTCACCTGCCTGATAAACGGTATAACCGCCCCAAGCCTTATCCGGATTGTATAACGTTGCTCCAGTTGGATATATCGTTGAGTGTCCCATTGATCATCTCTCCCCTAGAATGTTTGTGGTATATCAAATGTCGTTACTTTGACCCAACCTCAATAACTGAGATAGTTACTCTTCCCGGTACTGTCCTGCTGCTTCTGCTCAAGGTTACTTGTCGAGGACCGATCATGTTCTTGTATCCCGTTGTTCTCCGCCAATTCCAGCACCGTGTCCGAGAACCCCTCCAGATTCGCTACTACCCGCTCGTAGAATTGACTTTGCTGCTCCAGTTCCTCACTCGTAAAACCCTCAAACAGAAGCGTGATACATCGGGCACCGATGTTGCTGTTTCTCGCATACATCTCCCGCCCGCTTGATGTGATATCCAGTAAAACCGTCCGGCGGTCGTCTTCCTTTCGTCTGCGGATGGTGAGTCCCTTTTTCTCCAACTTATCGGTCAGAGCTGTAATGGCACCCGATGTAAAGTCCAACTGTTCTGCCAGATCTCCAAGCCGCTGTTCTCCCTCACGAATGATTTTGTGCAGGATAAGCATGCCTGGCAGGCTGATACCTTCTACAGAGATGCGATCCCGCTCTTTGACGAATCGTCTGACCATTTTGCGAAATAACCAATCCGTCCGCTCCAACGCTTCCCAGTCTCTATCGCTCATTCCATAACCTCCCTGTTCGTTTGAAGCTTCAATAAAGATACGAAAAAAGGCCCCCGAGGACATTCCTTAGAGGAGTAGTCCCGGGAGCCTTTGGTGGTCCAATCAGCTCAATGCAGTTTTCAGTTCAAATTAGTTCACTGTTCATTTAATGAGTATTAAAATAATTGAGATTATCATATAACCAACTAACCCAACCTGTCAAGTGTGAATTATATTAATGATCTTTTCTTTTTGCAGCCATTCTCCGCTAGGTTGAAATTACTTATCCTGTTTTAAGTTTCACTTCAGGTTTCCCGTTTACACTATTCTCAGATCGAAACATGAACAAATACATCTACGACAAGCTACGATTCAGTTCGTACTCAACTACAGAAATGAGGATTATCCATATGAATATGAAAAGAGTCATTATTATAGGCACAATGATTGTCACTATGTCCTTCGCTGGAACAGCCTGGGGCCATTCTGCCATCTCTCCCATACCTACTGCTAAATGGTCCATCGTTGACTTGGATACTCGTGAGGGAAACAGCGACGAGCTGCTCAGCGCTCTGAATCAGGCTTCAGAAGCGGATCTCTATCAGGAACTTTACAGCAGCAAATCACTGAGGACAATTACGGAAGAAAATAACGGGAATTTGGATGAGGTCATTGCTATACAAATAAGACAGCTCAGAGAGCAGTTGGATGAACGGCTTGCAAGTGGAAGTATCAGTTCGGAGCAACATGCTGCACAACAAGCTGAACTGGAAGAGTTGGTCACACAGAGCGCAAATACAGCATACAGCTTGGCGTAAATTAGTAGCGTATCCGTACAATGAAGATATAAACATATATCCACGATAACACAGCAAAAAGGAGCGTATGCACGCCCCTTTCTTGTACCCTATTCATCTCAAGCAGGTTGATGTGTAATCCTTATTGCGCTGCCCCAATCTTGCAGGCACCCAAGGATTCGCCGTCCCATGCCAGTTCGAGCACATCTCCTGCTTGTGCTGGTCCAACACCTTCAGGTGTTCCTGTAAAAATGACATCGCCCGGCCCCAGGCCGTAATGGTGACCTACATAATCCACAATATCCTGTAAACTGAAGATCATATTACGAATGTTACCACGCTGGACTTCCTCACCATTTTTGGTCAATGTAAAGTCTTTTTCCAGTAATGCTGCCGCACCCGGGAATGCCTGAAATGCAGTAACCGGAGCGGAATTTTTGAACCCTTTGGCCGCCGTCCACGGGTGGCCCTTTTTCTTAATCACGGTCTGTACATCACGTAACGTAAAATCAATACCAAACCCATACGCATCCACCAGTTCATCTACCGCCATACCTGGCTCAAAATTCCGGCCGATTTGAACGACCAATTCAGCTTCATAGTGAACTTCACCCTTGGTAGCAGGCAATTCAAGCGTTTCGCCATTCAGGGGCACGACTGCATGAGAAGGTTTCATAAAGATCATTGGCTCATCCGGAACCGCGTTACCCAATTCTTCCGCGTGAAGTTTATAATTGCGTCCTACACAGTATACATTGCGAATGTTAGTCAACATGGGTATATTACCACCTTTATCGGATTCATTAGTGCATATAGGAAAATTAGGGTCTGAAAAATCGGCTGCTCGTCTCCTGAAATGCCAGCTCCCATACGTCAGGACGGTTCGTACATAACATGAGTTCTGGATCAACCGCCGCCAGTTTCTTCATAATGGTCTTGTCATCCACTGTCCAAGCCATCACCCGAATGCCTGCACTCCGCATCTCGTTCATTAAGGATTTATCTACATTGGTGTATCCAATCGAGAGGAATGTACAATTCATCTTCCGCAGGGCGGTTAACAGATCGCCTGGTCGTGCATCGATAATCAGCCCCGTCTGGATCTCCGGTGCAAGTTTCTTCACTTCGATCAGAGCGGCTGGTTCAAATGAAGTAATCACAACATCATTTTGCATATGTCTTTTTCTCACTTCATGTATAACAGCCGCAGGCAGACCCGGGTACATGTCTCCCTGCGTTTTCAGTTCAATGTTCAAACGTACTCTGCCGCACGAGCGATCTAACAATTCACTTAGCGCCGGAATCCGTTCGCCTTTGTAAGACTTGTTTTTCCATGCTCCGGCATCCAGACGTTGCAGATCAGCCCAATCGGTTTCCCGAACCAGACCCTTCCCATTCGTCGTGCGATCCACTGTAAAATCATGAATGACCACTGGTACACCATCACGCGACAACTGCACATCCAGCTCCATCCACTGAACTTCAGGCCGCTCCATGGCCATCAGGAATGCAGCCATCGTATTCTCTGGTGCAATAGAAGAAAATCCACGGTGCGCTACACAAAGGTTGTTCATTCGATTCCCTCCTCAAAAAGGTTTTTAATTAGGTGAAGCGACCCCATTCCCATCATATCGAATACCCGGGGAGAGCTTAGCCATCTGTTCCAACAGCAGTTTGTTCGCCTCATCAATCATTGGAATGGCCTGACCTAGCCCGGCCTCATAAGGGATAACTTTCATGCTGCAAGCTGCATCTTGACTACAGCGAGCCTGAAATACCGCCGTTTTCCATGTCTCTTCGGTTGTGGATCTGGAGAAAATGAAATTGCCCGTACTGTATGCAATCCACTTCCCCTTATAGTACTCCAGCCCTTGCAACACATGAGGATGACCACCTATGACCAGATCAGCGCCAGCATCTACAAACTCATGAGCCAATCGGGTCTGGTCACTATTCGGAGTACTTACACGTTCCTCTCCCCAATGTGCAACCACGATCACCAGATCAGCCTTCTTACGGGCCTCCTGGATCGCTTTGACTGCTCCTGTGGAATCGTAGGCTTCAGCCACGCCAGCCCGATTGCCTTCAGCCTTCCAACTCGTTTCCGGTACAACTCGGGAGAACCCAAGCAATGCAATCTTCATGCCTTTGCGTTCCAGATATGCTGGTGCATAGGCCTCATCCCTGTTCATACCTGCCCCGGTGTGAGCTATGCCATATTCCTTAAGATAAGTTAACGTATCCACCAAGCCCTCTACGCCCTGATCCAAAATATGATTGTTAGCCAAATTGACAGCATCAAAACCGGCTGAAGCCATTGCCGCCAATGCTTTGGGCGATGATTTGTAGACATAGGTTTTATCAGCTGCACTGGTACCACCCTGAGTTATTGGTGTCTCCAGGTTACCGATGGTAAGATCATCATCCTTGAATAATCTGCCGAGTTTGGCAAAGGGATAGTCATAACCGTTCTTATCCAGCAACTCAGCAACTTTGCCCGAAAATTGAATATCACCAACAAAGTTAATCGTGACATTCTTCGCTGAATTGGAAGGTTTCGACGTCCCTGATTCCTGATCCACACCTGTATTTCCCTTGGTGCCGGAAGGTGTCGAATCTGCCACAGGTTTTTTCGTTCCGGATTCTGCTTTCTCACTATTGGTATTTCTTGAAGTGTCAGGTGTCGCTGCTCCAGATGTCTTATCTGCATCCGCTGTTGTCTCTTCATCCGTAGCTTCGTGTTCTTCTTCCGAATTCTCATCGGATTCCGAGTCTGGAGAAGTTACTTGATCGCCGCCTTTGGCATCGTCTCCAATGGAAGGCTGATCCTGATCGACGATTTCTTGTTTCACCGGCTGGTCTGCCTGTTGCTGACGTGTATCAATGACATAAAAAATGCCCACCAGACCAATTGCAATGATCAATACAATATTAACTGTCCAGATGATTGTGATTGTATTGCGGGTGCGTTTACTACCTTTTTTCTTCTTTACACTTCGCTCTGATCTTGGGGGATACATAAGCAACTCCTCTTCTTCTTCACAGCCATACATACCATTATATCAGGCATATTCTGGATTTCCATCATTCGTTGGAACTGTATCGATTGAAAGGGTATGAACTCAGTTAGCTTCCAGATCTTCACATAAAAAAAGCCATCTCTCCAGTAGATAATTCTACGTTTGAGACAGCTCTCTTGCTGTACTTAATCTGCTGCAAGCTCTTGTGTAGCCTGAACAGACATTTCCTTCGCTTGTCTGATGCAATCAGGCAAACCTACGCCCTCATAACCTGCACCTGCAATGTACACACCCGGTAATTTGCTGCCAAGCTCCTCACGGAGGGCGGCAATATGTTGGAGGTGTCCCACCGGATACTGTGGCATGGATTTACGTAGCCTTGTAATCTCGGAGAAGATCGGCACTGCTTCAATACCCATCGTCTCTCTCAGATCCTTGAGAACCAGATTCGTCAGCGCTTCATCCGGAAGCTCTACGTTCTGTTCGTCACCGGAGCGACCAACATAACAGCGGAGCAGTACTTTATCATCCGGGCTCGTATGCAGCCATTTCGTCGATGTCCACGTACAAGCCGTAATATTACGGCCCTCTTTCCGCGGAACGAGGAAACCCGACCCGTCGAATACATGCTCCACCTCTTTTTTCTCAAAAGCGAGCACTACATTGGCTACAGACACATAGTTAATCGCATCCAGTGCCGCTGTATCCACGTGAGGCTTCAACAGCTCCGACGCGACATATGCCGGCACAGTAACCACTACATCATCGGCTTCAAGCATTTCGCCATTACCAAGTTCAACAATGTATCTGGTCTGCGCTCCATCAAGGCGTTGCAGTGACTTCACCGCAGTGTTCAGACGTTGATCCACATCCTGCAACTCGTGGACGAGTGCATGAACAAGGCTCTGAAGTCCCTGACGAAAGTTCAGAAAAGCGCTCCGTTTTGTTCCGGTATGCGTTTCAGCCGGTTTGCGACCCGTCATCATGCCCCGGATCAAGCTGCCGTAATCGCGCTCTACTTCTCCGAACTGCGGGAAGGTAGCCTGGAGGCTCAATCGCCGCATATCACCTGCATAGATTCCTGCGAGCAGGGGTTCCGTCAAGTTCTCCAGCACTTCAGCTCCAAGACGGCGTTCAATCATATAACCGAGCGATTCATCCTCTGTTGTACGACGCGGCGGGATGACAAAATCCATCAATGCCCGCAGTTTGCCTGCCGGAGAGACCAGACCACTTCTCAAGAATGGTCTTAGTTCCGTCGGGATACCGAGAACAAGTCCTGCTGGCATAGGATGAAGCTTGCCACGCTGCATGATATACGTTTTCTTCGACTCCGGATTCTGACTGACCAGTTCATGATCGATCTCCAATTCTTTAGCCAGGTCAATCATTGCTGTTTTGCGAGCCAGGAAAGAATCCGGCCCTTTTTCAATCACAAATCCATCCCGGTGCAGTGTCTCAATCATACCTCCCATGGACGAGCTTTTCTCGACCAAAGTAATCACGGGTTCAACGCCTGCTTCCCGGTAATGCTTGCGGATATAAAATGCCGCGCTGAGGCCGGTAAGGCCACCGCCGACAACAACAACACGGCGTTTCTTATCACCCATTACTCATCCGACCCTTGCTGCCATTGGCTTATAATAACGTCGCTTAACGTCTCCATGTATAGAGGATCGCTATTGAGGGAGTCAATACGCATCAGGCGCATGTCGATCTCTTTGGCAATCGATTTGGCCTCAATATCGAGATCATAGAGCACTTCGAGATGATCCGAGACAAACCCGATTGGTGCCACAAGTACATCCTCTACCTGTTCACGAGAAAGCTCCTGTAACGTATCCAGAATATCCGGTCCAAGCCAAGGCTCAGCTGTTCGTCCGGCACTCTGCCACGTAAATTGCCAATTGGTTATGCCTACACGTGAGGCAATCACTTCCGAAGTCTCCAGCAATTGTTGCGGGTATGGATCACCCATCTCCACAATACGTGCCGGCAGACTGTGCGCACTAAACAACACCTTCACATCTCCGCGTTTTGCTCCAGCTTCTTCGAACGCATCCAACTTGGCACTGACACGTGTGGACAACGCCTGAATTAACTTCGGATGCAGATGATAACTCTCAATAAAGGACATATGAACGCCCAGCTCTTCTGCTTTTTCACGCGCACGTTTGATATAACTGCCTACACTCATCGTGGAAAAATGAGGAGCCAGTACAATACCAATGGCTGTCTGAATTCCATCCTTCGCCATCTGCTCCACGCCATCCTCAATAAACGGATAGGCATGCTTCAGTCCTTGATAACAACGGAATTCCACATCAGCGCCACGCTCATCGCGGTTTAATGTCTCTTGAAGGGCCTTGACCTGATTGTCTGTGTTCTCACGAAGTGGGAAAACACCGCCAACAATGGCTTCATAACGGTCCGTCAGTTCCTTCAATTGCTCCGGTTCAGGCGGACGTCCTCTGCGGATATGTGTGTAATACGCTTCAACACTCTCCATATTTTCCGGTGTGCCATACGACATCACCAGTACACCTACAGTATTAGTCATTGGTTACCGTCACCCCAGTCTTCATTGCTTCGGCAGAATATTCATGAATATACGCCGTTAGTTCTCTGAGCTTCTCTAGCGATGCTTCAGGAAATAATCCGTGTCCGAGGTTGAAAATATAACCCGGCTCCTTGATTCCTTCGTCAATAATCACTTTGGCTTGCTCTTTAATCAGTTCCATCGGGGCAGTCAGCAAATATGGGTCCAGGTTACCCTGTACTGCAAATTTGCCGCCAAGCCGTTGACGCCCTTCCGAAATGGATACTCTCCAGTCGAGTCCAATCACATCGGCTTGCAGATTATGCAGTGTTGGCAACAACTCACCGGATGCAACACCAGGGAAATAAATCTTCGGTACATTCAAATCCGATAATTCGGTAAAGATACGGGTAATCGTAGGCAACACATATGTTCTGAAGTCTTTGGGAGAAAGTGCTCCAACCCAGCTGTCAAACAACTGGAATGCCTTACCGCCATTCGCAATATGCGCACGGACATATGTAATAACCATATCACCAAGCTTCTGCATCAGCTTGTGCCACACCTCAGGCTCGCTGTACATCATCGTTTTGGTGCGGATATAACCTTTCGAAGGTCGGCCTTCAATCAGATAACTGGCAATCGTGAATGGTGCGCCCGCAAACGTAATCAGAGGCACATCAAGCTCCTTATCCAGAATTCGAATGGTTTCCAGAATATGTGACAGATCTCCTTCTACGTCGATGGGACGCAGCCGATCCACATCTGCAGCGGACCGAATAGGATTATCGATAACTGGACCAATATTTTTTACAATGTCAAAATCAATGCCCAGAGAGGCAACCGGATTCATAATATCGGAATACAAAATAGCCGCATCTACACCAAGTTTGCGTACCGGCATGAGTGTAACTTCAGCCGCCAGCTCGGGTTGTTTGCAGATCTCTAACAAGGAGTACTTTTCTTTAATTTTGCGATATTCAGGATCGTAACGTCCAGCTTGACGCATGTACCATACCGGGACACGGTCTACCTGTTGTTTGAAACTTGCCCGAATCAGTCGATCATTATAGCTCATGTAAGAAGCCTCCAATAGTTTTTGGACTCATAATTACCATTATGCCCTTTTTAAACAGCCGTAACAACCACATGCAGATGCGTTCTACGTGACAATACTATGACATTCCTTACACCCATCCCTCATATGCCAATTATGTTATAATGAAAGAATGGTGTTTTTTTGAGAATTACAGAAATATCTTTGAAAGGAAGTGAAAGCACTTTGAAAACGTGGAAAGTAAACCTCATTGTGCTTTGGTTCGGACAATTTTTGGTCAATTCGGGTATGACCATGATTACCCCATTTTTGTCTCTTTATCTCGCAAGAGATCTGGGCGTTGTTGGCGAACATGAAATTGGCATATGGGCGGGATTTATTTTTGCAGCCAATTTCCTCACCTCATTTTTGTTCCAACCGCTCTGGGGCAAGTTATCGGACAAGTACGGCCGAAAAGTAATGCTGCTGCGCTCGGGATTCGGGATGGCCATCGTAATTGCCCTTATGGGTCTGGCACAGAATCCTTGGCAGCTTCTCTTATTGCGTTTGCTTAACGGTACCATCTCCGGTTTCAATCCTGCAGCTGTTGCGTTGATATCAGGTACCACACCGAAAGACCGCATGGGTTTTGCCATGGGAATCAGTCAGTCCGGGCAGGTTGCCGGCACAATCCTGGGTCCACTCATTGGTGGCTTGTTAGCGGATGCGGTAGGCTTCCGCCCCATTTTTTACATTACAGGTGGACTGATCTTTGTTGCTTCCATGCTCGCCATGTTCCTGGTGAGAGAGAAGTTCGACCGTCAAGAAGCAGCCAAATTGCCGGCACAATCCGTATTGTCCGGTCTGAAGGAATTGAACAAGTCACCTCAACTGCCCGCACTGTTTGCTGTAACGTTTCTGTTGCAGTTTGCGATGATCAGCCCCATGTCACTCTTGCCGCTGTATGTACAAAAATTGCATGCTTCGGATGTAAATGTGGCCTTCTGGGCAGGACTTGTCGGTGCAGTTACGGGACTATCCAATATGGCGATGTCTCCGATTCTCGGGAAGCTGAGTGACCGGATTGGTCCTCACAAGGTGCTGACGTTCTCCCTCATAGGTACAGGACTCATGCTTATCCCGCAGGCATTTGTTCAGACCGTGTGGCAGCTCATTCTTGTTCGTTTCATGATGGGTGTGTTCATGGGTGGCTTGCTTCCGAGCGTTAATGCCCTGATTCGTTCCTATACATCCGATAGCATGATCAGCCGTGCATTCAGTTTTAATACGAGTACTCTGGCGCTGGGCAACATGCTTGGAGCGATCATTGGAGGATTTATGGCAGGATTCATCGGGATCGAAGGTCTGTTTATCGTATCTGGCGGACTGCTACTGCTTAATATGGTTTGGGTCCGATTCAAATTGTATAACAAACCTGCTTCTATTCGGGAATCCTGATTCCCTATCCATTTCTTAGTTAGTCCATCTTAATTTTTCATTTGAAAAAGCCGCTTCCAGCGCCTAATTGGCCTGAGAGCGGCTTTTGTCATTCATGCGCCATTTATTTAATTATTTATTTATTAGATTGAATTCTATCGGATAATGTTTCACACCATACACAAAGGCACTTTGTATCGGTTGCAGTGCCGTTCCCGGCACAAGCTGAATGTGCTCCATGTGCTGAAGCAATGTATGAAGAACTACCCTTGCCTCCAGACGAGCGAGTGGTGCACCCAAACAAAAATGAATGCCAAAACCAAAGCCCATATGTCGGTTCGGCTTGCGATCAGAGATGAAATCTTCCGGGTTTTCAAATTGGGCACTGTCCCGATTGGCTGCTCCAACCCAGGAAATCACCTGCTCCCCAGCTTGAATCATCTGGCCATTCAACTCTACAGTTTCCTTGGCTACTCGCCCAATCGCGACAATTGGCGGATAGTATCTCAGCGTCTCTTCAATCGCAGAAGTAATCCGCTCAGGATGTTCGCGCAACTCCTGTTGTAGCTCGGGTTGTTCAGACAGAATACGAACCGCATTGGTAATCAGGTTGGTTGTTGTTTCATTACCGGCAGCAAGTAAGAGAATACAGAAGCCTACCACTTCATCTGAAGTCAATTGCTGACCATCAATCTCCGCAGCAAGCAGTAATGAGATCAGATCATCCTTTGGCTGCAACCGACGTTCTTCCATAATGCCAGTGAAATAGATATGCAACTCCTGCATATTTCTTTTTTTCTCCTCCAATAACTCCTGGAAGGCCTGCTCACTATCGTCACGTGCACCTTTCACCAACACATCAGACCAGTCTTTGAACTTTTGACGATCCGCCGCAGGGACTCCGATCAATTCCGCAATGACAATGACGGGCAATGGTGTTGCAAGGTCATCAATAAGTTCCATATGTCCTTCTGACAGGTATGGAGCAATTAACTCATCTGTGATTTCCTGAATACGCGGAGCCAATGCTTCAATTGCCTTGGGTGTAAACGCCTGATTCACCAGATCACGCAGCTGTTTGTGTTTGGGAGGGTCTGTCGTCAACATGCTCGTATTGGCACGATCACGTGCAGAAGAGAATAGTTTCGGATTTTTCAAAACGTACTTCACATCTTCATAACCAAAAACATCCCAACATTCTCGATGCTCATCATATCGGACTGGAGTGTTATCACGAAGTTCTGCATACACCTTGAAGGGAGATAACCTCTCTTCCAAAGTCTCCAGTTCCCGAATCGGAATGTAATTTGCATACTTTCTCGGTGCCTGTTTCATCGTTTCTCCTCCAATCATTATTATATATTTATTTACATATGTTGATCACCCCTATTATAAACATAACTCTATAACGAAACCACTCTTTAGACCGTAATTGATCCCCATTACCTAATATGCGTTACTATCATCCTCTTATTCTGTTACTTACTTCTGATATAGTCCCAATTCGACATTCTTTTATTAAAATGCTTCATTTTATCAGGACAAAAGACTCATTATGTAACGTTAACTAACATTATAAGGGCTTATTTTCCTTCAAAACTGCTAAAACCACTTCTTTTCTATCTCTATCAATATGAATAATCTTTCATAATTCCTTATAAACAATCATTTTACTCTCATTATCTATGAATGTAATCGATTACTCTACCATTATCTAAGTTTGTCATATTACTTAACATGAAATACAATCAATTTGAAATGGTATACATATTCTTCTTAACAAACTTAACATCACACTTACTTGAAGGAGAGTGCTATTCATGAGTAAAACATCCAATCTTCGTCCCTGGGCCGTATGGAGTACCGCAGCTTTAACAGCATTAACCATCTCATTGTCCCCCATTGGAACCTACGCCGCGCACGCAGCTACGGTAGAGGTGAAAGGCACAACAGGTGCTGTTCAGACAGCAACTACTACTCCAGCTCGCAATACTTCCATCCCTGCAATACCTGACTCTTCCAAACAATCTGCACTTCCTAATGTATTGGTGATCGGAACTGGCGGAACGATTGCCGGTCAATCCGAGGACGCCACCAGCTTCCAGAATTACAAGGCAGGCACACTTCCCATTGGAGAGATGGTAGACGCCTTACCGGATAAACAGAAGATTGCTGATGTTAGCACACTCCAATTCGGAAACTCAGGTTCAGGTTCCTATAGCATGACCGACCTCTATGACTTGTCGCAGACGGTAGACAAAGCTCTGGCAATGTATGACAGTGTTGTCGTGACCACGGGTACAGATACAATGGAAGAAATAGCTTATTTCCTCGATATGACGGTTCAGAGTGACAAACCTGTCGTGATCACAGGCTCCATGCGTCCATGGACCGTCATCGGTTCTGACGCTCAAGCCAATCTGTACAACGCCATCAAACTTGCAGGCAGTGGTCGTACCACTTCATTCGGCACAGTACTCATGTTGAATGACACAATCCAGCTTGCTCGCGGTGTAACCAAGACAAATGATTATCGGACAGATACGTTTGAAACGCCGATGCTCGGCGCTGTAGGATATATAGATGAAGAGAACATTCGAATCTACCGTGCTCCTGCACGTGCCTTGAAACCAGAAGGCACAGCAAAGCCCGTATTTGATCTAAGTAAAATCACTAAGGCAGATCTGGCCAAAGTAGAAATTGCGATCTCATATCAAGAAGCTGGCGGCGGAGCCATTGAAGGATTCGTGAGCAGCGGTGCCAAAGGAATCGTGACTTCCGGTACCGGAGCTGGCGGTATATCCAGAGCTATGGGACAAGCTCGTACCAAAGCCATTGAAGAAGGTGTCATCTTTGTGACCACCACTCGGACGGGTTCAGGAAGTGTGTACGGCGGTGGCAAAGGTATCATTGCAGGCGACAACCTGAGTCCACAACAAGCTCGTGTATTATTGATGCTGGGTTTGTCCTTCAGTGATGATTTTGACACCATCAAAAAATGGTTTGAAACGTACGGAACACCTGAAGTATAAGAAAGCACTTATCCTTTATAAATTTGGACAAAAATAAGAGATGACACCACCCTTTCATTCAAGGTGTGTCGTCTCTTTCTTTGTGTTTTTCAGAAAACGCCAAACAGAAACACGATCCCCCTCACAAACATAAACGCGTGAGATCGTGTTCCATCGGAGTATTATCTTTAGGAAATTTCCACTGTTACTTCACCCAGGCAAGTACCAGCCCATCGTAATCGGGCAACATGGTCGTCACCAGGCGCGGGTCACTTGCCATCTGTTCATTGAAACGGCGAACCGCAAGCACGGCCGGGCCCTGCTTGTCCGGATTCAGCGTACGACCACGCAGGAAACAATTATCACCTACAATGACAGCACCTGGCCGGGCCAGCTTAATGGCATAATCGAGATATACCGGATAATTCTCCTTATCTGCGTCAATAAAGAAGAAATCAAATGTGCGTCCTTCCTGCTCCAATTGCTCCAGGCTGTCTGCCGCCGGGCCAATCCGATACTCGACCTTTTCGCCAAATCCGCCTTCTTCCATATGACCACGCGCCATTGCCGCATATCCCTCTTTCAGTTCCAGCGAAGTCAGGGTTCCATTCTCACGCAAACCGCGCGCAATGCAGATCCCACTGTAACCGCCCAGCACGCCGATTTCGAGCGCAGCTTCTGCTTTGGATGTCTTCGCTAGAAACGTGAGTAATCGTCCATACGCCGCCGCAACGGATACTTCCGGCATACCGTTCGAACGGATGGCCTCTTTCACTTTCAGCAAAAGATCATCCTCTTGAAATAATTGATTTACATATTCATCAGGGGTCAGATTCACCACTAAAATCCTCCTTGGACACTTGGACTGCTTTCCATATGGATGCCAATGTTCTATAATAAATGTTTGTTATCAACACAGGCGGTTGACAGGTGCACCACTTCGAAAAAGGAGTGCCTACGTTCACCGCATTTCTCATTGTAAGTTTTTTCACGGAAAGCGGCAAGGCCGCACCGTCACTATACAGCAGAGAGAAGGATTTCCCTTCTCCAGCTTGAAATGGAGTTGAAATGAATCACATGGCTCAATTGCAATTGATTGCAACCTCGGCGATGGGACTCGAGGCTGTTGTTGCCCGGGAACTGAAACAACTGGGGTATGAAGATGTTACGATCGACAATGGACGGGTTTTCTTTACAGGAGATTATATTGATATATGCCGTTGTAATCTGTGGCTGAGAAGTTCGGATCGTGTATTGGTGAAAATGGGTGAATTCCCTGCCACAACATTCGACGAATTGTTTGAAGGCACCAAAGCACTGCCTTGGGAAGAGTGGATTCCAGCCGACGGCGAATTCCCTGTAGAGGGTCGTTCTCAAAAATCCCAGTTAAGCAGTGTGCCTGCATCACAAGGGATCGTGAAAAAAGCAATCGTAGAGAAACTGAAGCTGACTTATGACACAGAGTGGTTCCCAGAGGATGGGTCTCGTTATGTGATTGAGGTCATTCTGCTGAACGATCGCGCCCTGCTTACTTTAGATACAACGGGACCAGGTCTGCATAAACGGGGTTATCGTAAACTCGTCACCGAAGCGCCACTGAAAGAAACACTTGCTGCAGCTCTTATTCAGCTCAGCCGCTGGAATGTATCCCGCCCATTCTATGACCCGTGCTGTGGATCAGGTACAATGCTGATCGAAGCCGCCATGATCGGCTGGAACATTGCACCAGGACTTCGTCGGACCTTCAACTCTGAGGATTGGGCTGTGATTCCTGAAGAATTATGGGAACAAGCACGCGAAGAAGCATTCGATGCTGTTCGTGACGATGTCCCATTACAGATTTCAGGTAGCGATATTGATCCTGAAGCGATTGAAGTTGCTATGGCAGCGATCAAAAGTGCTGGCTTCGCCAAAGATATTGAAGTCAGCGTCCTGCCCGCTCATCGCGCAAGACCACAGGGTGAATATGGTGTCATCATCACCAATCCCCCATATGGTGAACGTTTGAGTGAAGAAAAAGAAGTACAGAAGTTACTCCGCTCATTAGGGCGCAGTTACCTCGACATGCCAACATGGTCCTTTTTTGCAATCACGTCGACCAAAGCTTTTGAGGAGTATTTCGGTCATAAGGCAGACAAACGTCGCAAGTTGTTCAACGGACGAATTGAAACCCAGTACTATCAGTATTTGGGCCCACTGCCCCCACGAAATAAAGCACCACAATCTTCGTAATTGTTTCAAATCTAAAGTGCTCCTGCCATCCTGGAGTGCACCCCTTAGAATAGACATTGGAAAACCCCTGGGTTTAGCCGATGAAATTCTAGGGGGTGCATTTTTTTTGGCGATTAAAGGACAAAAGTATAAAACGTATTCGGAGAAGATAAAAAAAGAGGCTATCCGTCTGCATACGGTTGAGGGCTGGACTTACCGAAAGATCAATGAACATTTGGGGATTCATGACCCGGGACGAATGAAGCGCTGGATGCGAAAACACCGGGAGCAAGGCGAGTTTGGACTGATGGATCAGCGAGGTCGACGGAAAGAATACTTGGATCAAGAACGCTATGTGCAAAAACTGAAACGGGAGAATGCGTTGCTAAAAAAGTGCTTGGTAATTTGGAAGGAGGAAGCAAACAAGAGAGATTTCAGATCATGGAAAAAGTAGCGGCATACGGTGATATCCAGAAACTCTGCCATGTGTTTGGCGTGTCCCGGAGTGGGTTTTATGCCTATGTTAAACGTAAACGATTCGATCGCGATGCCAAGGCGAAGAAACAGGTGCTTCAAACGTATCATCACTATGAAGGCAAATATGGCTATCGACAACTCCAGTTATTCCTTTGGCAAGATCAAGGGATTTGGATGAATCACAAAAAGGTACTCCGCCTGATGCAAATGCTCGGTATTCAATCTCGAATCCGTCGTAAACGGCGCTCCAACAGCTCGTATGCACCTGCGCAGCGTGTAGCAGAGAACCGCTTGAAGCGAGATTTCAGTGCAGAAAAACCGAATCAGAAATGGGTAACGGACATTACCCAGTATCGTGTGGGAGAGCGCTGGATATATCTTTCAGCCATAAAGGATCTGTTTAATAACGAAATTGTGGCCTACGAAATAGGCGAACGCAACGACAATGAACTGGTGCTCCGCACATTCAGCAAGGCGTTTGCGAAGCAAAAAGACGTGACCGGACTAGTCGTTCACAGCGACCAGGGATTCCAGCACACGTCTCATGCTTACCACGACATGCTGCCAAAGGTTGGCGCCCGAATCAGCATGTCTCGCCGAGGAAATTGTTATGACAATGCCTCAATGGAGAGTTTCTTCTCGCATCTCAAAACGGAAGGACTCTATCCTTATCATATCCGAACGCTTACCGAAGCACAAAGCAAAATCGAAAAGTATATCCGTTTCTACAACCGAAAACGACCACAACGGAAGCTAAAAAAACTGACGCCGGTAGAGTACCGACGCCAGTTTGCAGCCTAGGGTCTTTTTATAATGTCTATTAAATGGGGTCTTGACCATCCATGGCCGGGGCGCTTTTTTTTGTGCGCTTTTCCGATCATATGAATTCATCAACTTCGGTCTTCGCTTTCGCAGAAATCAATTCTTCTGAGGCATAGTTGAAAACACATGAGGCCACGCTATAATGGATGGAGCCCTATTTTACATTCCGATAACAAAACAACAAAAGCAAGGGGGACATACATATGGTTGTCACTCGGCCTACGCGCAGCTCCATGCCACGCGGGCTTCTAAATCATCCATTAACGTTATATCTTATTTTTCTTGTGCTCATGCTGCTCAAACTCATGTGGCTCCATCACAATCTTCACGCTTATAACATTACGATGGGACTGCTGGATAAGGTGATTGCCATTGGATCTTTACTACTCTTGTCCTTCTGGACCTGGTTGCTGCCACGTAGAGGCATGATCGTGTCTCTCGCCGTGCTTAACCTGCTGCTTACCGGACTAATCTATGCCGATATGGTGTATTATCGCTATTTCCAGGATTTCTTGACCATCCCGGTATTGTTGCAGGCGAGACAAGTTGACGCATTGGGTGACAGCATCGCTACATTGATCTACACAAGTGATCTCTGGTTCTTTGCCGACTGGCTTGTCGTCATCCCGTTCGCAGCTATCGTACTGTTCAGCAGACGTTACCGTTCGAAGTACTCCAGTACATCTGTTACGAGTTACGGGAGTTATTCGTATAACGATGGCAAGATACGGTTGCGCCGCCGTCTCACGGCTGGCAGCATTGCCCTTGTGCTGGGACTTGGCCTCGCCGTCGGCCCGATTTATTTCTACAGCAAAACATGGGCCAAAGGCCTGTTCGATAACAACTGGTGGAATGTTTCCATGTACAACGTGACCGGACTACTCGCTTTTCACGGTTATGATCTGTACAACTATGCCAAAGACCACATCGGCTCCGGGCCGCAGGCTGATCCCGCTGATGTTGAGCAAGCAAAAGTGTTCTTCGTTGAAAGGCAGGGAACTGCCCCGCAGAATGATGCCTTGTTTGGCAAATATAAAGACAGCAATGTGATCATTGTCCAGGGTGAGGCTTTTATGAACTTCATGATTGGTCAGAGCATTGGCGGTCAGGAGATCACACCCCATTTTAATGAACTGATGAAGGAAAGCCAGTATTATAGTCACTTTTATCACCAGACCGGTCAGGGCAGAACGTCAGATGCCGATTTTGGCGCAAACATTTCCCTACATCCACTTCCGGTTGGATCAGCCTTTGTACGATATGCAGACCATACGTATGATTCCCTTCCTTCCATCCTGAAGGATAACGGGTATAGCACCAATGTATTTCACGCTTATGAGAGTGGCTTCTGGAATCGGTATACGATGTATCAGAATATGAAGTACGACAAGTTTTATAGTAAAAATGATTTTGCACAGGATGACCCGCTTGGCTGGTCCCTATCTGATGAATCCTTTTTCCGGCAATCCGTTGAGAAAATGAGTAGTGAGGTGACCGAACCGTTCTATTCCTTCCTAATCACTCTTACCAGCCACCATCCGTATGCCTTGCCAAAAGAGAAGCAGCAATTGGATGTAGGCGAGTTCCAGGGAACCATGTTTGGTAACTATCTGCAGTCCGTTCATTACGTGGATTCGGCACTGGGTAAGATGGTCGAGGATCTGAAAAATCGGGGCTTATGGGAAAATTCCATCTTTATGTTCTACGGGGATCACGACAACTCGATTAAGGAACAATCACAATACGAGCAATTTCTGGGACGTTCATTGAACAAACTCGATATGGCACAGATTATGAACGAGGTTCCCCTGCTCGTGCATTTACCGGACGGAGCAGCTGCTGGAACCATCGACGAACCTTCGGGACAACTGGACATCACACCATCCGTGCTGCATCTGCTCGGCGTGTCCGACCTTTCCTATTATCATATGGGTAACGACGTATATGACGGGTCTGAACGTACGGTTGTGCTGCGTAATGGCGCATTCTCGGATGGTTCTGTATTCTACATTCCATCGGATGATTATATCTACGAGAATGGCGCTTGTTATGACTTGTCCACACGTGACAAAACGGATATCAATGCATGCCGTCCCGCTCATGATGAAGCAACCAAGCGATTGCATGTCTCGGACACGGTCATTACCTATGATTTGATTCAGCGCTTTCGAGAGGAAGATAGTTCAACAGCAACATCGCAATGAGCAATATCGTAATGACAAGCTAAACAAATACACGAAATGAATTGAATTGGATTTAAAAAGGGGAACTTACATTACATGACATCACACACTGAACCAATCAATATTGAACAGAAATTGTTCGAAGAAGCCGCAAACTTCGTGCAGCAACGTTATCCTCAGGGATGGGGCGGGGCGGGGCGGGGCGGGTGCCGTCTATACCGCAGCCGGTTCCCTGCTGATTAGCGTAGCTCCAGAGGTCATCAACGATGCCACGCATCTGTGCATGGAAACAGGAGCTTATCTGGAAGCCCACAAATTGAACGAACGTGTCACCCACTCCCTCTGTATCGCTCGTGATGATGAGCATTCAGAATTCAAGGTCCTTACACCTTGCGGTGTATGCCAGGAACGTTTATTTTACTGGGGTGAAGAAGTTAAAGCTGCCGTTTACGATCCTGCGGGTCAACTGGTCTTCAAGAGACTGGATGAGTTCCAGCCTTATCATTGGTCCAAGGCATATCGGGATAAATAGCAATCTCCTTGCGAATTATAGAAAGTGGCTTTATAATTGTAACCATATTAGTTTCAACTAAAAGGATGATGGAGGTTTTAATAAAATGAATATTGAGATATGGTCTGATTTTCTGTGCCCTTTCTGTTATATCGGCAAACGCCGCCTGGAGAATGTACTGGAACAGTTCCCACACCGTGATGAAGTGAAGCTTCAATTCAAAAGCTTCGAGCTTGATCCAAACGCTGCATTGAACCCAGGCAAAACCAATTCGGAATATCTGGCTGCCAAATATAATATGAGCATGGAACAGGCCAAAGGTATGAATGCCCAGATGAATGCCAATGCTCGTACGGCAGGACTGGAATACAATATCGATGCCATGATCCCTACGAACTCCTTCTCAGCTCACCGCCTGACACACTGGGCAGATACACAAGGCAAAGCTCTTGAACTGAGTGAACGGATATTCCAAGCTGTGTTTATTGAAGGTAAACACTCCGGCGACCCTGAAGTGTTGGCTCAGTTAGCAGAGGAAGTCGGCTTGGATCGAGATGCAGCTAAGGCAGTGCTGTCCAGTGATCAATTCACCGACAATGTCCGAGCTGACCAAGCGGAAGGCGAGCAACTCGGCATCCGCGGTGTACCGTTCTTTGTATTCGACCGCAAGTTCGCCGTATCAGGTGCTCAGCCTGACGAGGTGTTCCTGGATGCCATTCAAAAAGCATGGGACGAGCGTTCCCCTTTCACCATGGTTGAATCCAACACAACAGAAACAGACGGCAGTGGCATCTGCACAGATGACGGATGCGCAGTACCACCATCCGATTCAAATAAATAACTCAAAAGCAGCAGAATCAGGGGACACCCCCCGATCCTGCTGCTTTTTTATATGCTTCTTAATTACCCACCAAATCTAAAGATGGATTTATAATTTTCACGATAACGGAGTGGGCAGAAAAAAGCTGGAGAAGCGGAGCGCTCGCATTTATCACCGGATTTCTCCCTTGATACAGGGAATTTCAAAAAAATCCGGGGATAACGGCGATCGAAAGATTGTTCTGCACAAGTAGTGTCTTAGCGTGACCGATTATGCGTACATCTTAAACCACGAAGAACGATCCGGAGCCGGAACCTCCCCTAACTAATCATCAAACACTTATATTCAATTAGCGCCACCCACTTAATCCCAGAACAGTTGATCCGGATGTGGACCCGTCCGCTTATCCGAATCCAGTGCATCAATCTGTCTCAACTCATCCGGTGTCAATTCAAAGTCAAAGATGTCCGCATTCTCACGAATACGCTCCGGGGTAACCGACTTCGGAATCGTCACAATCTGATTCTGAATATCCCAGCGCAGAATGATCTGTGCTGGCGTTTTCCCATATTTCTGGGCCAGCGCTTTGAGGGTGGACTCTTGGTTCAGCTTGCCTTTCATGATCGGGCTCCAAGCCTCCAGTTGAATTCCCTGCGCCCCGCAGAAATCCTGAAGTTCCTGCTGGATCAGACCTGGATGCAGCTCTACCTGATTTACCGCAGGCACCGTTCCGCCCTCATCTATGATATCTTGCAAATGGTGAACTTGAAAATTACTCACACCAATCGCACGGATGCTTCCTTCGCTATATAGACGTTCGAATGCTCTCCACGTCTCCTTATACCGGTCTCTGCCAGGCCAGTGAATTAAATAAAGATCAATCACATTTAGTCCAAGTGCCTTCTGACTGGCTTCAAATGCTCTTAACGTTGAATCAAATCCCTGATCCTCGTTCCAGAGCTTGGTCGTCACAAACAGTTCGTTACGGGCAACACCACTGCTTGCAATAGCTTGTCCCACTTCTTCTTCATTGCCATAGATGGACGCCGTATCAATACTCCGATATCCAACCTCCAAAGCGGTCTCAACCGCCTGTTGTACTTCCTTACCTTTTGCTTTATATGTTCCAAATCCTAGCCATGGCATCGTTACTCCGTTGTTCAGAATTGTACAATCTGTAATATGTTTTGTCATTCTGTACCTCCCGTATGGAATTTTGCCTGCTCTTGTTCTATTAACCTTCTCACAGAATTTTAAGCGACCATTCGACACACTGTCGAAGAATACCAATGGAAGAGGAGTCATTGCAAAAGAGATGAAAAACCCGCAAAGCATTGCTGCCCTGCGGGTTCTGGTGTGACAGGAACGTTATAAATTCCCTTGACCGTGCTGACTCTGGATTGAATTCAATCTTCTCTTCTCCTCGATGAACATTTCCTCTGCCAACTCAACACCTTGCCCTCCGAGTGAAAGCTCTGCTTGTCGCATCGCCTGCTCCGTGTGTGCCAGACGTCGTTCCGCCTGTACAATGGTCTGTGCCGTCGGATGAGACATGGCCTGAGATACAGCATAATGAAGCTTGTTCACCGCATTTTGCGCCTGAGATACGGTGGTATCGGCTTGCAAACTGGAATCATAACGCTTCGGCATGAGTATTCCTCCTTGGGATTATCATGTTCCTGTTACCCCTTTAGGATGGATAACACAAGCCTTCCTTATTCTTCTTTTGTGTTTTCATCGTAACTTTAATTGATTTCGCTACGTTTATTAGGTAATCATTCCAAATCAGGAGGAATTTATTTGAAGAAAATATTATTGACACTCTGTATGTTGCCCCTGCTCATTTGGGTACAAGGCTGCACTCCTGCAACATACGAGATAGAAGGATATACAGCGTCATCCATGAACCCAGACATTCCTGTTCCAACCAATGCAAAGCTTATTGAAAACATAGCTTATTCCGATGATCCCAACCTTAAAAAAGGCGTTAAGTACGAGCTGAAACATATTGGGGGTGAGCAAGGACTATACCCGCCAATGGATTATTTTCAGAAGTTAGCGGATACAGGCTGGGTAGAATTGGAGGAAGAACGACTTGGAAATGTACATTTCCTGAAAAAGGATATTACCGTCATTGCCATTGAAATTCGAGAAGATACCTTCCAAATTACTGAAATGGTCCAAGGTGCTATGGAGTAACACATCCTTTCACTGCTACCCAAACGAAAAAAAGGAGAGGCACGTAGCCCCTCCTTGCGGATGTTTGAACTTTTCGTTCTCTCACCTTGTTTTATCCTATTACTTCACGAACTTTGCGACTTTGGCGAGTACTTCTTCTTCTGTCGGCGCACTGATATACCGACCATTGATAAAGACAAATGCACGTTTCGCGCAAGGACCGCAATAGGATTTGCACCCAATCTTGATCTCCGTGTCTGGAGCCATTTTTTGCAGCTTGGGTACAATCGATTTCAGTCGGACATGATTACACTTTTCGCATACGCGGATATCGTTAGCCATGAGTTCCCCTTCTTCGCGCCCTTAGTGGTCGCCGTGATTACCTTGGGATGGATTCGTAATGACAAATCCCTCTTCCGGGAAGTAGAGGTAGTCAATTTTAACACCGTTCAACAAAGGCTGATCATTCGCGAGAATGACATCAATCTCTTTATCGGTAGATACAACTGTATCATTTTCTTTTGGTGTGTCGAGATCAAGCCCGTAGTGAGCATGGTCACCATGTGCATGTGTGATGACAACGCGCAGGGTTTTTCCTTCGTTCTCCGGCTTGTCCAATTCAAGCTTCAATACTTTAGCAGCATTACGCGTAATTTTGCAGTTCATTCTCTTCATCTCCTATATTGTAATTGCAGGTTTCAACAATTTCAGCATTCTTAAACTACAGCATCTATTGTAAAGAAAGTTACCGCTCTTCGCAATAACATTGATGCGAATTCAATGTTAAAATGATCCATTCGGCCGCAAACTAAGAAGGTGCCCCCTCCTGAAGCACAGGATATTTACGTTCTGCCCGGCTTACAAACCAGTTCATCAGAATCAAAGTGACCCCGATATCATCGATGGGCATAAACGGCATTACGTCAGGAAGTACCCAGTATAACAGCGCCGGAATAATAAACAACAACTTTTCTCCCAAAGGAATCTGCGGAGCCCGGAGCAGCCGGGGGAGCCTTTTGAAAACTTGTGTCCATCGTTTGAACGACAGCAGTCTTCTCCACTTCATTTGAATCCCTCCGTATAATTGTATATGTCGCCGAAACGGCACATCCATCATTACCCGTTCAAAAACATTCAGAACGAATGACGTAGAATGTCATTATAAAAAATAATAAAAACGGAACGTCGCTCATAGCGTCCGTTCCTGTTATACGAATGATCTACTGTTAAGTTTCACACCTTCATAATTCAGGGTCTTGCCTCATTGTCCATTGGATAACAGTTCAGCCAGCAACATTCCCACTTCTATACAGATATCATCAAACTGTTCTACGGGAAGCGGATTAACACCCAATCCAACTTCCACCGTGAAGCCCGGTTTACCGAAATCTTGAATAAACCAGTCCTTATATCCGGCATCACTGCCACCGAGCTTCACCGCCTTGTAGCCGGAAGCTTTGGCGAGTCTACGCGACAGCGGTCCACTCTCCCTGGGTTCAAGATCACGATAGTTCCAATAAATCTCCTGTCCCTGACTATGCAGGGATACTACCGCATCAAATGTATGTTGCTGAGTCCACTGCTCAAGCGCCTGTGCCTCTGGTTCTGTCAATGGCGCTGTCCCTGCATAATCCCTGGGGCCAGGTGAGGTCACACCTCTTCTCACTGCTTCTTCCTCCCAATGGGCTGGAAATTGATCATTCAGATCCACCCCTCTGATGTTGGCCTTCCAATGGGTGAAATGTGATCTGCCGGCATTCCAGGCTAACAACTGCTGCGCATGTGGATGCTGATTGACCACACCTTCCTGAACCAGTTCGACCCCGTCCGGATTAACCATCGGCACGGCCCAGAGTGTCGTCTCTTGCATCCAGCGTTCTGTCTGGTATTGATGCCATGTCCTATCCGCACTATACGCCTCGGCATATTCCTCGATAAACTTCATCAGAACTGCTGTTGTTAACCACTCATTAGCATGAACCGAAGCGTTAACATGGATATGTCTCGACCCTTGCCCAATACGCAAATAAGGCAGCAACTTCCCCATAACACTTGTTCCAATGGACCCCGTCTCGATAAACGGGTATTGATTCTCCAGCTTGTCTATATCCCTGATTAATTCTCGATAACCATACTCTCCCTGAATCTTCACGATAGTTTTTCCATTCGAAGCCGGAATATGAATGCAGCGACCAACCCAGTCAGTTACATTGGTGATTTCGGGATTGGCCTGGCGCAACACCTCTTCGTCCAGACCAAATCTCCCTGCAATCTCTCCTACACTTTCTCCAGGCGGTACAGCGTATCTGCGACCTGTCCCGGGGACAATACGCAGCATCTGACCTGCCAGCAAGTATGGCTGGGAAGCCACCTCCGGGTTCAGTGCAGCAAGGAACTCTTTGGTCATATGGTGTGCTGACGCAATTCGCGGCAACGTATCTCCCCGCTGAACGATAATCCACTGCAGATCCATGTTGTTCTCCTTTCCACAGGAAAAGACAGGTCTCCTGTCCAGTTCTGACCGATTTCGTGTCTGTAACATATGTATGCAGGTCAGGTTGTCCGTCATGTGACAAGAATCATGTTTATCTTCGGTTAATGCATAATGACGACAAAAAATCCCGGAACTTCACAGTTCCGGGATAGTCCACAACCAAATTACATTAATTAAAAGTCTTATTCATGCATAATTTGAATATAACTATGATAATTGCGTAACTTGCCAGACAACAGGGGTCTTGGAGATCTGCTCCCCCAACCATCGACGGGTGATATTCTGGAACATTCGCGGGTCACCCGTGCAGAAAAATTGATGCACCGGAGTCTCATCCCCACTGGCCAGCTTTCGTTTATCATATAAAATCGTACTGATTTCACGTGCCGTTTCATCTGCTGAACTGATTAACTTCACTTCCTGTCCCATAACTTCCTGAATCGTGTCCATGAGAAAGGGATAATGCGTACAACCCAGAATAAGACAATCTATTGGTTGTTGTTTAATCCCGCCCAATGATTGTTCCACCGTATGTGTCGTGTGCTCGGAACGAAATTCACCTTGTTCCACCAACGGCACCAGCGCCGGACAAGCCTGACTGACCACATCAATATAGGGGGACAACTGCTTGAGTGCTGATGTATAAGCCCCACTACCTATGGTACCCGTGGTACCAATCACACCAATACGTCCTGTACGTGTCGCTGTGATTGCGGCCCGCGCACCCGGATGTATAACACCAATGACAGGCATATTCACCTTGCCACGGATATACTCCAACGCGGCTGCTGTTGCTGTGTTACAGGCGATAACGATAACCTTCGGATCGAATTGGATCAAGAAATCAACGATTTGTTCCGTAAATTGTTTTACTTGTTCGGACGAACGGGGTCCGTACGGTGTCCGGGCAGTATCCCCAAAATAAATGATCTTTTCCCGCGGGAGCTGACGCATCACTTCCTTGGCGACGGTCAATCCCCCCACACCGGAGTCTAATATAGCGATTGCTTGCTGCACGAACACACCGCTTCCTTCTTCATTGAATTGGTTCTCAAAACGATTGTTTCTCAGAGCTTTCTTCCTACCGTATGAACATTCCGGCAAAAAGGTACCTACATCTTACCCGATTTCATCGCAGGGTTCAAATTAAATCCACGCGCTACGTCATCTATGTGTGGACACGCAACAAAGCAGGCTCTCCTCTAATTAGAGGAAAGCCTGCTTATCGAGCATTGCTTAGTTGTCGTCCTTGGACTCATCCGAAGGAAGCTTCGCTACGATGTCAATTCCGGGTTCATCCACTGTTTTATCGATATCGATATCGTTATCAACAATGGCTGCCGATATGCGAATTTCTTTCCCTTCAGCGCAATTGCGCCAGGATTGAATATCCTGAATCACGACATCTGCGGTCTCTTTAACTTTGGATACGATCTGCGAACTTTGTTCTCCCACGATACCAGCCAGTTCCTGACCTTTCTCCGATACCTGACGAGCACCTTCTGTAATATCCTGACGAAGTTCACGTCCCGATTTCGGCGCCAGCAACAATGCCGTTACTGAACCAACCACGGAGCCAATAAGAGCTCCCCACAACAAACTTTTGTTAGAATCCTTCACGTCACATCTCTCCCTTTACTATTGTTTAAGTACCGGACTAGAAGCAACGGTCTGTCGCTCAGCCATCCGGGCGAATGCCTACTCTGTTGATGCATTATAAGCAGCACAGGCTTGACTTGACACTCCAGATGTTAAAAATAATCTGAACGCCCTTTTTGAATGGATGCAAATGACTTGGCTTAAACTCAGTTCTGACGAGCCGGCTCGAGATTAGACGCGGCATGCTCATCCCCCGGGTCCAAATCAATCACATATCGTCCAGGTGCAATCAATGCTGCCTGATGTTCACAACGCCAGCGACGTCCACCTGAAGAACCCAGCGTCTGTCCATCTTGCAGAACATCCCCCTGATCAAATATGTAATACGCTGCACCCAGTAAGGTCTGAGCCACCGTATCCGGATCAAGACCGACGAAGTGACACTGGACATCAGGTACACCCAGCGCAGATAATCCCACGGTATCCATGACCAACCCGCGCTGTTCCTCTGTACCTCCAGCTTGATACATTCGAACGTTCATGGCTGCATACAGATGTTCCTCACGTTCCTGAGCTTGCGTATATGCTTCCGGTTCAACCAGCTTGTCACTGCCATACCAATACAGCGCGTCACAGGTCAAACTCTCCATGATTGCCAGTACAGTCTTCTGAAACAGCTCCAGACGCTGTTTACGAGGCATGGCAGCCGTGAACATATCATGTATCCGAATGGAGTAACGCGCAGCTTCCACAGCTTGTCCTGCATCCGGCCAATGCCATGCTTGTTGCAGAGCACCGCCAAAGCGAGCACGATCTGCGATTTCATTCACAGGAAGCATGCAAGTCTGAGCAGGGATATCCCCTTCCTGGAAGGATACCTTGTGGTCCAGATGATAGAAGACAAGCATCTCATGCTTTTGCCCTCCGCTCTCTTGTTTCACATCCAGTCGGACTTGTCCTGTATGACGGATCATAGCTTCCTGCAAACGCAGGCGATCCACCTCTGGACGTTCCCGGAACAAAAGTTCAACCATATACACCGGATGGAATCCGGAAGGTGTTTCATTTGTTTCGTTACTTTCAGTATTAGCTTCATTGAATTCTTTTGATTCATTTGTCATGCGATTTCCCTCATTCCTTACGCTGTCCCTCGGCCTGTGCCGTATTGAAAGGACCAAGTTCTTTTTCCACGTAGGCGCTAACCTGAGTAGTAAAATGTTCAAGTATACTCGGCAACTCTACGCTAAGTGGATGGAGCTCAGACCGCTCCCAGGTGTAATAATCCTGCACCAGTGGCTTGCGTAACGTGACAAGCTGACGCAATATCTCATAGGTCGGATTATCAAAAACCTTTTCTTCATAATTAATCTGAATAATATCATCATAGCTGCTTGCATCTCTCATGATGAAGCCGTCGATCAGATAACTTCCCACATCGGTAACAATCTCGATCGCCAGGTGAAGACAACGTTCCTGTACCATACCCAGCATGAGACTGCCATCCCAAGCTTCTGCTGCCCCGCGAAGCCCTTCAGCTACTTCCGGTACAGCAGCAAGCCGGCGGGCAATCTGTTCTCTGTTCACATAATACATTCGTTCACTTCCCGTTCAGTGAGTTATCGGTTCCGTTTCCCTCTTCGCTTAAGCCAGAATATCATCACAGGACAAGCGATTAGAAACACAACAAAAATATATAGAAATTCCATAACGTCTCTTAAATCGCTCATGCAGAGTCCCCTTTATCTCAACGTAGTTTGAATGACAGATCAGATTTCGTAGTCCACTGCAATTGACTGTTCTCTGACTTCGTTCATGTACTTGATAACTTCCTGATGAAGCGGGTGTACCTGATACGCCTGGAGATCCTCCAGTGACGCAAACTCCGCCGTGAGTGAAATGTCGAACGATCTCTCCGAGCGAAGCACATCAATCCCGATTTCAAGTGAAACTAGGACATCAATTTTACCTTCCAGATTGCGAAGCACCTGGGCTGCAGCTTCAATACTTTCTGCTGAACGATCTTTCATTTTAAACAGGACAATATGTTTTATCATCTGGGCAAGCACCTCATTTAATATAATAGTAGAAATGAATGAATTTTCATGTATCCAAAATATATCATAACGCTCTCTATTACGAAAGGATACTTGGAAACGTTCTCTTGATAAGAAAAACTAATCCAAACCGTTTCCTTTCGATTCGGATTTCTTTTGAGAACTATCCTCCGTCTGTTTCGCGGATTCATCCTGCAAAGTTTGTCCTGTTTCAGCCTGCTGCTTGATGTTGTCTGGAGTTTGCTGCGGTTTGGACCACTCACGATTCGTCAGATACTCCTGATCCTCCTGTTTTTTCAACACTGCAATGGCCTGTCTGAGCTTTGCAGGCAATGGAAGACCGATTTTGGCATAGTTCTCGGTAATCGAAATGAGTTCATTCACCAGATAGAAATAAATAGCTCCGCCTTTGATAAAATCGGTTCCCATGATCAGATCAATTCGATGAGCAAGCAAAACAACAGTCAGCATGAGCCCTTTGCGAGCAATCCCCCAGAATCCAATGTTGCTATTTAACCCGGTACCTGTTCTTACCGCCGCTGCCAAACCTGTTATATAATCCACAGCCATCGCGACCGCGAGCAGGCTCAGCAATTGATCCCATCCGCCAAAAGCAAACGTAACAAATGCTCCCGAGATGGCAGCAAAGGTATTCACAGATAGATGCACGTTCCTCACCTCTCCCTTACACTTGAGTATCATACAATATATGTAAAAGTAAGAGATTTGACAGGTCACATGTCATGCTGAACATGCGGATTTATCATTTCAGATTTGTGCACATCCTCTTCGCAGCAGGGGAACGAAAATCACATGCTTTTGGGGAATTCAGGGAAATAAACCGCATCATATCAACAAAAAACAGATAAAAGTTCTTTAGACCTAATAATAAGTAATTAGAACTATATTATTTTTATTCCTGCCGAATTTCTCCCCTCATTTTTAGTGAAACATTGTAATCTAGGAATATACTAGGATGTGAATTGCGCATGGTCTAGTTCGTAGTTCCCTCTTTATCATGAATTGACGCATTGATGCATTTGTAACCGGTAAACCCGGCACTTGAAAGTACCCCGTTGTTTATTGTAGTATTTGGTTAAAAAAAATCGGAGGAAATATGCCTAATCAACCAGAACAACATTCCATCCAGGCGTGGTCTCTGATCAACCGTAAATACTTGGGAAAAGGCGTCCGTGTTAAACGATTCCGAAAACCGACACGCTGTCAAATCCGCAATCGTGTTCTTCTTGCCGTGCTGATGGCCAATGATATCAAGTTGTCCCAGCTAGCTGAAGACCTCTCCATCTCTTCACGCAGTGTCAGTGCGTGGGTATATGAAGGACGGATACCCGGCAGTACCAATTTGGACAAGACTTGCCAATTACTCGGCTACCCGCGTCATATTCTCTTCAATGAAGAAGTTGTGCGTAATAGCCCTGTCATATGTCAACCCGAGTCATCTCGCTTCATGAAGCGTACGGTGACCCGTTCTCCGGTTAGTAACCGTATTTTGACAGGCTTGTGTATGGTCCATGATCTGTCGGTGACAGATGTCAGCCACTGGATCGGGGTTCATCCCGGCACTTTCCGCAAATGGCTGCATCAGGGAACACTGCCTTCTGCTGCGTTTCAGGAACAAGCGGAGCAATTTTTCCGTATCCCGAAAACTATTTTGTTCGCAGATGTCATCTTGAAAGATCGTCGCAACAACTAAATAAGCGAACAGCCAAAAGGCTCTGATCTCCCCATAGGGAGGCCAGAGCCTTTTTAAAATGAAATACATGCCTTCTCTCTCGGACTTGAAGCACTGTTCTGGCTATTCCCTGAGAAATGTCAGATAACCTACCCTAATTCGCCTTTTGATCCCAAGGAGAGCCATCACAGCCAGCTACAAGCTAAGTTTATACATTTCATCATGACCGTTCTCGCTAAAAGGTTATCCTAACCTCGTGTTTAATACTTCATTGATATATCTCAATCCGGTATATCGAGGACGAAGCGTATGCGCTGTGTTGAACGCATGTTCCACCATCTCCGGAGTTACACCGAGTTGCTCAGTAGTCACAGGTCCACCTACTTGTTCCAACCATGCGATGAGCTGAGAAGCCTCCGGCAATTGGTCATATATCCCAAACACCGGTTCACCCGATGTCTGTGCAAGCTCTTTATATTTCACCGTAAGCAACGCACAAGCTACGCCAACTTTGGCACCATGCAGAACCGGTCTTTCTCCCGCTTGCATCAGATCCATCTCCAAGATGTGGGACAGATGATGCTCACCTCCGGATGCCGGACGGGAATGGTCAATGATCAGCATGGAGATACCGGAAATAATTAATGCGTCCATTAATACAGCTACTCCCTCTGCTCGCCCCTCCGAAATAGCTTGTACATGATCTACGCAGGTCTTCAGCGCTTCTTCTGTCATCCGATAAGCAACTGGACAGAACGGTTCTCCGCCCAGTTCACGAGAAACAATCCAGTCTGCAAGTGAAGTATATTTACCAAGCATATCTCCGAATCCGGCAGCTGTCATCACTTGGGGGGCTTGCTCCAGAATATCCAGATCGGCAAAGATAGCCTCAGGCGGAACAGCCTGAAATGTTTGTTTGATGCCGCTTACAATTAAGGGTGCACCCGCAGAGGTAAACCCATCCACTGAAGCCGCTGTCGGTATCGACAGAAAGGGCTTGTTCATTTTGGAACAAACAAATCTCACCAGATCATGAATGGTACCTGAACCCACCGCAATTACAGCCTGACTTTCGAGTCTCACACCCAACATGACCTGTACAATAGCTGCTTCATCCGCAATGGTACGATTCTCCGGTATAGAGATCTCATCCACATGCATTCCAGCTTCGCGAATACTACTCAGCACATCAGATCCAGCGGCCCGAAACGTATGTCGATCATAAACAACTGTCACCTGACGATATCCTTGCTCAGACAAATAACCCGGTAACCTCTGAATGGCCCCAGGTTCCAGATGAATCAGCATATCCACCATCCGGTGTTGATGACCGCAAGCACACTGCTGTGCTTCCTCATTCCATGCTGCAATTCGTTCGTTCATATTCATTCGCTCTTACCCTCCCATATGAGATATCATGCATAATTAACGGGTTAAAACCACAAGATAAAAAAGGAAATAAAATGTGATGATTTTCCTGATCACACTTTACTGCCTGTACCCAATATTTGCAAATCCATATCTCACATTTCCAAGTAGGTGAAGCAATGAAATTAACGAAAGAATTAGGAATTTCGCTCGGATTTCTCGCCGGAACCACTTTTGGCAGCGGTATCGCTTTTTTGTTTCGTCTCCAGTCGGTTGAAGTGGTTGCCAGTGTTACGCTATTTGGTATTGCAGGAGCCATTGCCGGGGTCATCACGGCAGTCATTCTGCGCCAGCGGCAACATTAGCATTGGCATGCTGGTAGCAAAATGTAGGCTTCACACGAATGATCCACAAAATAAAAAAAGGTTCGTGAATTGCCCTAGAGCAACTCACGAACCTTTTTTGTTAGATGCGGTCGAGAGGACTCGAACCTCCACGGGGGTTAGCCCACACGGACCTGAACCGTGCGCGTCTGCCAATTCCGCCACGACCGCATAATATGTATCTCCTCATCCATCGATGAAAAGCGTTCCGGTGAAGCAATTCCTTGTTTTACCGTAATTCAGAGTATACATGCTCCAAAATAAAAATGCAACTTCTTTTTTATACATTCAAAAAAAGGACATATGTCCTTTTTTCTCAACTTCAAATACCCTATCGTAGCAATAAAACAAATATTCAACCATACGAATGCAAAAATGAAGGAGAGATCCACCTTGAAAACAACCCATCTGTGCTTTATCGGTGCCGGGTTTCATGCATCCACGAATATTTACCCTTCTGTTGTTGAAGCCGGAGCGCGGATCCAGGCCATTGCCACACGGAGTATGCAACGCTCTGAAGCAGCTCTGCTGCGATTTGGCAGCGACGGAAAAGCGTATGACAATGCTCAGCTTATGTTGCAGCAGGAAATCTGTGACGGAGTCGTTGTGGTCGCCCAGCCTGTAGATCAGACCGCTCTTGTCCTTGAATGCATTCGGGCAGGCAAGAATGTATATGTGGATAAGCCGCTCGGATGGAATGCAGCAGAAGCCGCCACTGTAGCAGAAGCTGCTCAGCAGGCTGAAGTCGTTGTCATGGTCGGTTTTATGAAACGTTATGCCCCCGTATACATAAAGCTGAAGGAGCTCATTGATAGTGGTTCGCTAGGTAAGGTACGTTCATTCCAGATGAAATTCGCTGTAGACAGTACTCCATTTTGCAAGGATGAGGAACAGTTCATGAAGCTCGCTGCCATTCATATGGTCGATCTGATGCGTTACTTATTCGGGGAAGTAATACGGGTTACAGGCACAACTGTGAAGGATGGGGAACACATTAATCAAAGCATTTCCCTTGTATTTGAGAATAACGTCGTAGGCAGCGCTTATTTTACCGGCATGAGTGCTTGGTCACGGGAGAGTGAAAGTGTACTCGTCACCTTCGACAACGGATTTGCGTCAGTTGAAGAGATCAACACACTTACTGTTCATCAATCCCGAAGCTCGACCAACCTTCCCTGGAAATCTCTCGAAGAGCAAGATACCGTATATACACCTTCCGGATCTCCCATGTCAGGAGCTTATCGCGACCTTTATCTACGCGGGTTTGTTGGTGAAATGGTGCACTTTATCGCGTGTTGCCAGAATCAGACTGTCCCACATTCCAGCGCCAAGGATAATATTGCAACGATGGCTCTATGTGACACCATTCTAGCGTCACTGAAGTAGCGGATATACGCTCATCATCATATTTTATACATCCAGAGAGGAGCCTGAAACCGGGGCTCTTTTTTATCTTATAGACATCATCGCATCTGCCTTCGCCTAGAATTAGGGTTTATAATCTGAATTATAAGTGATATGCTCTTTCATGTACCATACGTACTTTATATAATGTAACCACCCAAATAGATACTATAGAAAATCACCGTAAAGTGGAGGTGTACTTATAATGAAAAAGGACGCAACCAAGCTATGTCCCGCGCCATACGGCTGTTCCGTAGAAGTTACCCTTAGTGTGATCGGAGGCAAGTGGAAAGGTGCCATTTTGTATCATTTATTCTCCGGTCCTTTGAGATTTAACGAGATCCGAAAATTGTTTCCTGACATCACCCAGCGTATGCTCACCCTGCAACTTCGAGAGTTGGAAGGCAGCGGAATTGTTCATCGTGAAATATATCCCCAGATCCCACCTAAAGTGGAGTATTCCCTCACACCATTTGGTGAGACGTTACGGCCGATTATCTTCAGCATGCGAGATTGGGGAGAAACGTATACAAATGAGGTTCTGGCCAGATCCTCACAAGAGGTATAATACACAAAAGAAGCTGTCCCTTATTCTTAGGGGACAGCTTCTTTGCTTGCTTATTTAATAACCGTCTGAATCGTAACTGTTCGGTTACGTCCCTCTTCCTTCGCTTGATACAATGCATTATCCGCCAAGTGAAACAGTTCTGTGGATGTTGTGGAGTGCTTCGGATATTCAGCAATTCCAGCCGAGATGGTGACGGAACGATCTATAGGCAATACGCTTTCTTCGACCGTTATTCGGATACGTTCAGCAATCTCAAAAGCCACGTTAGACTCGGAATTTCTTAACAAGACTACAAATTCCTCTCCACCAAACCGGGCACAGACATCTTCTGGTCGAACAGACAATTGAATGATATTGGCAATGTGTTTCAATACTTCATCCCCAGCATGATGCCCGAATGTATCATTAATGGACTTGAAGCGGTCGATATCCAGAACAATAATGGAGAACGGCACCTCATCCTGAATCCATTCCTGAATGACTTCTTCGAAGGTTCTGCGATTGTTCATGCCTGTTAAAACATCGGTTCTGGCATCATAGACAAGCTGGTTTGTCTGTTTTCTAAAGTTCGCCAATGCGCCAACAACTGCTCTCGTTAGAAGGTCTGCCTCTCTATTCCAGTGAGGTTTTATCACCGGTAGATCCACTTGTCCCTTATCGACCTGATTCACCAAATCAGCAAGCATAGCAAAAGGACTGGCCAGCTTGCGTGCAACCCGAACCACAATAAGGGTCAGGATCAGGAAAGGCACTGAAGTGTACAGCAACAACATACGGATATGATGATTCAACTGATCGTACACCGTTTGGGTTGGAGACACGATTACGACGCCCCAACCTGTTGATGGAACTTTGTAATAACCTGCAAGTGAATCCACACCTGCCAGGTTTTTGTATTGTTCCTTACCGTTCTCGTTTGCTAACAGCTTTTGCACCACTTCATTTTCACTGACATTTTCACCAATTCGGTTGGTGTTTGGATGAAATAACAAAGTGCCCTTCTTATCCACAATAAAAAAGTAGGAACCATTACTTGTCTTGAGCTGACTGCCAAAAGACAGACTCAATATATTATTTTCCTGTAAAAAGATATTTCCACCAATCGTTCCTTGGTACTCCCCTGCCAAATCAAAGATCGGTTCACTGACAAATACAATTCTGCGTTTGGTTCTGGGTGTCTGGTACGCTTCGGAGATATACGAAGCCCTCAAACTAACCGCTTCTTTTGCTGCATTGGAACTAACATGGTGACCTACGCTAGCCTGTGAGTAAGGTGAAGTAGACCTGACTACTCCCGCTTTATCTACCAAAGAAACGGAATTAAAAAAATTACTGCTATTGCGAACCAAATCCAATGTGGAATTCAACTCTTTTGTATTGGAGCGATCCACATCAGGAAAATACTGGGTTGCATATTTTAAGCTCTCCTGCATGGAATCAAAAAGCGAATCCAGAGTTTGGCTCATTTGCACAGCGCTTGCATAGTTTAGGGACAGGGTGTTATCAATGAGTGACTGTTTCTGAGATGTATAAGATGAGATGACCATGAGGGTCAATGTCATTATAACTGAAATAGTGACCAACCCGCCGAGTAAAGCCGTGAGGCTGATCTTCTTGATGTTTTTTATTTTTTTTCGTAATCTAGATCTCTTGATCTGTGCAATCATCGTTTACTTCCCCCGGATTTTCATGAAAAGGCATATTCCTTCTATCTTATACGAAAGTTGTTAAGATCAAATAAAGAGTTTGAGAAATCTTAACAATTACATCGTAAGATTGACGATTTAATGACATTTTACTTTCCCTGGAAGAATCACTGTTCAGGATCGCCCTAATCGACAATGATATAACCTTCTTCTGGCTCTTGTTCAACAAACCCTGCCATCTGACGAACCTGAAATTCGATCGGGTGATGACTACCCATTAAAATGCGATTTTGAACTTCATCCGCTGTTTCTGTAGGTAATGCAAATGCACGTGTATAGACAAACTGCGCCTGAAGTGTCGTATAGATCGCATTGACAAGCCGATCGTTGCCCGCACGCCCGAACACATTAATGATCACAGCTCCGTCCGAGTCCAGCTTGTCCTTGACCATGGCAAAAAAATCACTGGATATAAACTGCTCCGGTGTACCCGTTGCCGTAAAGGCATCAATAATAATATAATCATATGTCGCAGCGGCTTCCTGGCCTAATAATTCACGACCATCCCCAATGAGCACAGGACTTCCCTCATATCCAAAAAAGGTTTGGCTCAACTCCACGACCTCTGCGTCAAGCTCAGCCACTTTTACCTGACGATCAGACAAGTAGGTTGGCAATGTGCCAATACCATGTCCCACCACAAATACGGTATCAAACTCAGGATCATTCCGTTCCATTAGATGCACCATCGCTCTCGGATACTCCAACACCATCCGCTTAGGCTCATCCAGATCCATGGCTCCCTGCACAGCTGCGTTGGAGAATTCCAATACACGAAACTGGCCCTTCTCTCCATAAAGCTTTTTGGTATCATATACCGTCAGCTCATGCTGTTCACTTTTATTCCGATACAGAACTCTCACTAACCGTTCTCCCTTCGATCTCTTACGCCTATTCGACATATACCTTCATTCTATTACACGGGATGACAACATTCCACCCTATACTTGAAAGATCATAGTACAACAAAAAAACCGTTCCGACTCAACCGGAAACGGCCTTTTGATGAAGCTTTCAACATTATTAAGACCCTATGGCCTCATGTAGAGCCTGGACATATGCTACACCCAGATTAGAGAGAGAAGTACTCTTGTGGCTTATCCACCCTACATTAATGGATTCCTCACATTCCAGCGGTACAGGAATAATCTCGTTTCCGTTCAGATCAGCGCTAAGTACACCCGTAGAGATCGTATAACCATTCAGACCAATCAACAGGTTAAACAATGTTGCGCGGTCATTAACCTGTATGCTTTTGGGGTGAGATAACGTACTCAGGATCTCTTCGGAAAAATGAAAGGAATTGTACTCTCCCTGGTCAAATGACAAGTACGGATAATCCTGCAATTGCTCGATGGCAACCGACTCCTGCTTCGCCAGCGGGTTCTTCACACTGATAAAGATATGGGGCTTCGCTGTAAACAAGCTCGTGAAGACCAGACCCGCATCTTTTAACAATTTGTTAATCACCTTAGCATTGAACTCATTCAAATACAGGATGCCAATTTCACTACGCAGGCTTTTCACGTCCTGAATAATCTCGTAGGTCTTTGTCTCCCGAAGCGCCAACTCGTATTCATCCTGACCATACTGCTGTACCAGGCGAACAAAGGCATTCACTGCAAACGCATAATGCTGCGTCGATACGGAGAAGTGCTGCGGGGATGGCTTGGCGTTCAGATAACGGTTCTCCAGCAATTCAGCTTGTTCTACCACCTGACGTGCATAACTCAGAAACTCAACGCCTTCTTTAGACAGAGATATTCCCTTATTGGTGCGTTCAAAAATAGTAATACGCAACTCCTGCTCCAGATCCCGAATGGCATTCGAAAGGCTGGGTTGCGAGATAAACAACCTTTTGGCTGCTTCATTCATGGAACCGCGCGTGGCAACTTCGATCACATATTTTAGTTGTTGTAATGTCACTGCACTATTCCTCTTTTCGTATCAATTGAATCTATTATATACCAAAAGAGGATCAGACCTTAAGCCATGCTTGCTGTCGGTCTGACTACAATCTCATTTACGTCCACCTCTGCCGGCTGGCTAATGGCAAACAAGATACTTTGCGCAATCGTCGAGGCGGGAATGGATATGCGCCGATACTCTTTCATGAGATCACGTGCTTCTTCATCAGAAATCGTATCCGCGAGTTCCGATTCCGTCACGCCTGGTGATATAAGGGTTACGCGGATATCTCCGCCTACTTCCTGTCGCAACCCCTCCGAGATGGCGCGGACTGCGTATTTGGTTGCACAATACACCGCTGCCGTTGGTGACACGGCATAGGCTCCAATAGAGGCGATATTAATAAACTGGCCGAAACCCTGCTTTTTCATGACGGGTAGTCCAGCCGCAATGCCATGCAGAACACCACGAATGTTAACATCTATCATGCGATTCCACTCATCTACCTTTAACGCTTCAAGGGGAGATAGCGGCATGACTCCAGCGTTATTTAAAATAACATCGACACGTCCATAGCGAGTTAGAGCGAGGTCAACGATGGTTTGCATCTCTTCCAATCTGGTAACATCCAGCGAATGATACTCCACTGATCCGCCCTCCAAACGAATGGAGGAGGCCAATGTCTCCAAACGGTCCACACGCCTAGCTCCAATAACTACATGCGCTCCATGCTGTGCAAGCAATCGAGCTGTTGACTCACCAATTCCACTACTCGCACCGGTAATCACAACAACTTTCCCTTTTACATTGGACATATTATATCGCTCCTTATTTGGTTGTTATTGTACATTTTCTCTATACAAAACCATGCCTGCATGATACAAAACGCCGTCCCTGAAGTCTCCATCCGCTGTAAATCCCGTATCATCCACGTATTCTATATGTTCCCCATGAACAACATAGCAACCCTGATATGCACTTTGCCGATCTCCTCTTGCTTCATCATATCTACCGCAAGGAAGAAGTTCGTGTCTGATATATCCATCCTTTGTGACCCACATCCCCACATACGGGTGTTTGGGTTCTTGTTGGTCGCCCATTGAATTGCGCTCCATTGTTTCTCACTCCTCTCTGCTTCAAAAGATTCCGTTGCTTATCTCCATTATGTAGAGGATCAGTCGTTGTACGATAGAAAAATCCCGCAGTATTCTTGCCTATTCCTCCAGTGCGTTTTAAAATAATAGTAATAGTGGTTTACAAGGGGGCTGCAATTCATGTTTATCAAAACCAATGAAGCAGATACAGGCATCACAGAGCAGCAGCAACAATTGGCTCAACTTATTGAGCATTTCACCCCAAATGACGGGATACATCCAACAGCAATTCCATCCCTTGCCTTAATCCGTGCCTCCGAGATCTCACAACCCATATATTCCGTTCATCAGCCTGCCCTCTGCATTGTCGCTCAAGGTTCCAAATTAGTTATACTCGGCCGCGAGAGTTACACCTACGACCTGTCACAATATTTGGTAGCTTCCGTAAACTTGCCTATTTCAGGGCAGGTTGTAAAGGCTACAACCAAACATCCCTATCTATGTATTCGACTGGATTTTGATTCAGGGCAGATTTTCGATCTGATTCAGGATACGTCTTCTGCACAACCCAAACCTGACCATTCAACACAAAGAGGATTGTTTGTTAGCTCAACCAAACCTTCCCTTCTTGAAGCCGTGATCCGATTGGTTCGGCTGCTGGACACACCTGAAGACATTCCCGTTCTTGCCCCTATGTTTATCCGCGAAATTCTATATCGTATTATTCAGGATGAACATGGACATTCCATCAAGCAGTTTGCTATTCAGGACAGTCATGCACAGCACATCGCCAAGGTGATCGAAGTCATCCAATCTGATTATGCTAAGCCACTTCGGATTGAACAACTTGCTGCCATGATCAACATGAGTTCTTCCTCATTACATCATCATTTCAAAGCTATTACCGCCATGAGCCCTTTGCAATTCCAGAAACAAATTCGATTGCATGAAGCCCGGCGAATGCTGCTTGCAGGTTCAACTGATGCCGCCGACGCTGCGTTCCAGGTTGGCTATGAAAGTCCGTCTCAATTCAGCCGGGAGTATGCCCGCATGTATGGTCTCCCTCCCAAAAGCGATATCAAACGACTTCGTCATACACTCGATATTAAATACTAGAAACAGCAAAAAGACCCGCGTCATCATGACGTGGGTTTTCGGATTCATATAGGCAGCAGCGCCATCAAGAGAATAGGTTCTGTTTTTCAAAAACAGACAACTGATTCTCCCCGCTAATAGGACATTCATCAGGATACATACTTCGTTTCTCCAACTTCTCGTCGATAAAATCAACCACCTGCTGTAGCGAAGCAATCTGGGCTTCAACTTTCTTCCGGTGATTCACCAGCATCTCCCGTTCATCCGGGAAATCAGCAAGATCGGAATCCATGGACATTTGTAAATAAGGCTTCATTTCCTCCAGAGACATCCCTGTTTTTTTCAGGCAAGTGATCAACTTCATCGTGTGAATATCTTCCAGGCGGTATACCCTATGCCGATTGACCTTGCGTTCAGCTCGAGGAAGAAGTCCAATTTTCTCATAATAACGAATTGTATCTTCCGATAATCCGGCCTGTTCTGACGTTTCTTTAATGGAGAACAATTCATTTTCGCTCATCATATGGGCCTCCTCCACTTTCATTTCTCTCCATATTACAACTTGGAGTCAGCTCCAAGTCAAGCATGATCGGCTCTCCTATCTCCCCCCTTGACTTGGAGTCGACTCCAAGTTATAGAATGAGCGCAGCATACAGATTCGTTCTGTAATCTCATTTCTTCTGGAGGTATATATGAATATACAAAATCAGCTTCGCACCGCTCTCATCACAGGGTCAACGTCAGGAATTGGTCTTGAACTGACACGCAAGTTACTGGCTGAACAATGGCAGGTCATCGGTCTCAATCGTTCCACTTTCCCGACTGACGATACCGATATTCAGAATGCATTACGATCAGGCCAGCTCCGGTTGGTTCAGGCCAACCTGACCAACTACGACAGTCTGAGAACGGCACTGGATCAGATTAAATCCGATACCAATTCGATCGATGTCTTGTTTAACAATGCGGGGGGCAGCGCTTCGGAGCTTCGTTTCTCTGATCAGGGGCATGAACTGCACTTTGAACTTCAGACGGTAGTCCCTTACATCATCTACATGGAATTAGTGGAGCTATTACTCAAAGGACAGATGAAAACAGTCGTCAATACTTCCACCACCGCGTTCAGTATGGTCAAACAATTTGATCTGAACATCCTGGAACGTCCAGCTGAATTCAAAAAGCTGTTTGGTCCCTATGCCATTTCAAAGCTCGGTTTATCCCTATGGACACGCGAGGTTGCCAAGTCTGCCAAAGCGGAAGGCATACAATTACTAAGCGTAGATCCCGGTGGAAATAATACGCTAAGGGGCAACAAAACATCCGGCCTGCCCTTCTATATCAAACCCATTATGAAATGGTTCTTTCCCCATCCAAGTCATGGCGCTTCATTGCTCTACAGTGCGGCTTTATCACCCACCAGACATGAATCCGGTACATTTCTGGTGAAAAATAAGGCGACAGCACTTCGTTTCACAGAGCAAGGTCCTGCCGTTCTCCACCGGGTAAACGAGATTTATGAACAGCGTTTCCGTACACTGTAGTCAGGAATACAGACGTGACCGCATGCGGTCACGTCTTTTTTTGTCGTTTGTCCCTCATATTATCCAGGCCATGATTCATAGGTGTAAACATCACGATACCATGTCGCGTGTGACATGGTACTGAATCTGGAGGGATCACTTCATGACCAAAGGACAGCAACCAAATGAAAAACCATTTATCATCCCGCAACCCATTCGCAGTGATGGCGCAGGAGGACCTGATCTGGGACCGAGAGACGTTATGAGAGATATACAAAACCCCGATATGCTGGTACCTCCGGCAACCGATAACGGGTTATTGCCCAATCTGAAAATGTCTTTTTCCGATACCCATATGCAATTGAACCATGGGGGTTGGTCACGTGAAATTACCGTCCGGGATCTCCCTATTGCCACTACACTGGCTGGTGTGAACATGAGCCTGACACCGGGAGGTGTACGGGAATTGCACTGGCATCAACAATCCGAGTGGGCCTATATGATCTGGGGAACGGCAAGAATCACTTCGGTGGATCAGAACGGACGTAATTTTATTGCGGATGTCGGGCCTGGCGATCTCTGGTTTTTCCCCAAAGGTCTACCCCATTCCATTCAGGGACTGGAGGAAGGTTGTGAATTTCTGCTTGTGTTTGATGACGGATCCTTCTCCGATCTGAATACGTTATCCATATCGGATTGGTTTGCCCATACCCCACCAGAGGTGCTGTCAGTCAATTTCGGAGTGCCCGAATCCGCTTTTCAGTCAATGCCGAAGGAACAGGTCTACATTTTCCAGGATACCGTCCCGGGTTCCACCGAGAGCCAGGAAGTACAGTCGCCATATGGCACCGTGCCTCTCACATTCAAACACCGGTTGCTGGCTCAAGAACCGCTCATCACACCCGGCGGAAGCGTGCGGATCGTAGACTCCACCAACTTCCCCATCTCAACTACCGTTGCAGCCGCACTCGTTGAGATTCGACCTGGCGCCATGCGTGAACTTCACTGGCACCCCAATGCAGATGAATGGCAATACTATCTGACAGGACAAGGGAGAATGACTGTTTTTGGAGGCAATGGCATTGCTCGCACGTTTGACTATCGGGCTGGAGATGTCGGATATGTTCCTGTCGCCATGGGACACTATATACAGAATACTGGCACAGACACTTTATGGTTTTTGGAGATATTCCGAAGTGATCGATTCGAGGATGTATCGCTGAATCAGTGGATGGCGTTAACCCCGCGGGATCTGGTCCGTGACAATCTTAATGCGCCGCCTGAGTTGCTTGATGCGTTGCGTAAAGTAAAATGGCCTGTCGTTTAATTTAGTATGTATATCTATCATTTGTGCTGAAATGGGGTAATTGTGAGAGAATCCTACTATACAAGGAGGAATATGATAGATGAGAGCCGTTACGTTTCAGGGAATAAAGGACATTCAAGTCAAAGAGGTTGAAGATCCCAAACTGCAACAGAAGGATGACATTATCGTTCGTATTACTTCCACAGCTATATGTGGATCCGATTTGCATATTTACCAGGGAGCCTTGCCTGCTGCAAAAGATTACGTTATCGGTCATGAACCGATGGGCATAGTAGAAGAAGTAGGCCCGGAAGTGACACGTGTGAAGAAGGGGGACCGTGTGGTCCTGCCTTTTAACATCGCTTGTGGTGAGTGCTTCTATTGCAATCATGACATGGAGAGCCAGTGCGATAATTCCAATGGCAATCCGGATATTCATACAGGGGGTTATTTCGGGTTCACCGAACGCTACGGAAATCACCCCGGAGGTCAGGCAGAATTATTGCGTGTTCCCTACGGGAACTTCACTCCGTTTGTGATTCCGGAATCCTGTGAACTGGAAGATGAAGCCCTATTGTTCCTGTCCGATGTTCTTCCAACCGCATACTGGAGCGTCGAGAATGCCGGAGTTAAACCGGGAGATACAGTCACTGTACTCGGTAGTGGACCCATTGGGCTGATGACGCAGAAGTTCGCCTGGATGAAAGGTGCCAAACGCGTTATTGCTGTGGATCGCCTGCCCTATCGACTGGAGAAAGCCAAACGTTTGAACGATGCAGAGATCTTTAATTTCGAAGATTACGATGATATGGGTGAGCACATTCGCGAGATTACAAAAGGCGGAACCGACGTTGTTATCGACTGTGTAGGTATGGATGGTAAAAAGAACATGCTGGAAGAAATCGGGCAGAAGCTGAAACTTCACGGCGGTTCACTGAGTGCGATTGAAATCGGCATGAAAGCGATCCGCAAATTCGGTACACTCCAACTTACGGGTGTATATGGCTCTTCCTACAACATGTTTCCGTTAGGCAATTTGTTTGAACGCAATATCAATCTTAAAATGGGACAAGCTCCTGTTATACATTACATGCCTGAATTGTTCCGCAAAATCACTGCTGGTGAATTTGATCCAACCGAGATCATCTCCCATCGGATTTCACTGGAGAATGCAAGCGATGCGTATCGCATTTTCAACGATCATGAAGACGAATGTATCAAAGTTATACTTAAACCCTAAACCGTCGCTTTGATTATCAATATGCAAAATAAAACAAGCAGAACTACCTATTCAAGGTACTCTGCTTGTTTTATTTTATCAACATTCAACCTGTTACCGTTGCATAAACTGCTCAGCTAAATGGTCCTTTACCCAATCAGATATGAGTCGGTTTAATCGCTTGGATATACACACTTTCTCCTTGGAAGCTGTCGAGCTTCCCGTTCTTGTTCACTTCAAAATTGAAAAATTTTCTAATGATGGACGGTGCACTCAACATACTTGCTTCAAGTTCCCTTCTCTCCCGTTCCGGCAGTGCTGCACGGTTACACCACTCTTCAAACTTAAAGCGCTTCTGGAAGGAAACCATCGTTTCCATTCGGAAGCCGGCATACTCCAGCATATGAATCCATTCCGTCTTGCGCCATGCTCGAACATGGCTTGCATCCCGGCACTTCTCCACTTCATTGTAAAACTGGTCATTCTCATCACGTTCAGGTGCCACGTTGTCAATGAATAACAACCTTCCACCGGGCTTCATAACTCGTAATGCCTCATGAACAAACGAAGAAACGTCCGGAAAATGGTGGGCAGCAATGCGGCAGGTCACTAGGTCAAAGACATCATCATCGAATGGCAGCTTCTCTGCGTCCCCGGCTACAAAATCTACATTACCGTGTCCATTCCCCTGGATAAACGCTTCAGCTACCTGAAGCATTTCTTCCGTTAGATCGAGGGCTGTCACCCGCTGAACAAGTGGAGCCAATGCATTCGCGACATGCCCTCCTCCAGTGGCGATATCCAGCACGTGCATATCCGGAGTGGCTTGAGATGAAGCCACGAGCAGCGCGAGATCCTCACCTTTGGCATGCCCCGAACTCGTCACGTATTTACCTGCATTTTTCGCAAACTGCTTCTGCACCTGACTTTTGATTACATCAGACATTCCAATTCCTCCTGCATAAGTTTCATCAGACGAAACATAGTTTCAAAATATAATTATATTTAGTTTACCACACATGAATGTAAAATCTAAATAAACATTTTACACATATCCGGAAGCAACTTTCCACTACCTGACGAAAAAGCTGAAATAAAAAACATCTCCCAAGTGAATTTCACCCAGGAGATGTTTCTTATATCTGTTACTTCACAAGCGTTGGTGACTTCTTCCACAGTCCCAGAATCAGACCGGAGATCACAGAACCAATTGCAACAGCAAGCAGGAACAATAATGCGTGGTTCGCCAGTGCTGCAACAAAGATCCCGCCGTGCGGAGCTGGCACATTAATGCTCCACAGTTGTGTCAATCCGCCAGCAACAGCGGAACCCAGAATACAAGAAGTCAACACACGCAATGGATCAGCCGCAGCAAATGGAATTGCACCTTCTGTAATGAAAGAGAATCCAAGTACATAGTTAGTCAGGCCGGATTTGCGTTCTTGTTCTGTAAATTTGGATTTGAAGAACGTTGTTGCAAGTGCAATCGCCAGAGGAGGCACCATACCGCCTGCCATAACCGCTGCCATCCATGCACCGTCTGTATTACCACTGGATGTGAATACACCAATGGCGAACGTGTAAGCCGCTTTGTTGAATGGTCCACCCATATCGATGGACATCATGCCGCCAAGCAGCAAGCCCAGCAATACCGCATTACCTGTACCCAAGTTACCAAGTGCACCTACCAGCCAGGTGTTCAGGGAACCAAAGATTGGATCAAAGACATAGAAACTGATGGCACCCACGATCAGCAAACCAAATACCGGATACAGCAAGATTGGTTTCAAGCCATCAATCGCTTTTGGCAATCCTTTGAACAACTTACGGAGACCAACAACGACATAACCCGCCAGGAAACCAGCAGCCAAACCACCAAGGAAACCGGCGTTTGAGTTAACTGCCATCAATCCACCCACCATACCAGGCATAAGGGCCGGGCGATCACCAATGCTCATCGCGATAAATCCGGCAAGTACCGGAATCAGGAAGTGGAACGCACCTGTTCCGCCACCGATCGTTTGAAGCAGTTGCACAATCGGATTCTCAGGGCTAGCAAGCTGTTCGAACAAGAAGGAGATTGCTAGCAGGATACCGCCACCTACAACGAAAGGCAGCATATGCGAGATACCGTTCATCAGATCTTTATAGATTTTGCTACCTACACTGATCTTACCCGTGTTTGCGCCATCTTCTTTGGCATTTCCCCCTTGGCTGTGATAGATCGGAGCATCACCGTTAACGGCTTTGCGAATCAGCTCTTCGGATTTACGAATTCCATCACTCACCGGTCTTTGCAACACCGGTTTGCCATCGAAACGTGCCATCTCCACATTTTTGTCTGCGGCAACGATAACCCCTTTAGCACGAGCGATCTCATCAGCAGTTAGAACATTCTGTGCTCCTTCGGAGCCATTTGTCTCTACGCGAATATTAATGCCCATTTCCTGAGCTTTCTTTTTAAGTGCATCTTCAGCCATAAACGTATGAGCTATACCGGTTGGACAGGCTGTAACCGCAACAACAAAATCTTCCGAATTGGCATTACCTACAATGACCCCAGAGGTATTCTGTTGCTGATTGCTAGTGGAGCCCGATGCGGCATTTGCTGCTTTTTCAGCTTTTGCTTTTTCTTTGGCTGCTTCCTTCTCCGCTGCTTCTGCCTGTTTGGCATCAAACAATGCACTAACTTCCGCAGGTGTATCTGTACTCATCAATTGTGAGATGAAATCGCTATCAATCAACAACCTGGAAAGAGCTGCAAGCGTACGCAGATGGGTATTACCCGCGCCTTCTGGAGCCGCAATCATGAAGAACACATGAGCTGGCTGATCATCCAACGCTTCAAAGTCAAGTCCTTTTCTACTCTTGGCAAATACAACTGTTGGTTCGTTCACTGCTGTTGTCTTGGCATGTGGCATCGCAATTCCGCCACCGATCCCCGTGCTGGATTCAGCTTCTCTTTTATAGATCATTTCCTTGAACAGGACCGGATCATTAATTCGTCCGCTTCGGTTCAGGCTTGCAATTAGTTCATCAATAGCCTCATCTTTGGTTGTGGCTTGCAGGTCCATGATCATCGTTTCCTGGATCATCAAGTCTGTTATTCTCATCTTGGTACACTCCCTTAAGTTCAGTCGGCCTGCCTAGGCAGGCCTCACTACATTACAATTACAATGAAAAGCTTTTATATGTCTTTTAAATTAGATTGTCGAAATGGTTACTTGATTGCGTAGTTCATCAATCAATTCACGTGTTGCCAGATCATCCGAGAACGCAGTCGCGCTTCCAGATGCAACCCCTGTGCGGAAAGCTTCCAGCAAATCTCCGCTCTGTACATAAGTACCTACGAATCCGCCAATCATGGAGTCACCGGCACCAACCGAGTTTTTCACAGTGCCTTTTGGCACATTCGCATGATGAACTTCGGCTTTGGTAATGAATAGTGCACCCTCACCTGCCATGGAGATCAACACATGTTTAGCACCGGCTTCCAGCAACTTACGCCCGTATAACACCAGTTCCTCGCGAGTATCAATCGTTACACCGAACAGTTCAGCCAGTTCATGATGATTTGGCTTCACCAGCAATGGTGCATGTTCAAGAGCTTCCATTAACGCAGGGCCAGTTGTATCAATCACAAATTCGGCACCCGTTTGCTTGCATACTTTAATGAGACGATCATAGAAATCCGATCCAAGTGAAGGCGGCACACTTCCGGAGAGGATGACAATATCTCCTTTTTCCAACGAAGACAATCTGTGAAGCAACTGCTCTGCCTCTTCGGCACTAATTGCAGGTCCAAGTCCATTAATCTCTGTCTCTTCTCCATGCTTCAGCTTGATGTTAATGCGAGTATCGTCTGCGATTGTGACAAAGTCTGTCCGTATGTTATCTTCTTGCAACTTGTCATTAATGAAACGTCCAGTAAATCCACCAAGGAAACCAATGGCCGTGTTATCTGCTCCAAGTTGATTCAGTATGCGAGAGACATTAATGCCTTTGCCGCCAGGGAGCTTCAAATCCCGATTCATTCGATTCAATCCGCCAAGTTTCAGCTCATCCACTTCCACGATGTAATCAATGGACGGGTTAAGTGTTATCGTATATATCATCGTTATCCCTCAATTATTTTAGTTTTCTGGGCGATTCCAGGCCGCCAATGTTCTGGCATCTGCTCAGTAATCAAATCGGCCTCCTCCAAATCAAACAATTTGGCAAAAGTAATTTCCCCTATTTTGCTGGAATCAGCCAGCACATAAGATTTTCCCGATAATTGATGTGCACGCCTTTTAATCAAGGCTTCCTCCGGATCCGGTGTTGTATACCCCATTTCGGGATCAACTCCGTTGCTTCCAAGAAAACATTTATCAAAACGGAAATTATCCATGTTCTGTAATGCGATACTGCCAATGACTGCTTTTGTATGAATTTTCATCATACCTCCGAGCAAATAACTGCGAATACGTTTGCTTACCAAAGCTTCAACATGTGAAAGTCCGTTAGTAACAACCGTTACGTCTTTAGCTTCAATAAAAGGAATCATGGCTAACGTTGTCGTTCCTGCATCCAGATAAATGCATTCGCCATTTTCGATCTCCTGTGCAGCCAAACGGGCAATCGTCGTGTTTTTTTGAATGTTTTTGAACGTTTTTTCTTCCATGCCCGGTTCCAGCGTTTTTTCATTCACCAGTGCGGCACCGCCGTGGATGCGTTTGAGCATCTGACGACTCTCCAGATCGATCAAGTCACGCCTAATCGTTGATTCAGAAGCACCCAACACATCAACTAGTTCTTGCAATTTCACAATTCCCTGTAAATGTAAGCGCTCTATAATTGCAGCATATCGTTCTTCAGTCAGCATCTTCATTCCTCCAACTGCTTCTATAGTATCATAATCCACTCAAAAAACAACCACTTTCATTCAAAATAATTTAAAAACATTCAAAACCCGCATCTTTCGACTCACGCAACTCATACTCTTCCGCACTAATCAATATTATTCGGGCCCGCGAGCCTCGTTCTGATCACTCCTAATCCTTGTAAAGATGGATTTAGAGTTCGTCAGAGACTGGAGTATTCATCGAACGAAGTTTCCCTGTCCATAAAGATGTCATTCCGTGCGCTTCATATCCATTAAAAATCCTGCAGCATCCGGCGCTTCAAGCGCGGCGTTGCAGGATTTAACTATTCATAGGATTTACATGCGCGTTTATGACTCTACAACCATTGCATCCGGTTTGGGTTTAAGCCATTTACCTTCTTCATTAATAAAAGCCCCCTTGAAGCGGCCCATCTCCAATTGTTCTATCAACCGCTCCTCATCCATGACCAGAATCTCAGCCAATTGCCCCGAGGTGTAATAATCAGCAGGATTGTAATCGAGCAGCACAGGAACAGACGTATCATATAGTTCTTTGATCAGATTCTCAAAGGAATGCCGACCCAGATTCTCCATGTCTCTATAAAACTGCAAATGTTGGGACACCATATTACGGAAAGATTTATTCTCCAGATGCATCCACAACGTATTGCAGGCCTGAACACTCATATGATTTTGTTCCACATCGTAAAATTGAACTTCTTCAATCTTCATGTATTTCTCTTGAAATGCTACGATCTTAATCAAAGGTACATTTCGTTTACGCGACGCTTTCTTCAAATGGGCTCTAAATTGTTCATAGTTCATTTCATTCATCTATTATCCCTGCCTTTAACATGTTCCAACCGACATTTTACAACAAATTAAAGGCAAGTGTAACCTTCATCATATGAAAAACAAAAAAAACGTGCAGCATCAGATGCCACACGTTCACAATATTATAGAGTGCAATTACTCAGCGAGGGCACCACTTTTCACCCATGTAGCCGTAAATTCCTGTTCTTCATACGCATAGAATTGCTCCAAAATAATCTCCCGATCATCGAGGAACAACTGATCCGCTATAGCAGAGACCAGTTTCGGCACTGCACTCTTGGTCCCCGATATTGCCGATGCCGACAGACCACAGCTGGCAAGTGCAGAGTAGTTGAATACAAATAGTCCGTGCAACGCTTTCTCACCCTGTTCACTTCTGCTTGTCATTGCAAACCCGGAACTCAGGTATGGATGTGCGTCCAGCAATGCATTGCGATGCCCTGGTGGAGCTTGGTAACAGTCCTCCCAACGCGCGATGTACGGCTCCACAAGCTTCAGCTCAGGACGGAGTGCCGGATCACTAAGCAGACCTGTGCTAATAATTAGAAAATCAAACGTATATGCTCCCTGTGCCGTATGCACTATCGCGCCTTGCTCCGTCGCTTCCACACTCAGCCAAGGCGAATTCAAATGCAGTTCGAATCCAGGCCAGGCTGCTGCACGATTAAACGTATCGTTGGTTGGCGGTTGATTGAATTTGAAGAAATGAGAGATCACTTCATATTTATCAGCAACCGGAAGAGCGTGGTATCGCTCAATCATACCGGATTGTTCCATCTGACGAATGGGATTGACACTTGGCAGTTGTTCCCGTCGTACAAATACATGAGCTTCCGCCACACCGGTGGCAAGGGCATAACTCGCATTATCGAATGCAGAAGCGCCGCCCCCAAGCACAGCCACCCTTTTACCTTTTAACCGATCAAAATCAATGGCTTCAGACGTATGGGCATACAGCTCCCGAGGTAATCTATCCGCAATCATGGAAGGTACATGCCACTCTCCACCACCTTGTATTCCCGTAGCAAACACTACTTTGCGAGCAAGGATAACATCCCTCTGAGTTCCTGCCTTGTTCACATGAAGTCGATGTATTCCGTTCTCTATTGGCTCAACCAGCGTTAATTTCACCTCATTAAACACAGGCAGATTCAGCACTTTCCGATACCAGCGTAAATAATTCATCCAGTCTCCGCGCGGGATCTTATCTACCTCTTCCCAACCTTCGGGCCCAACCTGTGCTTCCCACCATGAGCGAAAGGTTAACGAGGGGATACCCAGATCGATGGAAGTCAGATGCTTAGGTGTGCGCAAAGTAACCATGCGTGCATAAGTCTCCCAAGGTCCTTCAAGCCCCGATGCATTCTCGTCAATAACAACAATATTGGATATCCGCTCGCGAAGAAGTCCAAATGCTGCCCCTAATCCACTCTGGCCTCCGCCTACAATGACAACATCATAGACATGACCATCTGCATGTTCTCTTGGACGTACCCAGTTCGCGCCACCAAATGATAAATAAGCCAGATCATTCTTCACACGTTCATTCAAAGCCTCCAGACTCATGATTCATCAACCCTTTCGAGATACATATATGAACTAGTCTTTCTTTGATTATTTGATGTAAGTTTGTTGTTAGTTATATTGAGGTTAATTGTGCTTTCACCTTGTATTGCTTAAATATATTAGCGTTATTATATGAGTTATCCGAGATCATTTGAAGTTCGCGGCAGATTTATTGTCATCAAAACTAAAAAAAACTGACATGCTTGTTAATCTGCACGAAATACCTAACTGGATCATTAATGCAGTTCCTGCTGAATGAATGATTTGCAGAAAAAAAAGACAGACCAAGATGTAACCTTGGTCTGTCTTTTTAAAGGAATGCTATTGGCCGGCTTGTTCACGGCGCTGCAATTTTTCATTGGTTAATTTCTCAGGGGTCACATCATGACCCAGTGGGTCCACAACGGATACTGCCAGCATGGTTGTCAGCACCTGACCTCGAATAGCCTGCAAATATTGTTTTCTAAGCTCGTGCTGCTCGCTTTGTTCTGCTTTTGTCAAACCGACGCTGCTACGTTGTTTTCGACTTAATTCGTTAATGCGTCCCAAAATAGGAATCATGTAATCCACCTCACTTGTTAGTCCAATTTCCAAAAGATATTTCGAATATCTTCAAACTAACTTATTACAACTTTACGAATTTGTCCATAGGCGCAATCCGTTGAGAAGTGTTTAGGTGATCTCATGCACAGACCACACAATGCCATTTGTAGCACCACTGCCCAGGTTCAACGTAATCGTCAACCCGTTTGCAGCATAGAACAGTCCAATCACATCTCCCGCGTTCAGTGCGACTTCTACTGCCAAAGTCACTGAACCACTTCCCAGCACTGCCCGCAGTGTGAGTAGCGTAATCGCGACATTTAGGACGGGCAACAAACCACTGACAAGTGTCGTTACCGTAGGGGATGTTCTCTGTACAAGAAAGGCTGGGTTAACACCAGCACCCAGAGATAGAGCAATCGCTGCGGTCGTTGCATAATTGATCGTGGCCACAATCGAGTATCTTCCAGTTACCGGGACGGTATAATTCCCCGTAGTTGCATTAAAGTTGGCATTACCGTAATAAGGACTCGTTGTTGTCCAGTTGGTTAATTGTGCGCTCGTTGCTGTCGAAAGTGTAGCCAGGAAGGCAGAGAACCCTTGTGTTGCAAAATTGGGGCCGGTTGGTCCAGTGGCTCCTGTCAAGCCCGTTGCCCCGGTTGCACCTGTTGTTCCTGTGATTCCTGTTGCTCCAGTGGCTCCCGTAGCTCCTGTTGCACTCGTTACACCGGTTGCCCCCGTTATTCCGTTAGCCCCAGTTGGTCCAGTCGGGCCAGTAATTCCTGTTGTGCCGGTTGTTCCTGTGATGCCTGTAACCCCAGTTGCACCTGTAGAACCAGTAGCTCCCGTTATTCCTGTTTCTCCAGTTGCTCCGGTAGCGCCAGTTATACCTGTAACTCCTGCTGAACCAGTACTTCCGGTGGCTCCTGTTACACCCGTTGTACCTGTAGTTCCTGTAGCACCGGTCACCCCCGTGATACCCGTAATTCCTGTTGTGCCTGTGGCTCCTGATACACCTGTGAGCCCTGTAGCCCCAGCTGCTCCGGTCGGTCCCGTTACACCGATCGTGCCTGTAACGCCTGTTAAACCCGTCTCTCCTGTAATGCCCGTGGTTCCTGTTGCTCCAGTCACACCTGTTATCCCAGTGGCTCCAGTCGTACCTGTTGTACCCGTAACACCAGTTATGCCAGTTATGCCAGTGGCACCAGTCGCACCCGTAGTTCCAGTCGCGCCGGTTACGCCAGTAACTCCCGTAGTTCCCGTTGCTCCAGTAGCCCCGGTGGGTCCCGTCACACCAGTCGTACCTGTGACCCCTGTTACACCCGTCTCTCCAGTGGCACCAGTTGTGCCGGTGGCACCTGTAATTCCGGTAGCTCCAGTCACACCCGTAATGCCAGTTACGCCGGTCGTGCCGGTTATTCCTGTGTCACCAGTAATACCCGTTAGACCGGTTGCCCCTGTAACTCCTGTAAATCCAGTTACCCCAGTAATTCCAGTAGCACCAGTCGCACCTGTAATCCCGGTTAGACCCGTCTCACCAGTTTGGCCAGTAATTCCAGTAGCACCAGTCGGCCCGGTTACGCCAGTTATTCCTGTAGAACCCGTACTCCCCGTTGCTCCTGTAACTCCAGTCGTACCAGTGACTCCGGTTATGCCAGTCGCACCAATGGCTCCGGTTGGTCCTGTTGGTCCTGTTGGTCCTGTCGTGCCGGTAACGCCTGTTACCCCCGTCTCTCCTGTAATGCCCGTGGCTCCAGTTATTCCCGTAACACCAGTAGCTCCTGTAGTACCCGTACTTCCCGTTGCTCCAGTCGTACCCGTTTCCCCTGTGACCCCAGTGGCTCCGGTCGCACCTGTTGTACCCGTAACACCAGTTAAGCCAGTCGCACCTGTTGGTCCTGTGAACCCTGTTTCTCCAGTTGATCCCGTCACACCAGTCGTACCTGTCACCCCTGTTGGACCTATAGCTCCAGTAGCTCCAGTTGCACCAGTAATTCCTGTGGCTCCTGTTACACCAGTAACTCCCGTGATACCCGTTGCCCCAATCGTACCTGTGCTCCCAGTTAGACCCGTCTCTCCAGTGACGCCTGTTGCTCCTGTTGCTCCTGTTGCTCCTGTCACACCCGTACTTCCAGTGACTCCAGTTATACCTGTTAGTCCTGTCACTCCTGTTAGGCCAGTCGAACCGGTTGAGCCCGTTACACCTGTGGCCCCGGATAGACCCGTTAGCCCGGTGACACCAGTGACTCCGTTTAGCCCCGTCTCTCCAGTTATTCCTGTTTCACCTGTTGGACCTGTAAATCCGGTGTCACCCGTTGGTCCTGTATTTCCCGTCAGGCCTGTAGCTCCTGTCTCTCCAGTGACGCCAGTAGCTCCGGTGGTACCCGTAATTCCCGTCGTTCCGGTTATACCAGTCACTCCCGTTATTCCTGTGAACCCTGTTTCTCCAGTAACACCTGTCGTTCCGGTGTTTCCTGTAACCCCCATAGTTCCGGTAGCTCCAGTAATTCCTGTTGTGCCACTAACTCCGGTCGCACCTGAAATCCCCGTTTCTCCAGTTGCGCCAATTAAACCCGCCACTCCAGTCGTACCTGTCACCCCTGTTGGACCTATATCTCCAGTAATTCCGGTTGCACCAGTAATTCCTGTGGCTCCTGCGCTCCCAGTTAGACCCGTCTCTCCAGTGACGCCTGTTGCTCCAGTCGCACCAATTGTACCCGTAACGCCAGTTAAGCCAGTCGTGCCGGTTGGCCCTGTTTCTCCGGTGACCCCCGTTATGCCCGTAGCTCCGGTAATACCAGTTGAACCAGTAGACCCGGTGAGTCCTGTCGCGCCAGTTATACCAGTAATTCCTGTTGTGCCACTACCTCCGGTTGCACCCGTAACACCAGTTGTTCCCGTCGCGCCCGTACTTCCAGTAGTTCCAGTTACACCTGTTAGTCCTGTCTCTCCAGTTACTCCCGTAATACCAGTTGTTCCTGTTACGCCAGTTAAACCAGTCGGGCCAATCGAACCGGTAGGGCCCGTCACACCTGTGTTTCCAGTTAGACCGGTCTCCCCAGTAACACCAGTGGCCCCGGTCACTCCCGTCAGTCCTGTGAACCCTGTTACTCCAGTCACTCCCGAGATACCTGTAATTCCCGTTGCTCCTGTCGGTCCCGTCGCGCCTGTGAATCCTGTTAGACCCGTTTCCCCAGTGACACCAGTCAGTCCGGTAGCTCCGGTCACTCCTGTGATACCCGTGGTTCCAGTAATGCCAGTTAGTCCAGTTGTACCTGTAATTCCAGTTTCTCCAGTTGCACCGTTCAGTCCCGTCACACCAGTCAGACCTGTGACCCCGGTTAACCCAGTCTCTCCTGTAGGGCCAGTCGAACCGATAGGGCCCGTTACACCTGTGGCCCCGGTTATACCCGTTTCCCCGGTGACACCAGTGACTCCTCTTAGACCCGACTCTCCAGTTACACCAGTTGTTCCGGTTACTCCCGTGGCACCTGTGCTTCCTGTTGCTCCAGCGGCACCTGTTGGGCCCGTTACACCAGCTGTACCCGTGATTCCGGTAATACCAGTTAGTCCAGTTGCACCTGTACCTCCTGTTAGACCTGTCTCCCCAGTAACGCCAGTGGTTCCGGTAATTCCCGTTTCTCCAGTTGCACCGGTCGGTCCCGTCACGCCAGTCGTACCTGTGACCCCTGTTGGACCTAAATCTCCAGTAATTCCGGTTGCACCAGTAATTCCTGTGGCTCCTGTGCTCCCAGTTAGACCCATCTCTCCGGTGACGCCTGTTGCTCCGGTCACACCAATTGTACCCGTAACGCCAGTTAAGCCAGTTGTGCCCGTTGGCCCTGTTTCGCCGGTGACCCCGGTTATGCCAGTAGCTCCGGTATTACCAGTTGAACCAGTAACTCCGGTTGCACCTGTAACACCAGTTGTTCCCGTCGCACCCGTACTTCCAGTAGCTCCAGTTATACCTGTTAGTCCTGTTAGTCCTGTTAGTCCTGTCTCTCCAGTTGCACCAGTTGTTCCGGTTGCGCCGATTACTCCCGTGGAACCTGTACTTCCTGTTTCTCCAGTCGCACCTGTTGGGCCAGTTACACCAGCTGTACCCGTGATTCCTGTGATCCCAGTCGCACCAGTGGCTCCGGTCACGCCTGTGATACCCGTGTTTCCGGTAATACCAGTTGGTCCAATCGCACCCGTAGGACCTGTAATACCAGTTGTACCTGTACCTCCCGTTAGACCCGTCTCTCCAGTGACACCAGTGGCCCCGGTCGCTCCCGTAATTCCCGTCGTTCCGGTTACGCCAGTCACTCCCGAGATACCTGTAATTCCGGTTGCTCCAGTTGCTCCAGTCGGTCCCGTCGCTCCTGTCGTGCCTGTGAATCCTGTTAAACCCGTTTCCCCAGTGACACCAGTCAGTCCGATAGCTCCGGTCACGCCTGTGATACCCGTGGTTCCAGTAATGCCAGTTAGTCCAGTTGTACCTGTAATCCCTGTGGCTCCGGTCTCACCGGTGATTCCGGTTACCCCTGTTAACCCTGTCGTTCCTGTTGGACCGGTAACTCCCGTTAGTCCTGTGAACCCTGTTTCTCCAGTTACACCTGTCGTCCCGGTGTTTCCTGTAGCACCCGTAATTCCGGTAGCTCCGGTAATTCCTGTTGTGCCACTGACTCCGGTTGCACCTGAAATCCCCGTTTCTCCAGTTGCGCCAGTTGATCCCGTCACACCTGTCGTTCCTGTGACCCCTGTTGGACCGGTATCTCCAGTAATTCCTGTGGCTCCTGTTATACCAGTATTGCCGGTTATACCTGTAACTCCCGTAGTACCAGTCGTACCTGTTATGCCAGTAACGCCGTTTGTACCTGTACTTCCCGTTGCCCCTATCGCCCCAGTAGATCCTGTAGCACCTGTAACTCCGGTGGTACCCGTTTCTCCAGTAGACCCGGTGGGTCCTGACACACCAGTCGTACCTGTGACTCCGGTTGTGCCAGTGGCACCAGTTGCTCCGATCGCACCTGTACTGCCTGTAAATCCAGTAATACCTGTTGCACCGGTTACTCCAGTCGTTCCTGTTGTGCCCGCAATTCCAGTAACGCCAGTTAATCCGGTTGTGCCTGATGGTCCTGTTTCACCAGTAACACCACTTATACCAGTGGCCCCAGTGAGTCCTGTCACACCAGTCGTACCTGTGATACCGGTAGTGCCAGTTGCTCCAGTAATTCCCGTTAGGCCTGTAATTCCAGTAGAACCGGTTACACCCGTGGTACCCGTAACGCCAGGTAATCCGGTCGTACCTGTAACTCCTGTTAGCCCCGCCTCACCAGTACTTCCTGTCGCTCCGGTGAATCCTGTCAAACCAGTCGTGCCGGTCGCACCTGTACTGCCCGTAAATCCAGTAATCCCTGAAGCACCCGTATTTCCAGTAGATCCGGTTACACCCGTAACACCAGTAACTCCCGTAGACCCGATCGCACCAGTGATCCCTGTCGTTCCGGTTATGCCAGTATTTCCAGTTAGCCCCGTACTTCCCGTTGCTCCTATCGCCCCAGTAAATCCTGTAGCGCCTGTAACTCCGGTGATACCTGTCTCACCGGTTGGGCCGGTCGCGCCCGTAGTACCTGTCGTTCCAGTTACGCCACTGACTCCTATGATACCTGTGGTTCCAGTTATACCAGTTGTTCCTGTTACTCCGGACGGGCCTGTGGTTCCAGTTTCTCCAGTACTTCCCGTTAATCCAGTCGCACCCATAATACCTATTAGACCCGTCGCTCCGGTAAATCCTGTAGCACCTGTAAATCCGGTTATACCCGTTGAACCAGTGGCACCAGTCGGACCTATAATTCCTGTCGCTCCAGTCACCCCAGTGAATCCTGTTTCACCAGTAGATCCAGTTAGTCCCATCACACCAATTCCAGTGGGACCAGTTGCTCCAGTTGGACCTGTAAATCCGGTGCTACCCGTAAAGCCGGTTATACCGGTTGTTCCTGTGGTTCCTGTAGGTCCGGTGCCAGTTGCACCTGTAGCTCCTGTAGTTCCAGTCACACCTGTGGTGCCCATCAGTCCGGTAGCTCCTGTTGCACCTGTGACTCCGGTTATTCCGGTACTTCCCGTGGTTCCAGTTACTCCGGTCCGTCCTGTTAAAATGGTTGCTCCCCATATGCCGGGATACCCAGGGTCTCCGGTTAACCCAGTAGCACCTGTTGCTCCAGTGAATCCTCTCATTCCCTGATACCCCCGTGGGCCGCGAAGGAAAGGAATCCTGTGATTTTTCTTTTTTTTGCATTTACGTTTGCTTTTCTTACAAGACTTACTCTTCTTCTTTGGGATAGAGTGTTTTTTTGATTTTTTTGCTTTCCGTTTGCCTGTACTACTTGAGGAAATTTTGCGTTTCCTTTTGGATATACCGCTCACAAGAAAATCCCCCCTCCTCGTACACCACGTCGATTCTCCGCATTTTACAATAGTACACTCTATGCCCGGGACTAGCTTTGTGCGCCCCCTATTCAATATACCTATGGAACCTCTATAGTTAGTGATCAATCAATTACTTTTCTCTAAAAAATATATTCCCCTCTACTCCCCCTGCAACTCCAACTCCTTAATCGTCAACTTAATTCCTTCCTCAAAAGATGTTGCCACAATCGGGCCAATCCGTTCCTCATACTTCTGTCTACTCAAGATCAGGGGTTCCTCGGTCAGATATAACATTTCTACAATTTCTTTCATAACGGGTACACCTAGTCCGATCACCGACAACCCTATTTTTCCTGACGCCATCACAGGCTTACTTCTTCCTGCAGCCTTCTGTGCCAAACGCACGATGTCATGACCCGAGATGATCCCCGATCCAGGAATGTTCCAGTTCTGTCCATACGTCTTCTCTCTGCTTGCCAGCTCCACCACCATTACCGCAGCATCCGGCAAATAAATATACTCTCTCGGCACATTCATATTCCCGATAAAAAATGCCATCTTTCCTTTTGCTATCGCTTCAAGGGTTGAACCCAGATAGGAAGCTTGATTAGCCGATGGGCCATAATAATCTGGCAAACGAACGATCATCACCTGAGCTTTGCTCCATTTTGCACTGAATAACATCTGTTCATAGGCAAGTCGTGTCTTGCCTTTGCGCGTATGTGGCTGTTTCGGATGTTCTTCGGTTACTTCCTTCATTTGTCTTCTGCCATAGGGATAGATTCCGTCTATAACAACCACGTTCAGACCCAAGTGTTCTGCCGCCGCCATCACAGATTCACCGAGCGGAATCAGTCTGCTCTCCATCTCGTTATAAGGGACATTCGCACAATGAAATATGACATCGGCACCTTGGGAAGCAGCAATAATATCCTCCGACCGAAATGCATCTCCAACTGCAATTAACAGGTGATCCGGATATCCCAATTTTACCGCAAGTTGCTCCAACTTTTGACGGGAGCGCCCAAATGCGATCGTAGAAATCCCTTGTCTAATCAATTCCTCCGTAATCGCTGCACCTGTTCCACCTGTGGCTCCAATCACAATAGCCTTTTTCATCGTATATCGACCTCTTCCATCCATTTAGTTATTGATCAATTACTTATCTGAAAATAATATAAATCATATTTAGTGATTGATCAATAACTAAAATTCAAAAAGGGACTTTACCTCCCTCTCTATCGATCCTTGAGCTCTGGCATATCCAGCGCAGTAGATATATTACATAACATCCCGATCGCCAGGAAAATCATTGTTCTTTTCAGAGGTTCGGCAATTCCTGCAACTGTGAAAGCTTCCAGTACCATGGCTCTTACATCACTCATGCCTTTTTGCATGGCCTGACGAATAACTTCTTCCTGGATCGTTTGCGCCTGCATCTGAAGCAAGATTTCGCTCTTGTGCGATTCCAGAATCTTATCATAGGCTTCAATGAGATCATTCTCTAACTGATCTGGTGTCGCCGTCTCCACCACAATTCGAAACGAATCAATCACCCGTGTCCATGAGACCTCAATTGCAGTTAATAATAAAGCTTCTTTTGTTTTGAAAAAACGAAATATATACGGCTGTGAGATCTGTGCCCGTTCAGCCACCTGGGCTGTAGTTGCACGATAATAGCCAATTTCCGCGAAGACGTCAATTGCTGCAGAGATAATATCATTTCGCCGGTTAACCGACGCTGCTGTATCTTTAGCCATGATAATCCGCCCTCCAATAGTTAGTAATTAATTGATCAATAGCTTGAAGTATAACGAATACTATCCCTCAATGCAAAGGTATCGTGACCTTGTACAAAGCCAACAAACCCGCAGACGCTGGCTTAAGCCGCTGCAGGTTGTGTAACTTGTCGATCATAGATTCTATCCACTGGAAACCGAAGAGAACATGGTTTGTCTGAAACAGATTCGTACCATGCGGTACAAGAGTGTCTGTTCACTGCTGGAGAAGTTTGCGCAATCGGGATTCCGAATCCAGCTTCGGACAACTGTCACAATACCCATGTGTATGACTTCCGTCTCCAACCTGATAAGCCAAACAACAATATCGACGTATCAGGAACGGCGGTCCCTGCCAACTGGAATGTTCGAAGCACTGTAGCTCATTGGCAAATGTACATGCATTATCGTTTTGCCGATCCAGCCAGAGGCTTTGATCTGCTTGAATCTTTGCAAGCCGTTCATCTGTCTTCCATATGCTCTGATCATTAATCATTCGTGCATACAATTGTTGCACATTATGCGCAACCAGAGACCACATGACCTTATCGCTCGCTCCTGTTCCGACGGCTACCGCTCGCAGGACAGGTTCCAGATGTAACAGCACTCTTTTCTTGAGCAAACCACTCTCTGACCTGCGCTGAACAGGATCTTCAGCCTCCAGAGAGGTTCTCTCCAGCCGAGTCGCATATCGCATGCCACCTGCTCCATTCAATTCAAACCGCACATCATCGTCTGCAACGCTAAGTATCGTATCGTATAGACTGAAAGCTGAGATTACGGACATAACAAATACGGAGTAACGTTTGGCAAAAAGTGTACCGACAGCCACACTTCCTTTGCCGCCCAATTGAAGCCCTTGCTGCACAGCCTGTTCACGCAATATCAAGTTTCGTTTCTCTTCATTCAGCAGATCTTTCACATGGAAAGGATACTTGGAATCATCACAAGTCGCTTGGATCGTCGTCACAAAAAATTGCTGTAACGCTCCCGACATCTCTGAATAATCATGTCTTGGATAACGTCTCATCTATTAATCATGTCTTCAACTTCGTTGATAATCTCGCTTCGCCCAATTGCTCCCCAGCCCTTAAACAACCAGAACGAGTCTGTCGTGTAGACCTGATCTGCACCAACAGCCGGTACTTTTTTCCAGAGTGAGCTTGCATTGATGTTGTTTAAATACTCATCGGCATTCGGGTCAATCTCCAGAACTACGAAATCAGCATCCACATCTGCAATTTTCTCCATGGACAGGTCCTCACGTTGTTCGGAAGGTGTCACAGTCGTTGGCACAAATCCAAGGTCATGATACAAAAGTGTGTTGGTTGGATGTCCCTTTGCCGCGTATATTTGCAAGGTCTTCTCTCTTACACGCAGATAAGCCAGCTTTTTTTGATCCAGTTGATCGATCTTCGCTTTTAGTTGCTTCGCCTGCTGCTCAACCTCGGCTATCTTTTCTTTTGCCAGATCCACTTTGTTGTACATCCCGGCAATGGTCAACAGATCCTGTGTCCAATATGTTGTATCATCAACAAAATCCAGCCATTCAGTACCAAGTACAATCGTCGGAGCGATTTTCTCCAACTGATCATACGTACTCTCCGCAGTTCGACTCTCAATAACGATGACATCCGGATCAATCTGAAGGATAGCCTCCAGGTTAGGACTGTCTGCAGACCCTACCGTTGGAATGCCGGCAAGCTGATCTGCAAAGTAAGGCAAATAATCTCCTCCGTAACGAACTTCTACATTAACGCCTGCTGGTTTCTCACCAATCGTCAACATGTGATCGATGTAAGCAGCCGATAATACCACCATCCGCTCTATTTTTTGCGGTACAACCGTTGTTCCTTTAAGATGCTCAATCGTTTGTGTACCACTCTCTTCCACAGGTGTATCCTGTTGCGGAGGCGTTGCTTCTGTTGCCTTGCTACATGCCGTCAGAACGAGCACAAGCAGGGTCAACAGTATCATCGTTGTTGCTCTCTGTCTTACCATTTGTAGTAAATCCCCTCTACTATTTAATAATAATAATCATTATCACTATAGTAGGGAAAAGCGTACAGGCTGACCATGGATTATTCCACTCTCTTCTCTTGCACAATATCACCTTAAGGTAACCCCAAGTTGCTCTGCCACATATCGCATGGCCCACATGCGTCCGGTGGGACCCAGCGTTTTGAAGAAAATATCTCCTGCATTATATACACGGCCTTCTTGAACAGCCTTTAATGCCAACCATGCACTGCATTGCTGTAATTGCCTCAGTTGAGCACGTGCCTCTTCTGTGGGATCGACCATTACAAACACATGATCCGCGTCGTATAACTGCAAATCGCAAACTTTACTCTCTACAGCCCACTGTTGTTCCGGAAAATCACGAGGCAAATAAAATCCCAGATCATCATACAATAGGGCCCCTGTCTGGTTGTTCAATCCATACATTCGGTAGAAATGAGAAGTCACCCGGATGAACATGGCACTCTGTTTCCCCCACCTCGATTGAATGCGTCCTCGAAGAACCCGGCTCAGTTCAGCATGTTGTTCTATCCACTGTACAGCCTGTTCGGTGCGGCCCATAATGTCCGCCATATACATAAGCCTCTCCCCAAAATGGTTGGTGTGCTCCAGCATGGTGGTAGGCGCGATACGATGCAGGGAGTTATTTGGCTCCAAACGATCACTTGTAATGATCAGGTCCGGTTGGACTAACCTCAAATCATCATAGTTCTGATTGAAGCTATCCAGGATAAGTCCCTGATGACTGTGTGCTTGAAGCGCAGGTACGGCAACATGACGAGCTACCCTCTGACCATAGGATAAAGCGGATACTGGCCTCAAACCGAGCGTTATCACATAATCGTCCAACCCGTAATACAAGGTGGCAATGCGATTCACTTTATTTTTCATATACAACGTTGGGGCGATTCCTTCGTTTTTCTTGAAAACTCTGCTGAAATAGTGCTCGTCCTTATAACCCACTTGCTCTGCAATATCCTTGATTTTGTCTGAAGAAAATAACAGCTGCTTGGCCTTTGCCATACGTAGTTTCAGTATATATTCAATCGGGGTCATATTGAGTTGCCGTTTGAATGTTCTTATAAAATGATTCACACTAAGCCCTGCCATGCGGGCCATCTGATCCATTCGAATGTTTTCCATATACTGATGCGTCATATAATCAAGTGCCAAATCCATCCCCGCTTCAGGGGGTGTTGCTTCATTCACGTGCACCATTAACTGAATCAACAACTGATGCAAAAGATGTTTCCTGCGCGTCTTTTCCAGACTCGTGATGGAGTACTTTCCACTCACCAGGGTATCCATCATCTCCTGAATATCACGTGTATTGGAAGGAACATTAAGTTTGCCCTTCACAGGGAGATCAAATGCCTCGGTATGCCAAGCATTCCGACGCCGGGTAAGTGTAACACAGGAAAATAAAATGATCTGATATCGGACAGGTGCTTCCATATCCGTCTGAAACTCCACATGCATTCCTGGCTTCAACAAAAACCACTCGTCTTGAGACACCGTATGTACAATGTTATCCATAGACAAAGATCCCTTGCCAGCGATGACCCTGCAAATGGCGAACCTTTTCCAGATCCGACGCTGGACAGCCCCCGGATTGCTAGAGTAATGGCAGACGTGGACAGCAGAGAAATGTAGTTGCTCCAGTTGTTTGATCCAATCATTCTCCTCCATGCGCATGTCCCCTCCCCGTTCTGATCCGATTCTGTGTGAACTAATTAACTCTATTTTTTAGCTCCCAATAGTAAATTCTTTATACTATCCAACTGCAACTCCAGTGAATAGGGATCTTCCATGACGAACTCATCCTCTGTTCCATCCAAGGAACCATAGGCGTAGACTTGTCCTTTCTGCACAGCAGGCAGACGTTTCCACACCTCGCTGTTCAGGATCTCTTTGGCGTCTTCGCTACCCGAACCATATAAGAAGATATGATCTCCCATATACTCAGGCAGTACTTCAAGGGAGATCGTCTCGAATCCATCCTTCATATCGAGTGCTTGCTGAGTAGGAGGCAGTTTCAGCATCTCATAGATCGTGGAACTACCATAGTTCCCGCCTTCTGCACCAAGGACATACAACGCTTTGTATCCTATTTGAATGATGGATACGGTCTCGCCTTCTTTAATCACACCATCAATCTGCTTCTTAGTCTCTTCGATATTCTCTTCATATGTCGTGATCCATTGCTCTGCTTCCTTCTCTTTACCAAAAACACCAGCAATCCGGCGCAGCTTTTCCAGTGGACCAGAAGTTTTATCGCCTTCCCAATAAGGTAAAAAGACGGTCGTTGCAATTTTTTCGTAATCCTCAATATTTTTATCAATGGAACCGATGATGAGATCCGGCTCAAGTGACACTAATTTCTCCAGATTCATTGGGAACTCTCCTCCCAAATCCTCAATACCCGCTATAACATCAGCAGCAATGCCAGACTTTTCAATCCATCCTTCGTTCAGCATAAATGTTCTTACACCAACCGGTACAATGCCCAGTTTCAGCAGGTACCCCATATATTGATCTGAAGCAACACACTGAGGATTGGCTGGAATTACCACATCTCCCCTCATTGTGGAGACCGTCCGCGTCTCCGGCTGTGCAGTCGATTTCCCTGTCTCCGTTGTCTGGTTACCCGATTGTGTAGTAGCCGCATTGGTCTCTGTTTGCGTACCACTTGCAGACGGTGCCGGACTGGAACAGGCTGTGAGCAATAGCGTTAGACACAACATCATGCTTAGTGCTGTCATTTTGAATTTTCCTTGCATTATTAATTCCCCTCCAACATTCTTTTGATATTGATAATCAATATCATTATATAGATGGGAATGTAACGAATGAAGGGCATTTTCTTGCATTATACTGGGCAAATCTTGCTTGTTGTTCAATACCAATGTCTGTTTCGACTTGTTAAACCGTTGGCTTACTCCTTTTTTATAACGAATTGGAGAAAGACCTTTTATTTTTTTGAAGCTGCGGCTCAGTGAATGTGCATCCGGATACCCGACCTGTTCTGCAATCTGTTGCAGCGTAGCACGGGTATGCACCAGAAGATGTGCTGCCCTCTCCATTCGGATCTGTCCAAGATACTGGATGGGACTGATGTTTAACTTTTGTTTGAACAACCTGGACAAGTGCCCCACACTGCATTCCATTGCTTCTGCCATTACGTCAAGAGCTATGGGCTCATGGAGATGAGCATTCATGTATTCAATAGCCTGTGTGACCGTATCCGGTTTATGTGGCTGAATGGATTGTTCGTATACGTCTGCCAACAAAGAATATACCCATTGATGAAATAAGGTTTTGGCATGTAACTTTGCAAGCTTAGTGGACTGTTCCCACTCCTGTTTTAATTCCTCCATACACTGATACATTTGCAGCGGACGGGTTGGTACAAGTGCGTATTGGTCCTGGAACGGACGTTCATGGTCCATCAGATGCTGAATTTCCATCCCACAGGGCAAGGCCAGAATGGCTTTGTACAAAATCATATAATACGTCACGCCTGAATCCGTCTCCATGTTTAAATTCGCCTGTTTGCCTCCATGAATGATGTGGAATCCCTCCACGATGTATCTGTGTTGATCCATTCGTATCCGTGCACTTCCGTCGGTGATATATAGATAGGTACTCGCTGGTAGTTGATAATTCTTCAGCTTCTCCCCAGGATCCAAAGCGTTCTGGCGTACATCCAGTATTTTGACAAAAACATGATTCCACAACCTGATGTGATCATTCAAATTCATATCCGCTGTACTTTCCCTCCCGCCATATTACATCGACATACCTTCTTGCTGCTGTTATGAACTTTCCTGTTATTTTCGATCATTATGTACATTTCATTTCATTATAAGTTAGTTGATAATAATTCTCAATAACATAAACAATCAATATTAACTTATGCATTTGGACAACATATACGGACTGTAATGTAACATAGCGGGATAATAACACTAGAATCAGCAACATTTTCTAACCTGTTGCAAAATCATAAAAGGCATGATATATTAATTGAGCCATCAATGATTGACGCATCAAATATTGATACATCAATGATCGAGAGCATACAAATAATCATTAGGCAATGGCATTGTATACTGCAACATTAATCATTGGTTAACATACGCCGTTGTTCATGATTCAGATTCACCCGGGAGGTCTAGTCATGACACGTATTGTTTCCAAAGAAGAACAAATCATCAATCTGTTGAACGTGTTGGGTAACAAAATCAGTCCCAAGTTTGAACGCTGTACAGGTATCAGTTCCTCTCGCTTCGAAATTCTGCATGAGCTGGATCAGGTAGATGAGATTAACCAATCCATGCTGCAGAAAATCATTAACATTGATAGTGCTGCGATTACACGCCACTTGAAACAGCTTGAGGCGGACCTGATGGTTACAAGACGCAAGAACCCCGACGATAATCGGGTCACTTTTGTTCGTTTGACGGACCACGGTCGGAAACAGATTGAAGGCTACAAAGCAGAGAAGACCAATTTTATCAACCAGATTTTACAGGATTTCAGTGAAGACGAAGTTCAGTCACTCGCCGATCTCCTGGAACGTATGCACAACAATTTCTAAACCCATATATAGAGGAGAGATCCATGCATGAGTACAATTCAAAGCAAATTCCAGAAAACCAATGATTTTAACGAAATTACCTACGGTCGCCGTTCTGTTAAACTTTACGATCCTGAAGTGAAGATCAGCCGTGAAGAGATGACAGAAATTCTGTCCGAAGCTTCCCGTGCACCATCTTCGATCAATTTGCAGCCTTGGCGTTTTCTGGTTGTTGATACGGCTGAAGGTAAAGAAAAGCTTGCTCCACTTGCGAGATTTAATCAAAATCAAGTGTTGACTTCTGCCGCTGTTATTGGCGTATTTATTGATATGAACAACGTTGAATACATGGATGAGATTTTTGGTAAAGCTGTAGAACTTGGTTACATGCCACAAGACATTAAGGATATGCAGCTCAAAACTGTAATGCCTTATTACGAAAAGATGGCTGCTTCCGATCTTCGCGACGTTAACCTGATCGATGCTGGCCTTGCTTCCATGCAATTGATGCTTGCTGCTCGTGCTCATGGTTATGACACCAACCCAATTGGTGGTTATGAGAAAGACCAGATTGCAGAAGCATTTGGCATGGACAAAGAGCGTTATCAACCCGTTATGTTGATCTCGATCGGTAAATCGGCCAAAGAAGGTCACCCTTCCTACCGTCTGCCTGTAGAAACCATCACAACTTGGGCATAATATCAGGGACGGTTTCCCTGTAAGTCTCGATTAAATGGGTCAATAAGCATATATTCTTAACACATTCCAAACAAACACCATATGGAGGTTATACATTATGATTATCATTCACGCTCATCTGCAAATTAAACCGGACCAAGAGCAAGCATTCCTCGCATCTGCGAAAGAACTGATTGCTGCAACACGTCAAGAAGAAGGTAACATCAGCTACGATTTGGCAAAAAGCACAGAACGCGAACAACAATACACGATGATCGAGCTGTGGAAAGATGAAGCTGCTACAGCTTCCCACAACACAAGCGCACATTTCCAAGCTTTTGTTCAACAAGCAGCAGCATTTATGGCCGCTCCAATGAACGTTGAAGTATTTGCTGGAGAACAAGTTAAAGCATAATAGCTGAATGGCTGATATGCGAATTGGCATGTAAAGAAGCCGCTCTTGGTCATATGACCGAGGGTGGCTTTTTCATTCCTTTGAAAAGTAAGTTCGACACACTGCCAATTAGTTCTCATGTTTGACCGTAATCACGACATTTCCCCTCTTTCGCCCTGTTTCCACATAGCGATAAGCTTCCTGAATTTGCTCCAAAGCATAACGTCTGTCAATCACCGCTTGCATCTTACCAGCCTCCATCAACTCTTTAAGAAGTATCAGATCCTTCGCAGTAACCCTTGCGATGCCTTGCCCATCAACAGTGACATATGTGCCGTTAGGTGCCAATAGGTGCCGACACTGACCTTTCGAGACTTTGCCAACTGCATCCAATATCAGATCATACCGCTGACTTGTTTTTGTAAAGTCTTCCTTCATATAATCGATAACATGCTCGGCACCAAGTGACTTCGCGAATTCCACATTCGTTGTACTGCATACCCCTGTCACTTCTGCTCCAAAATACTTTGCAAGCTGTACAGCAGCAGTTCCTACGGCTCCCGAAGCTCCATAGATGAGCACTTTCATTCCCCGTTTAATGTTTCCTTTGAGCAGAAAATATAAGGCCGTAGTTCCACCGAACGGAACAGCTGCTGCTTCCTCATACGTTGCATTAACCGGTTTCAAAGTGACGGGATCCTCTTCAGATAGACATATATACTGAGCATGGGCACCGAAACGCATTCCATTTAGTGCATATACCTGATCACCTAATTTAAATCGCTTCACTTCCTTGCCGATCGCCGTAACTTCGCCTGCTAACTCTACACCCAGAATCGAATTTCGGGGTTTTCGGATTCCCAAAAACAGACGCATGGGTATCCAGTACAGGAATGGGCTATTAAAACCGCGAACTCTACAGTCCCCCGATGTTACGGTTGTTGCATGTATTTTAATCTGAATCTCATGATCCTTGGGTGATGGCTTCGCTATGTCTTTAAGCTGCAACACATCTGGTGATCCATACTTTGTACATATGATAGCTCTCATATCTTTCCCCCCACATGTTCCTGTTTGCCATGAGTATATCGGGAAGTGGGTTCGGCCCCTAGATACTAAAGTATTGTTTCAAAGATGCATCCGTTACAGGAGTTTCCATTCACGTGCTTTTGCTACGGCTTCGGTTCGTCGCTTCACCTGCATTTTGTCAAAAATAATCCGGTTATGTCCTTTCACGGTAGGCAGTGCAATATGAAGTATCTCACTAATCTCCCGATTGGATCTTCCCTGCGCAATGAGATGTAATACTTCGAGCTCTCTCACACTTAACGGATCAATTCGCAGTTCAGAAACGTACGGATATACATCTGTCTCTTCCGAAATCATTTCTACTCTGTTATCCTCACCTTCATCAAATGCAGCCAGTAATTGAAGCAGATATAAATGTGAGTCACCGCGTGCTCTCATACTCTTCAAAAGACTGTGCACAACAACACCTTCGTCTACAAATATTCGAATGAAGCCAGCTGGCTCTGCCATCATCATGGCCTCAGTCAGGAGCTCGATAGCTTGTGTTCTATTTCCATGTTCCTCATGGATAACCGCCAGAAGGATTGTTGCCTTGAGCTGTTCATCCTTGAAGCCTTTGGTTATGGCCAAGCGAAGACAGGATTCCATCATACCAAGTGCCTCCAAGGTGTTCCCCTGCTTCAGCAATACTCTGGCCTGACTAAGCGCATGATTTCTGTCCCATGATAATCGTATTGCCTTTTTCAGATCACCCTGACGAAGGAGCACAAGAACGTATGCAGCAGTAATATCAGGGATCGCCTTTGTAAAATTTAACTGTTGGGCCGTTTCGTTGATTCTATCTAACATGATAGCGGCTTGATGAAGATCCGCCTTCGCAAGCGTCACTCGGGCGAGCCATAACTCACTTGCAACAACCCTGTCCGTTTGGACAAATTGATGTGCCAACTGCACACTCTGTTGGGCGTGCAACATCGCCACATCAAGGTTATTCCATTCATAATGAACTCGCGCCAGACCCAAATGGGCTTCACATGCAATGGGTAGCGGTGGCTTACCTGCCATATGGACCACCTGCTGATAGGCTTCAGCCGCCAGGTGTAGCTGATTGTTGGATTCCTGCATATTCCCCACGCCCAGTGTCGCCATCATCGTGATAATATGATGTCCGATCCTGGTACTATTCGCTAATGATTCCTCGTAGGACAATTCGGCTTCCACACGTTTTCCCTGAAGCTGGTATGCATATCCTAATGTCCAAGCTGTTGCTGCACGAATGGGCAGATTATGAGGATGCAAATATTTGAGTGCTCGAAGTGACTCCGTAATAATCGCATCCGCATCGTGCCGGCTGACAGCCAGCGTGGCTCGGATGGAAGCGATATGTCCGATGAGATCAGAATTGGCCTTTTCAGGTTCGGTATTTTGTAACACTTGTTCAGCAGACTGCAATTTGGGTTCGACGTCTATCATATATCCTGACACTAATAACGCAGCCGCATGCATCACCCATAGGGAAGGTATTGAATCCATTTCTGCTGAGGATAGAGACCTCAACCATTGCAAGGCAGGAACAGCACCCCCGCGAAAAAGAAGTGGCATACCTTTACCTTCCAACAGATCCGATGCCCGATGAGTATCTGCCGCAGCTACAGCATGATTGAAAGCCTCCAGCTCCATTTGATGCTTCTCATACCAGATACTCGCTCGCTTATGTATCTCAGTAATAGACAGATCGGTCTCCGCTGTGCCGGCATAATTTGAATTCTGGTGTACTCTTTTACGCAATAAATCTGCAAACAGATGATGGTAACGATACCATCGCCTCTCATTGTCCAAGGGAACGATGAATAGATTGGCTTGCTCCAGCCACTCCAACATGTCCTGTCCAGTAAAATCAACGGATTCATGTTCCTTGGGTTCATCTATATCCAAGATCGCATCACACAATGAACCGCATAATCGATCCAACATGCACGTTTTCAACAAAAAGTTCTGTACTTGTTCGGTTAGCCCTTGTAATATTTCTTCCATTATATAGTCCAGTACAAATGGGTCTCTGCCACTGAACGTTTCCATAAAGTGATTTGGATCAGAAGAACCCTGCATTGATAAGGCCGCTAACTGCAACCCGGCAACCCAGCCTTCTGTTCGTTTTTCAAGGAGAGCAGCATGTTCCTCTGAAAGTTTCAATCCCATGACCCGATCCAAAAACTCACTGCATTCGGCAGAAGTAAAACGCAGATCACTACCACGTATTTCAATCAATTCCCCCTTTGCCCGCAGTCGAGCCAAAGGTAACTTGGGTTGCTGACGCGTAGTCATGACGATATGCATATGCGGGGGCATGTGCCTCAGTAAGTAGGCAAGCGATTGATGGATCACTTCTGAAGTCATGAGATGATAATCATCCAGAACAAGTACAAAATGATCGGTTATTTCAGAAACTTCATTAAGAAGGTATGTAATAATGATCTCGATCGGTGGAGGCTCGGAAGATTGAACTAATCCCATGATTCCTTCAGCAAGCTTGGGGAAAATCGTCTGTAACGAAGCACATAGATATGTCAAAAAACGTGAAGGATCGTTATCCGCTTCTTCCAGCGAAAGCCAAGCTGTATCTATTGAAGAAAACTTAACCCATTGATTGACTAGTAGTGTTTTTCCTGATCCTGCAGGAGCAGAGACCAGTATGAGTTTAGCGTGCATCCCCTCGCCGAAACGGACATACAGGCGGGGACGATCCACTACATGGGAGCGCTGAACTGGAATGGTTAATTTCGTAGATAAGATCGGTGCATACATGAGCCATACCTCCATTCAAGGGTCGAACAGCAACTGTATCATTTCATATATCGTTTTGGCATCTATACTACCATAAAAATCAATAAGACACGCCATAAAAGACGTGTCTTTATTATTAGTAATACATAGATGAATTTAACTTCTGATTAACACTAGCTGCTAGTAAAAATGAATGGCTCTACCTTACACTATCCGAGCAGGAGTAATGCTTTGCGGATTGTTAAACACATTTTTCGGGTCATACTTGGCTTTGACTCTCCGCAGTCTGGCATAGTTGGCTCCATAGTACACTGGACCGGAATTTTTGATCCCTTGGTCTGGAACGTTGATATAGGAACCCACAATGTATGGTTGCAATTTCTTGCGAGTATTACGAGCGAGTGCGATATTTTTGGCGGCATGGGATGGTTTGAGCCACGTACTGGTCCATTCCACATAGAACTTCTCTTTGCGCCAGAAGAATGCGGTAGATCTAGGTGATTTGCGACTTACCGCTCCGCCCCAGTTGAGGAAATAGAATCCGCCTGGTCCCTCTTCCAGGTTCTCCAAGAATGATCGCATCGATTTAATGGCTTTGTCGGGGAATGGTTTTCGTCCAAAACCGGACGAGAACTGGTTACTATACCGTTGAGTCTCGGTCGGATCAGGTTGTAATAAGAACTTCACAACTTCCGTGTAAGGTAACAAACGAACAATGGAACTTGTCGGTGTGCCAACACTCGTAATCGGCTCCAATAGACGGAGTGCCTCTGTTTTTGACCCTAGGAACAGCCCCTCCATGACGACATTGCCACCCTTTTTCGGTCCGATGGACAACTCGCTGCCCAGTCTTGTATCCACAGAGGGAGCCCACCTCTGCCATACTTTGAGCACCTTCTCGAATTGAGCCCATGGCCAGGTGATTTTAAATACAGTCGCCTTCGCTGGAGCCCGGCGCACTTTGAATTTGTAACGGGTGTACACTCCGAAGTTACCGCCGCCGCCTCCCCGCGAGGCCCAAAAGAGATCCGCATTACGATTTTTATTGGCCCGGATAACTTTTCCTTTGGCGTCCACCATCTCTACCTCAAGCAGGTTATCACTGATGAGTCCAATCGTACGCTGGAGAGGCCCAATTCCCCCACCTAACGTAATTCCACCGATCCCTACAGTAGGGCTGTCACCAAAAGGAGCTATGAAACCTTGCTTGGCAAGGGTATTCGCAATTCTCCCTACTCGGTTACCCGTACCCACAACAACGGTTCCATTTTTTTTATCAAGTTTGATGGAATTCAGATCACTTACATCAATGACAATTCCGCCGTTAACCTGTGAAAGATTAACCTCAAGCGCATGTCTTCCACTCCGCGGCCTGATCGGTACATTATTTTCACGAGCCCATCGGATAGCGTTGGATACATCTTTCGTCCGTTGGGCAAAAACAAAAACTTTAGGATATTTGTCGGTATGCGGGTCCCAGTTCTTGCGCGCCGCTTCGTATCCCGGATCTCCTTTATAAATAACCCGTCCGGTAAGCTTTGTTGATGATTTCACACATCCCACTCCCTGCTGAATAATCGTCCTACAGCCTCTGCTGCATCAAGCACTTTATACTGTATGACGGACATTCGCGGAGGGAATGGGCTGGTGCCCTTAATTTTCAAGGTTCATGTTTCAGAGGAATCAATTCTGATTAACTTGCGCGCTTCCTGTTCTTTTTCACCATACCAGACGAGCACGTCGGCAAACAGATCCATGATGCGAACAAAGTTCTGCTTATCCGCTTCTGAAATCTGATCTGCATACTTGAAAATCTCATCAAAGCAAAGCTCCCTTACAAATTCGGTATACTTCGCATATACCTCGCGACCTTTCGGCGAAGGTTTGACGTATATGTCTTTGCGGTTACCGCTTAAATGAAATTTTTCGAGCAGGCCTTTTTCCGTCAGATTCTTCACGTTCTTGGAAAATGTACTGCGGCTTACGCCCAGGCGTGCGGCCATTTCCGACATCTTCTCTTCCTTGTCCTCGGCTTCCAGAATGTATTCCAGCGTCTGAATCTGTGAAGCCGAGAACATCATGTCTGTACCATAACTTCGTTGCAACTTGTACGTGTTCGAGTACGCATTACCGTATTTGATAATTTTCTCAATCAGTTCCCGATGGTCGCCCATCCAATCTAATTTCATGCGTAATCCCTTTCATATTCAGATTCTCTCTTACTCTACTGAAATCAGATTCGTTTTTCAATCCATGTAATTGCTTCTTCAATAACATCATCACGAGTCGGTTCATTAAATATTTAATGCATCAGATGAGCATAAATTTTGAGTGTTTTATCCGTGGAAGCGATATCGCCGTAAAAGTCACGGGAATCCTTTTCGCTGACCAGTCCATCATTTGCTCCATGCAGTACAAGCACGGGATCTGTAAACTGCTTCGGGTTCTCCTTCAGCCATGCTACGCCATTTCCCAGACTATTAAATAAATCTACAGAGATCTGCTTTTCAACCAGCGGGTCATTCGCGTAAGCGGATACAACTGCGGGATCACTGCATACGCCGCTGCCCAGCTCATTAGGGAAATACGTGCCTGCAGGAAGATCCATTGGCAGTTCTCCGGCAACTTTTGTATTGTAACGAGTGAGGGCTCCGGATAGTACGATGCCTCTGACCTTGCCTGGATATTTCGTTCCAAAGGACGAGGTTGCAAAACCGCCCATACTATGCCCGATCACAAACAGCGGAAGATCGCCACTCTCTTGCAATGCCGCCTCCACAATGACATGAACATCTTCAATAAGATGATCAAATTCTTTATAGAACGTACGCTGTCCCTCGGATCTGGCATGACCACGATGATCGAAGCGATACACGCTAAAACCACGTTTATTTAGTTGTTCCGTCACATAATCGTAGCGCCCTGCATGCTCAGCTAGTCCGTGAACAATAACGACAGCGGCTTTTGCATCACTAACTAAATTCTTACTAGAATATAGCCGAGTACCGTCAAAAGATTCGATTGTTGTTTCAATTATACTCATAATATTTCCCGATCCTCTCGTTACGCTCAAGCACCAAACAATTAAATTCTTTAGCACAGGGCGTTATTCGTATACTTAAGAATGAGGTGCTCATAATACCCAATAGAATGTGGAGGACGACTTTTTTTGGTCTTTTTCTCTTGTTACTTGCAAGATCAAAAGCTTCAAATCGGGAATAGATAAAGAAACATATTGTATTCCATAAGAACAATATTGTTTCTTATAGAAACAATATTATCACCGACGGCATCCCTTGTCTATATTTAATTAAAGCGTTTACATAGAGGCAAAAAAACGCCATCATATGTTACATGATGACGTCTTTTTCCTTTATGGTATCTAGAGTATCGAACTCCTGACCTCATCGCTGTCAGCGGATCGATACTCTCCAGATCGTTAATAGAAATGCGGAGAAAAGCTATCTGTGTCATCAGGCACCAATTTCATGTTCTACCACCCTGTAAACAACGGCTTCGGACCCACATGCGTGGGAAAGAGTGGCAATACTTCCTCTGCCAACTCCTGAATCACCTCAGCAGGAGGTCGACTCGAAAAATGAATACCGAGTGCAGCATGATTGACGCCAACTGCTCTCCATTCCTCCAATAGCTGAATCAGACCTGCTCGTCCTGTCCGCAATATGTACCCGCCACGAAGCGGTGTTCGAGGATAATTGGGATCTTCGACAAGATCAATCCATTCGTTCGTCATATGCGGCTTGAACATGCCACCAGGTATTTTTTCACGCCAAGCATTAATCTTATGACCAAGCATTTGAGGACCGGATTCGTTTGCCGTTGCTTCGGGATAAGTGAGCCAACCATCACTGTGCTCTGCAATCCAATCTAAAGACTGCCTGCTTGAGCCCGTCACAACGAGCGGAATGCCATCAGCAACGGGCTTCGGGAGCAATTCAAGCCCTTTCAATTGACCAAGAGAAGATTGAATTGCGCCAGTTCTATCCTGTATAAGCTCACGAAAAAACTCCACAGTCTCCCGGAATCGCACATCACGATGCTCCCCATCTATCCCATAAGCCGGAAACTCAGCAGGTCGGTCGCCGGAAGCAATCCCTAGCACAAGTCGTCCGCCCGAAAGTACATCAATGGATGCAGCTGCCTTGGCTAAATCAATCGGATGGCGAAGCGTGAAGATCGCGCTTCCTGTTACCAGGGAGACGTTTTGGGTTCTTGCAGCAAGATAGGCAAGATAGATAAATGGATCAAATACTTGTCCAGCATCTCCAAAGGCAGGATCAAATAAAGGAACATCTCGCACCCATACGGCTGCAAAATTTCGTTGATCAATGATTTCCACGAGGTCAGCTTGACCTTTTAGAACATCCATATGACCTTTATAAAATTTAAGTGGTAAAAACAGCCCGATTGTCAACTGGTCCGGGGCAAACATGCGGCGGAAACCAGGGTGTTGATTGAAGTTGTGTAACGCTTGTGTTGACGGATTTTCTATTCGTTCCATAACATCTATAGGTTTGTTCATTCCTTCTCCTCCTACAACAATAGTAATCCAGTAGACTGATATCTTTTTAATTCGACTGGAACTGATATAATTGTAACAATCGATTGACCCCATAAGTAGTGACAACTCTCAACAAAATAACAGGGTCAGTTCTGGCAACGAGGAGGATTAACATGATTGATTTGACATTATTGTTGAACAGAGAGTCTGGAGATCCGTTATACGCTCAGCTTTATCACTATATTAAGAAAGATATTTTGAACGGAAAGTTACCAGCCCATACTCGACTTCCCTCTATTCGCTCACTGTCCAGCCACCTCCACATTAGCCGTAATACAGTGGATATGGCGTATCAACAATTATTGGCTGAGGGTTATGTCCAGAGCAGGCCAAGGAGTGGCTTATACATCATGGATTTAAAGCTGGAAGCATTGCCCCTATCCCACGTAGTGAGTACAAATTGGTTGGAAAACATTATTCAGGATAGCCCCGAGATTCGATACAATTTTCGTTATGGTGACGTAGATGCTGAGCATTTTCCATTTGCCACTTGGCGCAAGTTATCCAATCAGAGCTTGCTCCAGAACCAAATGAAGTTGTTTTCTTATGGTGATCCGCTCGGAGAACCGGGGTTGCGATCGGAAATTGCAAATTACCTGCACAGCTCTAGGGGAGTAAATTGTTCACCTGATCAAATTATAATTGGAGCTGGTGTTCAGTACTTGCTCGGTGTGTTATCTGGATTAATAGGTGACGTTAGTCATGGGATCGCGATGGAAGACCCGGGATATGACGGTGTTCGGACGGTTTTTCAACATAAAGGTCTAAACATTCACCCTATTCCGCTGGAAGTCGATGGGCTTCATATCCGCAAGTTATACGAAAGCAATTCCCGCATCGTCTACATTACACCGTCACATCAGTTCCCCTATGGAATGGTCATGCCGCTCGCCAAGAGAATGCAATTACTGAAATGGGCAACAGACCAGAATGGGATCATTATTGAGGACGATTATGATAGTGAGTTCAGATATGTCGGCAAACCGATACCTTCCCTGCAAAGCCTGGATACTCAACAGCGAACCGTTTACCTGGGGACATTTTCAAAGTGCCTTCTGCCTTCATTACGTATTGCGTATATGGTTCTACCACAGACCATGTTAGAGCTACACCGTAAACAAGACTACCGATTATATGATCAAACGGTCTCTCATTTTCAGCAGAACACCTTAGAACTGTTTATGAGTAATGGGCATTGGGAAGCCCACATTCGCAAGATGAGGAAGGTATATCGACAGAAGCAACTCACACTCATCTCAATGCTTCAAAAGATGATGGGTGCTCAAGTTACCATCATTGGTGAGGATGCAGGACTTCATATTTTGTTGCGAGTACATAACGGAATGGATGAACACAAGCTGATTGCTACTGCTGAGAAAGAAGGTGTTCAGGTCTACCCGGTATCCCCCTTTTGGGTGCAACCAGCTCAAGCGGAGCAATCCATGGTTCAGATTGGTTTTGGTGGATTGAGTATTGAGGATATTACAGAAGGCGTATATGCCCTTCACCGGGCTTGGTTTGGGGTCTGAGAACATTCGTGTGACTACGACCACACAACCAAACCATTTTCACCTAGAAAGAACCCGCAAAACACTTGAAAATCCTTGTGTTAAGCGGGTTCTTTACATATGGAATCTGGAGTGATCTACATTTCTTTTTTGATGTTCTCTACATCATTCATTTCATCAACAGCAGTCTTACCAGCGATTCGTCCAAAAGTAAAGATATCCGTCAAGGCATTACCGCCTAAACGGTTGCCTGCATGTATACCTCCTGCAACTTCCCCAGCGGCATACAGATGTGCAATTGGCTGACCGTTTTCATCCAATACGCGAGTGTGGGTATCGATCTTGATTCCGCCCATGGTATGGTGAACCGCCGGTTTTCTAGGCGTAGCATAGAATGGAGACTTCTCAACTTTTAAGCTAAACGTATCCTTATGGAACTCCGGATCAAACCCCGCATCCACATATGAGTTATACTTATCAATCGTATTTCTAAGAACTTCAGGTTCCATATTGATTTTCACGGCCAGCTCTTCTAACGTATCGGCTCTGAACAAGGTACCTGCTTCGACTTGAAGGTCTATCTTTTCCTGGCTTGTGTTCGCTGCGGTTTTCTTGATCTCATCATCCGCAATCAGGTAAAATAAACTTCCCTGCTCGATAGCCGCTTTTGTTAAGACATCTCGTCCAGAGAATTCATTAACAAATCGTTCTCCCTTTTTATTAACAATGACAAAGTTTTCAGGAGGTACTTGCAATCCACTGAACAGCTCGCCCGTATCCGGGTCAGCTACAGGCATCATTTGAGTGAAGCCCATGCCTGTCAGCGCTGCTCCTGCACTCTTACCTAGCGATATTCCATCACCAGTCATCGCATAGGAATTTGTTGTTTTGATATCATCGTCAATATGGCTCCAGTACGTGTTATATTCCTTGAGCATCTGTGTATTTGCACCAAAACCGCCGCTGGCAAGCACAACGGCTTTGGCATGAATGGTGATTTTCTGACCATTAACACCTGTTGCGATAACACCTGTTATTTTTCCATCTTCGATGATCAATTGTTTGACTGGGCTATCTGTAATCATTTTTCCTGAATGCTCTTCTACATATTTGCTAAGTGCAATGATAAAGGCAGAGCCATAACTTTTGACAGGTTTATGGCCGCGGCGCCAAAGAGCACCCACTGGAGCAAATACGATACTCTTATCATATTCAACCCCGATATCCTCAAGCCACGTTACACTTTCCAAGGCACGGTCTGTAAGTACTTTGACCAGATCGTATTGTCCATAGATCGTGTTTCCATTCAGATCCGTTCGTTTGCCCCCAAAATACGTTTGCATTCTGTGAAGAAGTGGCGAGTCGAATAAATAAGCCTTTTCTGTGCCGAACTTTTCCTGATACGCAGTAAACTCTTCTTTGAGTGCATGGAAATCATCGATATATTCCGGGTGGACCAGGCTCTCATCCGTACTCAATAAATTCTCAATTGTCTGTCTTTCCCCTGGATTCTCAGTGAACTGTTGTTGCCATACAGGATCTGCAGCATTGACAGGACCACCTGAACGGATCGTGTTTCCCCCAACAGCCGGATATTTCTCAAGTACAATCGCACTTGCTCCTTGTTGTAAAGCTGTAGCAGCAGCACTGAGTCCTGCGCCACCTCCACCTACAACGACCACATCGCAAGTGTATTCTTCGTCATCTTTCATCTGGCTGCTAGCAGGTTTTGGACGTCTTTTCAGGATGTCAGGATTCACTCCGGCAAGCTTAACCGCTTTGGCTACACCATTGATGACAGCATTACTGGTTTCAGAAGCACCTGAGAGAGCATCTACATTCAGCGTCTGTCCCTCAATGATTTTATTCGGAATTCTTACAAAAACAACATCGGCGATGCCTTCGGTTTCACCCTTCGAATCGATATCGATGCTTTCAATTCTATTTTCACTAAAGGATACCTTCATCGGAAGATTGCCACTGTGACCTATGGCATTGATCTCATACACACCGGGTTTGTAGGTAAACTCCTCTTCTTCGTTGAGCTGATTTGAAATTTTGGCAAACCGAAGGAATCGCAGGAAACATGTTTCCAGGAAATCAATCGTTCCTTCATTGTTCAGGTCACCTGATTCGTCAAATGCTTTATGTGCAGTTCCAAGTAAAAACTCATACCCTGGCATCACATTGGCTTCAACACCCGGTGCATCCAGGATTTGACGAAGATGCAACTGTGCACGCGAGGAACCTTGTGTTCCCTGGGACGCACCTATGATCATCACGGGTTTGCCAGCCAGCGGATGGATTTCAAAGCTCAACCATTCCAGCAGGCTTTTAAGGGATGAAGGGATGGAATGGTTATATTCTGGAGTCGCAATAATGACACCATCACTTGCTATAATTTTTTCATTAAACGATTGTATAATTTCACTGTTTGTATGGTTATCGGACTGATTAAACATCGGAACATCTGTAATATCGAGAATTTCAATGGCTGCTCTGGACTCAAAATGCTTTTGCATGAACTGAAGCAGCTTGCGATTATACGATTTCTTTGCATTTGTGCCAACGATCGCTATGATTTTCATTGTGATTAGCCCCCTACTCTTGCCAGGAAAATTTTTTCGTTTTTTTCTTCAACGTCCTTTTTGATAACAGTTCCGTAGTGATCTCCGTAAACAAAACAAACTCATTGAAGATTTCGGCAAGCTCCGCCACTTTGTCAGCGTTAATGAGATTACCATTGCTATCAAATGCACTCTGTGATTTTCCCAAAAGAAACTCGCTGCTAGGCATCATTCTCGCACCAAGCTCAGGCGAATCCAGGATTTGTCTAAGATGCGCTTGTGCCCTGGAAGAACCGAGTGCACCATGTGAAGCATCCACAATCAGAACAGGCTTGTCTTTCAGGGTTTGAGTGGTATAACTGATCCATTCCAGCGCACTTTTCAACACGGCAGGAATCGCATGATCATACTCAGGAGTAGCGATAATGACACCTTTCGCTTTAGAGATTTGATCTAATAAGTCTTGTACCTTCACAGGAATATCAACTTCAGCATCCTCTAATTCATCTTTTTCAATAAAGGCAGGCATATCCTTGATTTCAAACAAGTCAATCTGGGCTTCACTAGCAAAATGCTTTTGCATAAATTGAAGTAGCGTCCGGTTCGTTGACACATCCGAATTCGTGCCCACGATAGCTAAATAGTTCATCGTAATCCCCTCTCTGTCATTCGAGATGATGTTAGTAACTGTCAGGTTCAATCTTTCGGCCTAACTCTAACATATCAAAGCTCAAATGATCTAATAGTTATTCATTGCAGTTTGATAACTAATTTGTTATAATCACCTCAAATTCAAAGTTTGTTACTTTTTTCACAAGTGGTGAGGAACATGTCTAAGTTAGAATCTCAAGATATCTTGTGTTACATTGACAGCCTATTGAAATACAGTAACTATAGCAGGGCTGCCCAATCTCTATACATATCTCAGCCCTACCTCACAAAGGTTATCAAGAAAATCGAAATTGAGTTGGGCTGTGAGCTAATCACTCGTAACAAACTTCCGTACCGATTAACCGAGCAGGGGAAAATATATTATCAATACTTAACGTCACTCGAACATAGCTACGCCAAGCTTATTAGGGAAATCTCATATATATCGGATATCGACAATAAAGTGTTACGGATCGGCATTCTTCCAAGCCTTGGTGTTTACTTAACACCCCTTTTTCTACCAGATTTTCTGGAGCTTCATCCTGCTTATAAAATTAATCTTGTCGAGGATTTACCTGAAAAAAATGAGAAACGTCTCCAAAATAATGAGTTGGACTTCTGGATCGGGCAAAATTCAAGCAGTATCTCCCCTAACCTGAACTCGTTTAACTGGGGCAGACACAGTTACCAGGCCATCATTCCGCGTTGCTGCGAATTATATCAAGAGAATGTTGCAGTTATCCCGGAGGGCACGATTGAGATCAGCACCATTTTGAATCAAAAGCTTATTCTAACGTCCAAGGGTTCGGCAATCCGAAAACAGATTGATCAATTGCTCAGTGTCTACAAGGTACAGCCTAATATCGTTATGGAAAGTAATGAAATCTACACGGTACTGAAGCTGGCAACGCATAATTTAGGTCTGACCTTTGTACCTGAAAGTATCCATATCAAGGAGTGCCCTTCGGAATACAACATCTATCCAATCCCTGTAGAGAAGATGAGTCTGGATTATTTTATAGCCCATCATGAAGCAAAAAAGCTGAATAGCGTGGATCATGACCTCATCCATACTTTTCTCAATCACGGACAACAATGTGCGATATAGGAGGCTATCATGAAACCTTTTACGAGAACGGTACCACTCATGGGAACTAACATATCCCTCTATATCGAGGGGACAGATGCTGAAGAGCTTGCCGATGAAGCCGTGAATATGCTCGTCCATTATGAACAAGTGTTTAGTGCCAACAGTGAGCACTCGCAGCTTGCCATGTTAAAAAAAGAAGCCGCATCACATCCGCTTAGAGTAGACAAGGAACTGTATGATCTTATTAAGATAGGCAAAGAACACAGCCTGAATAAAGATTCATTTTTAAATATTGCGATAGGGCCTTTGATCAAACTGTGGAGAATTGGTTTCCGCGAGGCACATGTGCCGGAAGATACCGAGATTAAAGCAGTGCTGAAGCTCTTGAATCCAGAGCATATACAGCTTGATGATGAGCAGCAAACGGTTCATTTATCCAAAAAGGGCATGGAAATCGACCTTGGAGCGATTACTAAAGGTTATTTTGCCGATCAAGTGATGGCATTTTTCAAGAAAAACGGAGCTGTATCAGCTATGGTCGATATGGGCGGCAATGTTCTGGTTCATGGCGATTCTCCCACCGGGTCCAGTCATTGGAAAGTCGGAATCCAAAATCCCTTTTTACCTAGAGGAAATGCAGCAGCACTCGTTAGTATACGGGAGCAATCCGTCGTTACATCAGGAATATACGAGAGAGTTTTAGAGAAGAAAGGGGGTCAGTACCATCATATATTTAACAGCAGGACAGGCTATCCCATCGAAAGTAATATTGCTTCTTTAACGATTATTGCGGATAGATCGCTCGACTGTGATATATATACTACAGAATTATTTGGGTTAGATGCGGTCTCCATTATTCATAAAGTTAATAAAATGAAGGATATCGAGGCTGCCGTAATCACGACGGATGGAAATCTGGCCTATACAGATAATCTTAGAGGAAGAATTGAGCCCGTATTTAGGTAAAAGTGGACGGAACAAGTTCTTCCGCCCAACTTTATTATCTGAGTGAATCAATAGTAACTGCCTTATACTTAAAGTGTCTACATCAAACCCAACAAATTATAGATCATCACTGCTGCTTCTGCACGGCTAGCATTCTTCTTCGGTGCAAACTCATCGTTACCTACACCGTTTATTATGCCTGCTCCCTGTATTGCCTCTACCGCTTGCTTCGCATAACTTGCGATGTTTGCTTCATCCTTGAAGGCTGTAGCTTCACCACTTACTAACGCCAGTTGCTTAATTTGGACAGCCTTGTATACCATAACCGCCATATCTTCTCGCGTAATGTTCTCATGAACTCCGAATCGTCCATTTGGTTTCCCGTTCACAATCCCCAGCTTCTGCGCGGTAGCGATATTTCCATGGTACCATGCTCCTTGCTTCACATCACTAAAGCTTGTCGTTGCGCTCTCATCCGATAGATCAAACAACTTCATCAGCATGGTGATGAATTCTGCTCTTGTCACTTGACCATTCGGATTAAACTCTCCATCGCCTACACCCTTCACAATGCCTCTTGCTCCCAATGCTGAGATCGCGTCCTTCGCCCAGTCTTGGTTCACATCCTTAAAGCTCGTTGCAACATACGCTACCGTATACTTGCTCAGATACGTTGGCTTGAACTCTATTTTTCCTGTCGCTGCATTGTATTTACCATTCGTCACCACTCTTAGCTCTCCGTTGTCCTTCACATCGTATACAACGACGTTGTTTGGTTTTTCGTTAGCCTTTAGTGTGTATGGCAATTCAATCACGAGATCATCTTTGCCATCAAACTGTGTAAGTTTCTTGCCATCAATCGTTAGCTCAATATCGTATACGACCTCACCATTCAGCTGAGCTTGTGCGCCAGCTGGCAATTGATTAGCTGCGATTTTCTTAATCGACAATCCTAACGTTTTCCCCGCACTTGTTCCTGTTCCAAGCAGTTCGGTTGCCACGGTTACGACTGCAGAGCCTGTGTTGATCTCGATGTGATCTACCGTAGAAGATCCACTTGTTAAGCGCGCATCTACTGCTAGCTCAATCGTTAGCCCATTCAAGCTTGCATCAGCTTCAACTTGCATGTGTAACTTACCGCCTGTCGTTTGATCAAGCGCACGCTTCACCGTATCCGCACTTAATTTCACTTTAGAAGCACCGCTCTCATTTACGACAGGCTTAATGTGTATTTGACCATTGTCCAGTACCACTGGATCACTTCCACCTGGAGCTGGTGGTGCTGTAGGTGCAGGAATGTTACCGTCACCGCCACCATTTCCATTACCACTGCTTGGTGCTTGTGGTGTTCCATCAATCGATGGTGTTACCGTTACCGTAGCGCTGGATGATAAACCACCATCCACTGTAGTTACTGTAATCCTTGCTGTTCCTGGTGCCACCGCTATTACTTGACCTGTCGCACTTACAGTCGCTACAGCTGTATCGCTAGAGCTCCATGTTACTGCTTTTTTCGTTGCATTAGCTGGTGCTACCGTAGCTGTCAATTGCCCTGATTGACCTTCTACGATTGACAACGTCGTTTTGTCCAAGCTAATTCCGCTAACGGGTACGTTCTTCCCGTTGAGTGCATCATACTCACTTTGTCTAATTGGAATTACCGTTCCGTGACGCGGACTGGCTGGTAAGTTGTAGTTAGAAGATAATGTCCAGACACCTGATGCAAGATTTGTTGTCTCGAATGGAACATAACCTCTTCCACCAAACTCATCTACGAATAAATACCATTTTTTATCGGTATTTGATTTGAAGATCGTTGGACCCTCAACCCATTTGATGTTACCAACGCCTTGATTAATCATCTTGAAGGTTGGATCTAAGATCGAGTCACCCACCTCTTGGAAGATCATCTTGCCAAATGGAGCAGAAGCTCCGTTGTTTTGCTCATCTTTCGTAAAGCGATACACTTTTCCTTCATGCTCAATCATCGTTGTGTCAATGATTGAATATCCATAATCCAAATATACTTGCGGTTCAGTAAACGTATAGAAATCTCTTGTCTTGCTATACATCATTTTTTGATAAGCATCACCTGTATGGGATGCATCATCAAACATTCTTGATGCCCAAAATACAATATATTCACCTGTTGTGTTGTCGTACATAATTTCTGGTGCCCATGTATTACCCGCTTCTTCCGGTGCAACCTCTACCATGCGTTGATCTGTCCAGTTGACTAGATCATTCGATTCCCAAACCATAATGGAACGACTGCCCCATGTCTGTGCTCTACCCCAGTTACCATTGCCGTTAATTTTTAGATCGGTAGCGATCATGTAGAACTTATCACCTTCAGGCGAACGAATAATGAACGGATCACGTACCCCCTTCTCCCCTAAGGTAGAGGTTAATACAGGTTTACCATTATTCAATTCTCGCCAGTTCAACGGATCATTGCCGTTACTTAGTGCAAAGTAAACTTGCTCACCTGTTGCAGTACCTTCTCCAGTGAAATATGTGAAAAAGTATCCCGCATATTTTTCATCAGCAGGCAGTTCCTTCACCTTCGCAATAAATTCCTTCGTAGTGGATGCTGAATTTAATGTAATCGTAGCTGTAAGCTTCACATCTACATTTCCACTACCGTGTACCGGACGTTTTACTTCTCCAGTAACTGAAACGACTTTTGGTTGTGCAGAAGCCCAAGTAATCGTTGTTCCATATAGACCAGATGTTGGTAGTGCGATATGACCTCTTACATCATTAATGTTATGAACGACTAGTGCTGCTTTTGCTTCATCTACAGAAGTGACATCGTTTGGCAATGCCTTAACCGTCAACTGAAAAGTTTTGTTAACTGTCTCTGTACCATCTGTAAATACTGCTGTTAACGTTACAACTTGATCACCTGTTGCGTTAGCTGGTCTGGTTACGGCACCTGTAGTTGAGATGACATTCCCCTTATCTGAAGTCCAGCTTATTGTTGTGCCATAAACACCTGATGTTGGCAATGTTACATTGCTTATAATCGCATCTTTTGATGCATTAGAAGCAAGAAGATCATGAATCGTTAATTTCTCTGTCGCAGCCGATACAAGCATGCCCTCCATTAAAGCAATCTTCTGATCTGCATGGGCCTTAAGTGATGTAATATCTGCCGCAGTCATAGCACCATCATAGATTTGGAAGTCTGCAATCAAACCGCCGAAGTAAGGATCAGCTGTATAGAATGACTTACCGATGGATCCACTACTGCCTGAAGTATTTTTTATTTGTTCTAGTGTCATTCCATTCGTTGAGCCTGATGCAACAGCAACACCATCAATATAAAGCGTTAGTGTACCATCCGTGCCTGAAACAACAGTCGTAACGACTTTCCATTCATTATTCTTTAAGCCTGTGGTAGAAGTTGAAGACTCATTGTTCCAAGCATTCGTCGCGATACCTAGGCGAGCCAGACCGTTAGCGTTATAACGTGGTGTGAAATACGTATAGTGTGTATTATTATTTGGTCTTCCTAATGCATATAACCACTCCGCAGCGTTTTTACCGCTCCAGTTCACAATGGATGAAACAGTCATATCCGTTAAACCATCGAGAACTCCTTGTGGCAGTTCTACATAAGAGTTAGTTGTGCCACCAGTATAGCTTAGTACACCAGCATCTTGTGTACGAATCCATTCTGCTTTAGACGGATTCATCCATTTTCCATTGAAGTTTCCTGTTTGGTCAATAACCGTCGCACCATCGATATCATTCATATCGTAGTGAAGAATGAGCTCTGCCCCAGATGGCTGCTCTACTGGAGGAGTAACGTCTTCATCAGCTAATGTTGCAATCTCTTCAACGGATAATGCACGATTATAAATACGGAAATCATCAAATTTACCATTAAATAAACTATGAGAGCTGTTTCTCGATTTACCAATATAATTCATCGTTGTTTCCAGTAACATTCTCGGCTCAACGTTAAATGTCGAGCTACGTTTAACCTCTTGACCATTCACATACAATACTGCATCAAATTCATCCATTGTAATTGCAACATGCTGCCAAGTCTTCGTTGGTAATAGTCCAGAATTTCTCACCGCATATTTATATTCTGATCCCAGTCGCGTGCTGTCATTGCTAAATTTCTCTGTAAAAGGGGTTACGACAGCGAACTCTAGACTACCTGTATCACCTTGTGTGCTCAAGTACATGGTGTTGCGGTTAACCTGTCTGCCTGTGTCGGAAGCAAAATCAAATATTCTTTGATTTGCTTGATTTCTGTCCATTTGAACCCATGTAGAGAACGTAGCCTTCTCAAGATTCAAGGATTGAATCAAGTTATCTGGCAGCTTCACATATCCTGTTGATCCATTAAGCTCTAGTGCACCACCCGTTTTACCGATACGATCCTCTTCATTAATCGTTGCTCCACCTACTAGTGTTGCGTGATGACCATTGCCAGAAATGTCATTCACCGTTGTACCATTCACTGTATTTGCATCGAATGAGTAATGTACAACCGGGTCTGTTGATGGTGCTGGACCTTTCCAGGCATACTTCTCTTGCAAAGCATCATACTCTGCACGTGAGATTGGAATTACGGTTCCGTGTCGTGGTCCTGGCGGAAGTGCATATTTATCACTACTTAGTACATTGTTCATATATTGCATACTACTATCCAGATCTGTTGTATATCGGACATGATATGGCCATGAATCAAGGAACAGATACCATTGGTCTTTATTATTATCCTTAAAAATCGTTTGCCCTTCGTTGTTGCCATTATTTCCGATCAAGCCAAGTTTATTATCACGTGTACCCGGAACAGCGTCGTATTGAAGGCCGTTTGCTGCAATACCGTCCTTGTCATAGTAAAAAGTTGGTGCTTTCTCCACATACACTTTAGTATTTACTTCTGATTTGGTGAATCGGTACAACATATCATTATGCTCAATAAACGTTGTATCAATGGTCGGAAGTGACTCATCAATCATGACCTTTGGCTCAGAGAAGTTGTAGAAGTCTCTTGTTGTTGCGTAGTACATCACATTGTACTGGCCTGCAGGTCTTCCGTTATAATCACCATATGTCTCTGTGTTTTTCATCGATGATGCCCAAAATACGATATACTCTCCAGTTACCGGATCATAGATCGCTTCTGGTGCCCACGTATTTCCTCCAGTCTTAGGAGCAACCTCGATCATACGCTGCTCGCTCCAATGAACGAGATCCTCCGACTCCCAGATCATCATGTAATGACTACCCGTAATTTGAGCTTGGTCGAAATTTGTACTTTCGCCCATTTTCAAATCGGTTGCCAGCATATAGAATTTATCACCTTCTGGTGACCGAATAACGAATGGATCACGAAGTCCTTTTTCACCCATATCAGATTGAAGGATCGACTTACCATTATTCAACCCTTTCCAGAACAATGGATCTTCAGCTGTAGCGAAGGATATCTCTTCACCACCCTCATATTCACCTGTAAAGTATGCAAAGAAGTAAGCATCATGCTGTACTGGCGCAATTGCTTGTTTAATCGTAACGTTAAACGTAAGCTGTTTAGAAGCTGCACCACTCGTAATTGTAGCTATTAGCGTAACGGGCGTATCCGTAGCTTGACGGCTTACCCAGCCTAGCTGTGTAGCGTCACCAGCCGCTTCAGCCGTTCCTTTCAAAACAGCCGGTTTGCTAGATAACCATGTAATTGTGGAGCCTTGTTCACCTGTAGCAACAAGACGTAAGTTACCTTTAATGTTGTCAGCATTGTAGATCTCTATTTGTTCAGCGTCCAGATCAACCTTCTGCTGATCATCGAATTGTTTCAAGATCGTAACAGGGAATACAGCTGTAGTTGATACGCCTTGATACGTTAAAGTAGCCGTAAGCTCTGCCTGAACATTATCTGCTTGAACAGCTGGACGCTGTACAGTGCCATGGTTAGAAATGACAGTAGGATGACTAGAACTCCAAGTAATGCTCACGCCGTTTTTACCGCTTGTTGGTAATGTAACGGTTCTCGTTATCTTATCGGTGCTTTTATCGCCTTCACCTAAGTAACGACTGATGTTAAGTTGATTCGCTGCATCATCAACAGTGAGCTGACGTATTTTTGAGATGTGAGTTGCTCCTTCTTGTTGATATAACTCGCCTACTTCTTGCTCTGTCAACGCGCGATCATGTACTTGAAAATCAGCTACGCTACCTTGAAGATATGGATCGTTTGAGAAGATTGATTTACCGATAAAGCCAGAGAAAGTAGCATCCGGATTAATAATTTCTGACAGCTTTAGTCCCTTTGCATTACCCGAAGCAACCTTAACTCCATCCACGAATAACGTTATCGTATTTCTAGCTTCGGAGAAGGACACCGTTACATGCTTCCACTGTCCACCGATAAGGTTTGAGTTTGCGCTACCTGTCACTAGTGCTTCGTTTGGCCAGCCATTTTTAGAGATACCTGTAGCAATCATATTACCTGATCCACTACCGTGACGTGGTGTTACGAAGAAATATTTGTTCTTTTCTGGTGTTAATACAGTACCCAAACCGAAGATCCAGCGATTCGTACCATCATTCGTCCAGTTCACGATTGAAGATACTGTAATCTCATTCAGACCGTATAGTAGATCTAGTCCATTTGAGCCCTTAGGAATCTCAACATGCCCACTATTAGATGTAGAGCTTCCACCATTGAAGGAAACAAAGCCAACCTCACTGTTTGAAATGAATTGTCCATTGTTTGGATTTCTAAATATTCCGTCAAATGTAACTGCCTTATTAGCAACATCCTTCAGTACGAGTTGACCGTCTACTTCTTCAGTCGTTTTCATGTTGTAATGAAGAATAAGATCATCTTTCAGTGATTTTCCCTTAACGGTAACGGCTGATGTAGCTGTAAACTCTCCATCTTCAGTTTGTACCGTAATTGTGGCTGTACCTCCACTAACAGCTGTAACTTTACCCGTTGAATTGACAATCGCTACACTGGAGTCACTAGATGTCCAGATAACTCTTTTATTCGTTGCATCTGAAGGTGAAATAGTAGCCACTAATGTCTCGCTGTCCCCCACTGATAAAATAAATGTAGGTTCATTAAGCGAAACATTTTTAACGGCAATCTGCTCAATAGAGTCATCCTTAGGTAGTAAGGTAACCATGAACTCCTTCGTTGCCTGGCTTCCACCCAAAGAAATGGTTGCAGTTAACGTCACTTGTTGTTCGATTTCTCGTAATATTACTTCACCAGTTGGACTGATCGCACTCTCATCACTAGAAGTCCATGAGATCATTGCGCCATTTCTACCTTCAGTAGGCAGTTCAAGAGATTCTGTAACTGCCGATATGTCTCCTAACGTTAGCTCTATTTTGCCTTGTTGTACTTGCTTTTCATTAAACGATTGTTCATATACTACAGCGATATCTTCATTATTTAGTGCCTCTCCGTAAATTCTTAAATCTTGAAAGCTGCCCGCAAAAGTAGCATCCCCTAAATAATTGGAGCGACCGATGTAAGCCTGCAAATCAGTACCAAAGCTTGCAGTTGTTTTCTCTTTGGCGGTCGTGCCTATATGAACACCGTTAATATAACCTGCAATAGAGCGTTCTGTAATAACCGTCGTATAGTGAACCCATTGACCTTCGTACGGTGTCGTTGAAGTGCCTGATACCCCTACCTCAGTCGTCCAAGGCTGGTCAACATTATTGTTATTCGTAAATACCGACTTAAAATCGCCACTTGGATTCGATGGATTAAACATCCAGTAATTCGTTGGCAAGTTATTGCCAGCTGCTGGAGTACCGTAGAATAATGCTGAGTAGTTCCCACTTCCTGTGTTGCTCTTGATCCATACAGATATCGTTGTATTTTCTTGATTATCAAACAAACCAGTAGGAAGCTGAACGTAGTTCGTATTACTATCTGTTCCCCCAGGTAAAGTGAGACCATCGGTGTACGTAATGTCTCCTACGGCCGTTCCATGCTTTTCATTACCTGATATATCCTGTACATCCTCAAGCAATGGATAATGCGCCAACATCGTTGGTGTTATTGTGTCCGCTGAAGCTTGATTGCTAAATGGCAGAACAAGATTGAACCAGCTACTGAAGGTCATAAGTAAAACTAACATTAGGATTGTAATTTGCTTCCGCATAGCATTCTTCCCTTCGATTAATTTTCAGAAGCATACAACCCATATCTCTCACCTATAAAACCAGACCACCTCGCTCAAGGAAATAGAGATACGTTTTTTCAAAGAAAAAAAGAATGCGCTTACATTTCTTCTCATATTACGTCTTCAACACTTCCAATTCAATGTAGTATCTTGTTCATAAGGTGGATTTTTTTATTGCAATTCACTCAAACTTCAACACTATCCCTATACTTCGAAGTAATCGTTTTCATTCTAAATATACTCTATGTTTAAATTAAAGGATTGAACGCCTAATAAACATAATATATATAGTTGGGCGCTTGTCATATGAACAACGTGTCCGAATACGATGCGGTAAGCCATGGGCGCACCGCATCGAAAAATAAGGAGGATTTTCATTTATGCCAAAACGATTTAGCAGAATGCTCGCCTTCCTCTGTTGCTTGGTAATGGTGGCGTCGCTAATGCCTACCAGCTATGCCGCCGCCACTGACAACATCGAGAACACAGTAGCGAATGAAACACCCACCGCCATTTTTGGAACTCCCGAACTCGGGTCAAACGACCCACTCTGGAGCCAGACCATGGAGCATCACATCAACAAAAGCACTGTGCCCGCCGATCCCAGACCCCATGCCACGGGCACAGCCAGAATCCTTTGGGACCATGACTACCTGTATGCCCGAGTAGTTGTGAATGACAGTAATCTATATCAGGGAGCTGGCGGAGATCACCAGTACGACAGCCTGGAATTTTATGTCGGTACCGGAACCGGAGGCTCAAACCAATGGCGCGTCAGCGCGACGGGTGTGTTCTCAGGGCAGGCCGCTCCGGGCAGAGCTGCATGGACCCAGATCACGGAAACAGGATATATCGTGGAGATGAGAATACCCAAAAGAACCTTGACCTTGGAGGAGGGCAAGCTTACCTTTGAGGTTTATATTAATAACTCGACGGAAAAAGGCGGTGACCGCTATGAAGTCGTTTCCAGTTTCGGAGATCCAGACGCGGCTTACACCAGCGCTGCTTCTTTTACAGACAGCCTGCAGCTCTCTTCAGCCAATGAAGTGGACACTAGATTCTCAATCACTGCCACTGCGGGACCGGGCGGCCGAATAACGCCGAACCCACCCGGCGATGTTCTGAGAGTAGATCGGGACGCTAACAAAGAATTTACGTTTACCCCCGATTCTGGCAAAATGGTGGATACCGTAACGGTAGACGGCGAGATCGTGACTCTATCTGCTGGCACTTATACCTTTTCGAATATTGAGGCTGACCATACCATTCACGTAACATTTAAAAATGATCCGGACGCGGGGATACTTCCCTTTATCGTATGGAATGACAACTTCGCCAGTGGCGAGTACACAACGGCTGTTATCATTGATTTAGGTGAGGGGAAGGCGGCGTTAGGCTCCGCGCTTAATCCGGACTTGTTTGCCTTATCGGCTAGGAACACAACCCTGAACGGCGAAGCGGTCACCTTTGAAGGGACGCGCAAGATCACAAGGGTATACGCTAATGACGAACCGAAGGTACGCGGCTATCTGGGGTCGGTAAGCAATTCACCGGATTATCAGGACGGACTGGCAAGTGGCCGTTACATCGTAGTTGAGTCTGAGTTTTATTCAGCGAGCGGCGGCAAAACAACGCTGGATGGCAGCAGTAACTCGACAAAGCAGGTTTACAACATCGTCCCAAACGGAGAGATCGTACTGACAGAGGGGAGTCCACTTCGCAACGTGGTTTTTGAACAGGAAAAAGTTGTGAATCCGATCCTTGACAAGTTTACAACATTCACGGACAATTCGGTCAATCGCTCGCTCTACCTTCACAAGGATGAAGACGGTAAAGTGATCAAAGGATTGCCGCTGTATGTTTATACCCACGGCATGTCACGCGGCGGCACAAACGCTGCGACAGACCAAAAAGCGGCCATGAAATCCGCCAACGGCTCGGTCGCTCTAATGAAAAAAATGGAGAAAAATCCTGACAAGTACGCCAGCCATGTACTGAATATTTCCTATAATGGCGTATCTGTTCCCTCAACAGAGAATGTTAAGAAGGTCATAGACGCCCTGATTGCCAGCGGGGATGTAAATCCTAACCGTGTTTATGCGGCGGGATTCTCCTGGGGCGGCCAATATACGAACAACTTAGTTAACAGCCACCCTGGCTTCTTCGCCGCCGCTGCACCTATGGCCCCGGTAAGCGGTTCACCGAACGCTAATGCCAATGACGCTCACAACACCTTGGCCTATTGGATGTTTTTAAATACTCATAATGTTGGAGGCTACCAGACTAACCTCAATAATTTTATAAATAACAATATGCCGAAAATGATCAACGCGAGGGCTTCGCGCTTTGAGAGCAATGAGGTTCTTACGTGGCCCTACAATCAATTTGATCAGCCAAATCTGAGGCCGAATCCGGCCAACATACCAGTTCTGGCTGATTACATAGCGCACGAAGTTGAAGCGGCGGTTCTTTACAACCAGATAACTATGGGGGATTGGAGCATAGCTCCCACGGCGCAGTCCTCTAACTTGCCAGCTTGGAACAATGACTACACAGACGTCTTTGATTGGATGTTCTCGCAGAGAAAACCGGTCGTGCCCGGTGGTCCGGGCGGCTTCAAGGCGACAGCGGGTGACGGACAGGTCACATTGAGCTGGACCGCCCCTGCTGACAACGGTGGCAGTGCGATCTTGGGCTACAAGGTATGGTATGGCAACATGACGCCGGTCACACTGGATGCGACGGAGACCAAATATACCTTTAAGAACCTGACAAACGGCCAAGGCTACAACTTCACCATCATCGCGGTGAACGCAAAGGGCGACGGCGCGCAGATCAGTGCTACGACAACGCCGATGAAGACGACGACTCCCACTGTGCCTGATTCTGGCGGCAATACGGGCAACACCGGAAATACCGGCAACATCGGTAATACGCACAACACCGACAATACGGGCACCGAGACAGACGCTGGAACGCCGAAGTCGACCTACACAGTGAATACACCGAAGGATAAACCCGCGGTCACAGACAAAAACGGCAACACCACCCTCCCCGGCGGTGGCGAGATTGCGACCAAAGGCGGGACGAAGATTAAGGTGCCCGAAGGCACAACGATAGACTCAAACGGTAAGGTAACCATTCCGGCAGACAAGAGCGCCGAAGTGACACTACCCGGCGACAACAGCACAGTGACCATTTCGGGAGGATCGACGATCGCGAGCGACGGTACGGTTACAGTAGGCGGCAACGACGCGCATGTGACCCTGCCCAACGGCAACCGTGTGGATATTCACGGCGGATCGAAGATACGGAGCGGCGGAGCGGTTGTGGTAGGACCGAGCGGCGCAAAAGTTAGCTTAAATAACGGCATGTCGCTGAACATCCGTGAGGGTACGGAGCTGGCGTTTGATGACGCCACCCCACTGGGCTTCCTCGTGCTATCGGGCAATCCTTTCAGGGATGCCAACATGGACGACTGGTTTTACAACGATATAAATTTCGCCTACACATACGATCTTTTCAACGGCACGACGTCCACAACGTTCTCACCGGGCACCGCAATGACGCGTGCAGCGTTCGTGCAGGTACTGGCCAATCTTGAGGACGTAAATCTCTCCAGCTACACTAGTTCCCGCTTTAGCGACGTGACGGACGGACAATGGTACACCGCGGCAGCCGAGTGGGCAGCCGAAAAAGGCATAGTAAACGGTACAAACGCAAACCTGTTTGACCCCAATTCGCCGTTAACGCGCGAGCAGCTGCTGGTGATACTGTACAACTACATGAAGTACAAAGGCTATGAGCTCCCTGAAAGCCACGCTAAGCCCTTCACGGACGAGAGTGAGATCAGCTCCTGGGCGTTGGAGGCCGTTCAGGCACTGCGGGACATCGACATTGTAGTAGGCAAGCCGGACAACTTTTTTGCTCCCAAAGCCACCGCCACCCGCGCCGAAGTAGCCACGATCTTTGCAAGATTCGTCGAATATCTGGTTAATTGAAAGCGTATACAGAAAAAATACAGCCCCTTCCGGTTGGACAATATCCAGCCGGAAGGGGCTACATTTTATAAATCCACATCAATGAATAGTAATATCAAACCAAATGAGTTATCTTAATTTCTTTTTTATAATTCTGCAGATACTCCGCTAGTAGTCGTCTATGGCAATGGTGAGGTTTATCTTCACTACATAAAAAACAAGAAGTTTCTTCTTCTAGAATATCATCAATGCGATTTTCAACTTTTCTTTTCTCAAGTAGACCAATATACTGTTTCTCATACTCATCCCAACTCATTAGCTTTTTTTTATAAGCACTGAGAATATCTTCTGTTGGGGCAAGCATAACATCATGTTTATATTTTATGCCCACTAATCTCATGACGTATGAGAGATCATTCTTCTTGGCGTAACCAGACAATTGTGATGTATTGTTAAGACGTGTATCTATAAGACGAGTTACACCTGCTTCTTTAATTAAATCCACAAATTGTTCCAAACTTTTTTTTGCAAATCCAATCGTACAAATTTCTTGTTTCATATACTTAACCCCTAAAAAAGCGTAATTTGTTCTACAGTGATCGGATTTAACTCCTGCACCTCTACCCCATAATGTTCAAAAAACTCGCCAACGAGTTTCCTATGACAATAACGGTGGTCTTTACAAAAGCAAACGAGAACAACGTTCTTTCCACGCAATAATCGTTTGTACACATCGCGAAGTGCATTCAGCTTTGCATTGGATTTAAGTTCGATTAAAAATCTTGATTCATACTTTGACCACCATTCATCTCCAGGACGGTCTTTCCATTGATTTAGGTATGTATGAAACAAGTCGGAAGAAGGGGAGAGATCTCTTACTATTTCAGCACCTGCAATTTCAACACCTGCTCGAGTAATGAGTAAGATATCTGCATCAAAATTAATTTTCTTCAACCCTGCTGGATTTGATGTAAATACTTTTCCTTTGGGGTTCATTTTTGATGCCTCCTTTCAAACTACACCCTTATTGTACCATAAAAGCTTGATTTTAACCCTAAAATTTGCGTTCTATAACTCATCTTCCATTCACTAATAAGCACTAACGTAGCACTGACGCCACAAGTTTGTAATGGCACTGATCTACATTGAAAATTTCCCCCAAACTTATAACCAGTCCTACGTTACTTATAACAAAACTGCCTACACTTTGATACGGTCGAATAAATGCATCATCTGTTATACTGAAATCATTATAACTTACCCCATTGTATATAAAGGAAAGTTTGTATTTCAACTTCTCATATTTTTCAACAACCAGTGTAGCTCTTGTAACAAAAATGAACTTTAGTGAATAATTTTTTGATGCAGATAAACCTGAAACAAACGAACCCAGTAGTCGCTTGTCCGAGTTATGAAAAACAAAGGAATCTGCATTTTGACTCACTAATATCTTCACCTTTTCAAGCGAAGAAACTCCTGTTTTTTTCCAAAAACACCTTGAGTCATATTCATAGTTTTCTGGTTGAAAATGTTGAGGGACTGCCTTTGTTAACTCTACCTCTATTATATCAAAAATTTCAGCTTGCGTACCGTCCTCATAAGTCAAATCAACTCCAGGCACTGCACAATGGATATCTGCTTGACTTGATACAAGTCTGATCCACTTGCCAGTATGGAATTCCACGCCAGCAATACAGTAATTATTATACTTTCGTGACTTTGTAAGCAATACAATCTTTACATTCATTTGAGTCATCCCCTTCAGCTGCATCTATAGACCTATTCTAACTTTATGCATCCGAATTTCATGTCGAAACTCGCTGTCGAATTATAAATATTTTGATTATTTAAACGATTTCATGTATTAATAAGGCTCCTGCAGTTTGCAGAAACCTTATCTCAATATAGTTCTCTATACCTTACTCATTCACCTTATCCGCATCCACCAGTCCGTCAAGCTCAACACCCATCGTACCAATGAACTGACTGATCCGCAGTTTAAAGAGAACCTTAACTCCGTCTCTACGGATCTCAATACGGCCTATAATCGTTCCGAGCATCATTTGCTCGTGTTGAGCCGATGCCTGGTTGAACATCTTGCGCCAGTTTGGAATGTGTTGTTGCAACGTCTCCAGTTCCTTCCGCTCGATTCGCTTGGCATCTACGGCACGTCTGGATTTTTCGACTTTCGCCTCAAGCTCAACGATTACTTGTCTCGTATCCTCAATTAACTCATTCAATAGCTCACTTGTATATTTGCCTGTTCCTTTGAGGGAATGCTTGACCTCAGCTTTATACATCTTCATTTCTTCTTGGGCAACATCAAGCTCTTTCTTAATCGTTGAAGCTGAATTACATCTGATCCGCATTCTGTTTTTTCAACTCATTCAACTTCTTGGTTAAATCAACTCTCTCCAAATGATCCAGATACCGCAATACTTCATCCAGCACTACACTTTCTACCCGTTTCTGGGAATAAATCGTTTACCCTTCACAATGAACTTCTTTTTTCAAAGCTTTACCTGAACAACGGTATTTTAACGTCCTTTTCTTAACTTCGGTCCCGTCTTTCAACTTATATTTCTTTGTATTTGGTGTAGATGAAAGTGTATACCCGCAATGTCCACAACGCACAAGCCCGATCAACAGCATATCGCCTTTTGTATTCGTGACTACGACTTCAACTCCTAGCTTCTTGCGTTGTTCTATTTAACGCGAGAAAGCTCAAGCGAGGGGCGCTTGAGCTTCTTTGCGTTAAATAGAAAAAACGGCATCTCTGCCGTTTTTTCGCCTTACTCTTATGGAGAATAACGGGATCGAACCGATGACCTCTTCGCTGCCAGCGAAGCGCTCTCCCAGCTGAGCTAATTCCCCGCATCAATTATCCTTACTTCAATACCTTATTTCACTGGTTGGTTTATGATATATGGTTGTGCTCCCAGCTGAGCTAAGGCCCCAGGATATGAAATGGATAACTTGTCCAACACTGCTACGTTCCACAGGCGACTCCTATATCATATAAAATCCAGCTTTCGCTGTCAATCACTTTTTAAGATCCAAAGTGATTGGAGAAGAACAACCGATTTCTCTGGTACACACGGACTGGAACTCCAGACTGCTCTTCTCCCTATCCCCACTTCACTAATCCTCCAGATCGTCTTTGGACAACAGGGATTTCAGTTCTTTCATGAACATATTGATATCTTTGAACTGGCGGTATACCGAAGCAAAACGGACATACGCCACTTCATCGACTGGAAACAACTGTTCCATCAACAACTCACCAATCTGGCGACTCTCAACTTCAGCATCAGCTGTATTGCGCAGAGATTTCTCTACTTCAGATACCATCATCTCCAGGGTCTCTACGGAGACTGGACGTTTCTCACAGGCACGAATAAGCCCACGGAGAATCTTGTCCCGGCTAAACTCTTCCCGGCTACCATCTTTTTTAATGACAATCAGTGGAGTCTCCTCAATCATCTCAAACGTTGTAAATCTTCGGGCACACTGCTCACACTCACGGCGACGACGAATGGATTTTGCTTCGTTGGCCGGACGCGAATCAAGCACTTTGGTACCCATATAACCGCAATAAGGACACTTCAACTCAGATCACTTCCCACGTTTTACTTTTACCACATATTCCCTGTCTTGATTTTGTAATGAAAAATGCATTGCCGACACATAATACTTTTACCAACCCGCGAGGAGGTGAACAGCAATGGCACAAAGCAATGGTAACTCCAACAACCTGGTGGTAACTAAAGCTTCCGCAGCACTCGAGCAAATGAAATATGAAGTTGCTCAAGAACTCGGAATCAGCATCCCACAAGACGGATACCAAGGTAACATGACTTCTTACGAGAACGGTTCGATCGGTGGATACATCACGAAGCGTCTGGTAACAATTGCAGAACAGCAATTGGCAGGTCAATACCAATAATATCTGCATCGTAATACGCTACACAGAGGAGCATGGAGCGGCCGGTGAACAACCGACCTGCTCTGTGCTTCTAATTATATACTTAGAACGTATTATAGATCTTTACATACTGATTATAATAGTAAATGACTCTTTGTACATAGTGACGCGTCTCACCAAACGGAATATCTTTCACCGTATCAAACGAGCCATCCCATACACCATCTCTAAGCCAACTGTTCACTTTGCCTGGCCCCGCATTATAGGCAGCGATCATAACTGCTTCATTGCCATCGAATTGATCGGACAGATTCCGCAGATACCATGTGCCTAATTGAATATTTCGTTCAGGCTCGTGCTTTAATTCCTCCAGCGAAGTGTCGGGAATTTTGGCTTGTTCCAGTATCCAGTTGGCGGTATCTGGCATCAGTTGCATGAGCCCGATGGCGCCTCGTTTGGATTCCTTGCTTGTCTTGAAATTGGTCTCCACCTTGATAATGGAAGCAATTAGAAACGGATCAACCTCATAGCTCTGAGATTGGGCACGAATCTCTTCCTTATAATGAATCGGATAGAACCATGCCATCCAGTTTGTATTCAGAAATAACACCAGTACAAAGGACACAAACATCAACAGCAGTACACGTTTCTTACGCAATATTCTCATAACAAACCCTTACGCTGTAGATATGAGTCAATTTGCTGCTCCGTCGCAGACCATAAGCCGCTGTTATCGATGACAATGTCTGCCAGCTGTTTTTTGCGCTCAATATCCATCTGTACATCCATTCGAGCCTCGGCCTGTGCTGCAGTCATTCCATCCCGACTCATCAAGCGATCTCGTTGCACTGATCTCGGGACATATACAACCATGACTTCCTCGAAACCGTCCTCCAGACCTGATTCGTAGAGCAAAGGAATATCAGACACCACAAGTTTATCCGGATGTTGCAGTTCGTATGCAGCAGCCCGTTCGCGCATCTCTCTTCGGATTGCCGGGTGTGTCATAGCCTCCAGTGCCTTTCGTTCCTCGGGTTGTTCGAAAACAATACTTCCAAGCTTTTTCCGATCCAGTGTTCCATCTTCGTTCAGTATGGCTTGTCCAAACCGCTTAACAGCGGCGGCCAACACGGGATGCCCGGGCATCATAACTTCCCGGGCAATAACGTCTGCATCGATGAGCAACGCTCCCTTACTGGCGAGATAGGCGGAAACACTGCTTTTGCCTGTCGCGATCCCGCCGGTTAAGCCTATATTCATCGTTTCACCTCATAACAACTTCATTATTCCCATAATCATTAACAATAGTGCTGGCAGTATAGACAGTCTTCGCATCCAGCGCAGAGCTGAGAATCGCAGTCCAACTTTCATCCCAAGTAACAGAAACGCTCCACTAAACAGCGCAATAATGAGTGCCGTCCACAGTGTAGGGAATCCTAGAAGTGCCGCTCCCAATCCTGCCCCAAACGCATCCAGAGACAAGGCAATACCAAGCCACATCGCTTCCTGGGCAGATATACTTCCCGAGTTATCCATATCCGCCTTGGAGGGACTGCGAAGGATCTGAATGACGACCCCCAGCTTACGCAGCTCCAATGTAAAAACCATGCGTTCCAGCGATCCACCTGAAGCCGACTGCTCCAGATCCAGCGCAAGCACCTGATTCCTGCCCTTTGAATCCGACAGTCTCTCTTGTGCTTCTCCCACCCCAGTTACCGTTGCTTCTGTTCTCTCACCCATTCCAGCGTCTGTTTCCAGTTGTTCTTTGCCTTGCTTTCGAATAAGTTGCAATAGTGACCATGCACCAATACCTATCAATATAACGGCTCCCACAATCGAAGCGATATCCGGTGACACCACATGGGACAACAACACACCTACTTGCATCGACAAGGCAATAACCAATCCCGAACAGATCGAAATAACAGCGATAGATAACAGGGGAATCTTAGTCCTCCGTAACCCATATGTAATCCCGACTCCAAAACCATCTAAACTAAGCGCCAAAGCAAGCGCCAGCAATGAAATAAAATGATGCAGCACCCCGGACTCCTCCTCTGTGCGGTACTCGTGCCAACTGAAGATGCCAGTATGGGTATACGCCCGCTTATTTCTGCCATATCAGTATATGGAGGGAGGAATCCAAGGGTGCTATGATTTCATCATTTCGTTCATTCAGTTCATGTTACAGCAGCTGACAGTTCGGACAAAAATGCGTTCCACGGCCACCAACCACCGTTTTTTCAATTAACGTACCACAAGTTGTACAAGGTTCTGATTTGCGTCCATAGATTTTCAGTTGATGCTGGAACATCCCCATCTCACCCTGTCCATTCACATAGGACTTGATGGAAGATCCACCTGCATTCACTGCATCTTGCAACGTAGCCACAATCGCTTCATGAAGCACCGTTAACTGAGCTTCGGTCAGTGTCTTGGCGATGGTCTCGGGATGGATACCTGCGCGAAATAGAGCCTCGTCCACATAAATATTCCCGATACCGACCACATATGCCTGATTTAAAAGTACAGCCTTGATTTTGGTTGTACGCTTGCCAACCGCCTCGCGGAATGCAGTTACCGTAAAGGCTGGATCAAGCGGCTCCAGTCCCAGCTTCAGCAAAGGTTTGGACACCAGTTCCTCACCTGCATTAAACAGATGCATCGTACCGAACTGACGCACATCCTTATAACGCAATTCCGTACCATCATTAAAATGGAAGATCACATGTGTATGTTTCTCCACATCTTCATGCTGCTCGTACACACCGTACCTTCCTTCCATCCGCAGATGGGAGACAAGCACCAGCCCGTCCAGCAAAATACGCAAAAACTTGCCGCGGCGCTCCACCCCAATGACGGTATGTCCTGCGAGTTCCATTGCAAATGCATCTATGTCGTCCGGCCGCTGAATAATCCGCGGCAAGCTAACGGTAACATGATCAATCGTTTTGCCCACAATAAGTTGATTCAATGTTCTTCTGACTGTTTCGACTTCCGGTAATTCCGGCATGATGTTCTCACCTCCCCTATATTATAACGGAAGATGGCGCTCAGCGGGACCCTTTTCTTATATCTCAAACATGGAAAGGCCTTTTGTAAAATACCGGAAAACCGCGCAGCACTTGATTTATTTCGCTTCGTACCAGTTATCACCAAAGCTGACTTCTGCTTTCAGCGGAACCGACAGTTCTAATGCTTTTTCCATGACAGAAGGCACTAATTCCTTCATCAGTTCCAATTCATCCGCAGGCACTTCGAATACAAGTTCATCGTGCACCTGAAGCAACATACGACTCTTCAACTTGCGTTCCCGCAGCGCTTCATCCATCTGTACCATGGCCAGCTTAATGATATCCGCAGCTGTTCCCTGGATCGGTGTATTCATCGCCGTGCGCTCTGCGAAGGAACGCAGATTGAAGTTACTGGCATTAATCTCTGGCAGGTAGCGACGTCGTTCCAATAACGTTTTGACGTAACCATCCTGGCGAGCTTCCTTCACAATGTCATCCATATATCGACGCACACCCTGGAAGACTTCAAAATACTGATCTATAAATTGCGCGGCCTCTTTACGCGTAATATGCAGGTTCTGGGATAAGCCATAATCACTTATGCCATACACGATACCAAAGTTAACTGCCTTGGCGGAACGACGCATATCCCCATCCACATCCTCAGGCTTCACACCGAATACATCCGAAGCGGTCTTTGTATGAATATCCATATCGTTGACAAACGCTTCCTTCAAGCGCTCATCGTCCGAAATGTGGGCCAGTACTCGCAGTTCAATCTGGGAATAGTCTGCTGCCAAAATGGACCATCCTGGCTCGGAAGGAACAAATACCTTCCGGATTTTGCGACCTTCTTCCATCCGAATCGGAATGTTCTGCAAGTTCGGGAACTGACTGCTAAGTCGTCCGGTAGCAGCAATGGTCTGACGATAATACGTATGCACCTTGCCATCCCGATTGGATATCTCTTTGAGCAATCCTTCCACATAAGTGGATTGCAGCTTGGCAAGCTGACGATATTGCAGAATATGCTTGACCACATCATTATAAGGAGCCAATTTCTCCAATACTTCCGCATCTGTGGAATAACCCGTTTTTGTTTTCTTCACCACTGGCAAGCCCAATCTATCAAACAAAATCTCACCCAGTTGCTTTGGTGAATTCAGATTAAATTCCGTTCCTGACAGCTTGTAGATCTCAGCCATCAACCTGCTGATCTGTTCTTCAAACTCACTGCCCAAAGCCTGTAGATCGGCTGTATTGGCCTTGATGCCCTGTTTCTCCATGTCCGCCAATATGCGTGACAACGGCATCTCCAGTTCATGGAACAGCGAATTCATCTCATCGGTTTCCAACACCTGCTCCTGAAGTGGAATAATGGCTGCTACTGCGGCAGCTTTGCGGCACAGGAAATCACCCAAGATCTCCACTTCCGGTACCTTGTACTTAGCGCCTTTCCCCATAACCGTGTCATCCTCTACGAGCGACGGCAGACCATACTTGGTCGTGAGTCCACTAATCGTCTGATTGGATTCCGTTGGATCAAGCAAATACGCTGCCAGTTGTACATCAAATGACGCACCAGCGAATTCAATGCCATGTGCATGCAGGGCCAGGTCCACACGATGAAGATCATAACCGCGCTTTGGTTGCTCTGAATCACCAAGCCATGCCCGCACTGGAGCCGCAGCCTCGGAATGAAGCAATTCGGGAGATATGAACGTATACGTTCCAGCGGAACCTACAGCAAGTCCAATCAATTTCGCTTGGTGCGGGTTATCCCCATGTGTCTCCACGTGGAGGACATCAATGGAATCGAGGGAACTGAACAGCTCACTGATGTTGTCCTCTGTTGCAATGGAGGATTCAACTTCGGCAGCAGGGACCGCTTCCTGTTCAGAACCGATGCTGCCACTGAACGACAGGCGTTCGAGCAAGGATTTGAATTCCAGCTTCGCCAATGCAGGGCCAGCATGTTCTTCTTTTAATCCCGCGAATTGCATATCCTCCCACGTCTGCTCCAGCGGAACTTCCCGGTGAATCGTCGCGAGTTGTTTGCTCATCCGGGCATCTTCGGCATGGGCCTCGATCTTTTCTTTCATTTTGCCCTTCAGCTCACTTGTGCCGTTCAGCACATCTTCTACCGATCCGAACTGGTGCAGCAGCTTTAACGCTGTCTTCTCTCCAACCCCGGGAATACCCGGAATATTATCGGACGTATCGCCCATCAGACCTTTGAGATCAATGATTTGCAGCGGCGTCAGACCATAACGCTCTTTAATCTGAGCAGGATCATACAGTTCAATATCGGTTACCCCTTTACGCGTCAGCCCGATATGTACATGTTCGGAAGCAAGCTGCAGCATATCTTTGTCACCCGATACAACGAGCACCTGTCTGCCCGCTTCATCTGCGCGTTTAGTTAACGTTCCGATGATGTCATCCGCTTCGAATCCAGCCAGCTCAAACTGAGCGATGCCAAGTCCTTTCAGCAGTTCTTTGAGCAAAGGGAATTGCTCTGACAACTCTGGTGGTGTTTTCTCCCGTCCACCCTTGTATTCCTGGTACCCTTCGTGGCGGAACGTGATTTTGCCTGCATCAAATGCAACCATGACATGTGTAGGCTTATGCTCTTCAAGAAGTCTCAGCAGCATCGTGGTGAAGCCATATACCGCATTGGTATGCAGACCTTTCGAGTTGGTCAGAGGCGGCATTGCAAAAAACGCCCTGTAAATAATGCTATTTCCATCTATGAGAATAAACTTGTCCATTCCAGCACCTCGCGTATTATATGGTCAACCTCTTCAAATTACATCTACTCTCATGATACCATACCCACCTGTCACATCAAAAAGAATAGCCTCTTTTCACTTCATTTTTAATTGCAAAAAAAAGAACCTTCTCCGCAGACAGCTGTACACAGCCTACCTGAGAGAAAGTCCTTTTCCATTCATATGATTGCATTACTTAATCAGTACTGATTCCCCAATTCCAAAGCAATACTCTTCTATTGATTCAGATCCGGGCGTTTACCTGTCACCAGGTATACCGTGCTCTCACCAATGTTGGTTGCATGATCACCAATACGTTCAATGTAACGCCCAACCATCATCAGCAACATAGCCTGAGAAGCCTGATTCGGATGCTCTGTCATTAACGTGTAGAGATCACTGATCATGTGGCTGTACAGTTGATCGACCTGATCGTCCGTTTGAGCCATTTTATAGGCCAGGTCTGTGTTTTCTTTCAGGAAAGATTCGATGGATTCATCGACCATGGATTTCACGATTTCTGCCATTTGCGGGATATCCACCAGCGGTTTAATCAATTTCTGTCCATCCATCCGGAGTGTCACCTTCGCCACGTCGAGCGCAAGATCTCCCATACGCTCCAGATCACTGGAGATTTTGAATGCCACGATAATACGTCTGAGATCCTTTGCCACCGGCTGTTGTGTGATGATCAGTTTGGAGCCAAGTTCCATAATTTTGTCTTCAAGGGCATTCAGATTCGCATCATTCTTGATGATGACCTGAGCTTTCTCCGCGTTCATCGTTTGTAAACTCTCAATAGCACCATCCAATGCTGCTCCTACATGTTCACCCATTTGTTGGAGCAAGGTACGCAGCTCTTCAAGCTCCTGATCAAATTCTTTTCTGCGAATCATAGATTTCATGTCCTCCTTATCCATCATCTCCGGGTATGCCGGGATCATTCCAATTCAGCTCGCTTAACCGAACCTTCCAGATATATAATCCTCGGTCCGGGAATCTTGCGGTGTGGAGAATAACGTCTCCGTATCAGCTGCCTCCACCACTTCACCATTCAGGAAAAATACCGTGCGTCCAGATACCCGTGCCGCCTGGTGCATATTGTGGGTAACCATAACGATCGTGTACTTGTGATGCAATTCCTTCACCAGTTCCTCAATCTTCAATGTGGAGATCGGGTCGAGGGCAGACGTTGCTTCATCCATCAGCAGAACGTCTGGCTGTACAGCCAGCGCCCGTGCAATACAGAGACGCTGTTGTTGTCCGCCAGACAGACTAAGTGCCGACTTTTTCAATACATCCTTCACTTCATCCCATAGGGCAGCATGGACAAGACTCTGTTCCACCAACTGATCCAGTTCAGCCTTTTGGGTTACCCCGTGCAAGCGCGGTCCATAAGCCACGTTATCGTATATGGATTTTGGAAAAGGATTCGGTTGTTGGAACACCATGCCAACTCGTTTGCGCAGTGTCTCCACTTCAATCTCATTACTGTAAATGTCAGAGCCATCCAGCATAACCTGTCCTTCCACACGAACACCCGGAATCATGTCATTCATCCGGTTTAACGTGCGAAGCAATGTCGATTTACCACAACCTGACGGCCCGATGAACGCAGTAACGGTTTTTTCCGGCAGATCCATCGATATATTTTTAAGCGCGTGATGCGTATCATAATATAAATTAAGATTTTCAATGTGAATGAGGTCCTTCATGGATGTTCACTTCTCCTTCGCTGCAGGGACACGGAAACTCCCTTTACGTTGAGACCGATACTGATAATCTTTCATCGCTGCTCGGCCATCTTTAATATCCTACCCTTTCATTGTAAAAACAGTATCACTTTCATGTTAACGGAATGTAAAAAAGACATCCTTAACCTTCATGATCTGCTTAATGGATCAATCTGATTGCTGATGCCTGCCTTAATGACTACCTTATAGTTTACTCACTATTCGAAACCATCTCATCCAGCTTCGTACGAATGTGCTCTGCAACTTCTCCAGCTTTCCCACCTTCCATGGCGATCTCTTCTGCTATACGAGACAAATCTCTCACTGCACTGTTCAGTTGTCGGAACGTTGCTCCCCCTGCAGTGACATGCACCGAACTGTCGTCAATCTCCGCTCCGCTTTCCTTAACCAGTTCAACAGTCTGAAGGGTCAATCCACCAATATTCTCTAGCAATGAAGACATGTTGCCCGCAACCTCACGGGTCTGTTTCGCGAGCGCTCGAATCTCCCCTGCAACAATCTGAAAACCTCTTCCATATTCTCCAGCATGAGCTGCTTCAATGGAAGCATTCAGGGCGAGGAGGCCACTTTGATCTGCCAGGGAGCGAATGGATTGTGCCATGCCTGAGCCTGTTTTGATCGAATTCAGCATGTGATCTGCATGTTGACCTTGACTCTCCATATGCTGATGTACCCGGTTATAGGAAGCATCAACGTCCTTCAAACTCTCTTCCCCATGCTTAGACAATGCCATGATCTCACGTGCTTCATGTACAGTCTGATTCGCTGCATGCACCAGCTTGGTGACCGCATCGTTGATTCTCGATATCTCCTGTCTGCTCTCGGTTACCGTACGCACACGCTCTGCCGATGAAGCCTGTTGCAGCCTGCGGGAGAGGGACATCACATCACGCATCGTCAGCACACCAAGCAGTCTGTCTTGTTCCGTAACCAGCAGACAATCGTAGAAATGCTGTTCATTCCGTCCAAGTGCGATATCAATAATCGTTGCGGCTTCCATATGAATATCTGCTATAACCGGAGATGTATTCACTACTTGTATGACCGGCTTACGGTAGAATAGATCTGCGGCAAAACGGCCATTTAACATCCGATATAACGTCTCTCGCATTAACAATCCAGTAGGTTTCATCTGCTCATCACACAATACAATACATGGGTGCTCCTGATCCTGATTCATCATCGTCGCTGCTTCTCCGCAGGTCGTATGGACCCCCGCGACAGGAACCTGACGATAATAGTCATGCAAATGGATTACAGACTCTTCAGCAACTATTGCTACTTCAGTTTGCTCCATTATGGGTGTCGTTAATTCTTCATTATGTAAAACAACATGAGGCTGGTCGGGTTTCACTTCGAGCAACATGGGCATAAATGCGCAATCTCCTTTACGTATTAGCTCCGTCTTGAGGTGGGAGGTATAGGTACAAAGTATCACTAATATAAGTCCATGCTACTCCCTCTACGTAAAGTAAAATCTTCCTTTATGTTAAATGAACGTAAAATAAAACTCCCCGATCATTGCTAACTTGAATGATGGGGAGTTTTTCTTTTGACAACCAATTTATAACCTACACCACGAATGGAATCAATGTGAACCGATTCCGGGTCCAGCTCCAGCTTTTTACGTAATGAGCTGACATGAACATCCACGGTTCGTTGACCTCCGATATAATCGAAGCCCCACACAGCGTTCATCAGATCATCCCTTGTCAGTACCACACCCGGCTTTTTGGCCAAATATAGAAGTACTTCGAACTCTTTTGGACGCAGACTGATGGATTGTCCACCCAATGTCACTTCATATTTCAGAGGATAAATCTCCAGCTCTCCCAGAATAATTCGTGAGCCATCCTTGTCCTCAAGCTGTGGTAAATCTTCACCATTGGAATAACGTCTTAATACCGCATCCACTCGGGCTAATAGCTCAGACACACCAAACGGTTTGGTAATATAATCATCGGCACCTGATTTCAGTCCCTGTACAACCTCGGCTTCACCGTTCTTGGCCGTCAGAATGATAACAGGTGTACTAACACCCTGTATTCTTAACTTGCTCAGAATGTCCAGACCATTCATGCCCGGAAGCATCAAATCCAGCAAAATGAGATCAAATTCCTGGGACAAGGCCCGATCATATCCTGCAGATCCGTGATCCTCTGCCGTAACGTCATAACCTTCCTGTGTCAGGTTATACGTGAGTAATCTTGATAATGTAGGTTCATCTTCAATAACTAGCAAACGCTGTGCCATGATACCCCTTCTCTCTTCATAGGTTGTCTGTTGCCACAACACTTTTTCTATCATAGCACTAATTTGTTAACGCGGTGTAAAACAATACACACTTTTTACATTTTGATACCAGACGCCTACATCTCTTCGTCTTGAATGAATGGAAGGATCACACGGAACGTTGTCCCCATGCCCAGTTCACTCTCTACAGACAATTTGCCATGATGCAGTTCCACCAGATGTTTAACGATGGAAAGTCCAAGGCCTGTGCCTCCTGAATTACGGGATCTGCCTTTATCAACGCGATAGAACCGTTCGAAGATTCGCGGCAAATCTTTTTTCGGTATGCCAATTCCTGTATCTGACACCGCAAAGATGACTTCATCATCGTTATCCATCGTCACCTGTAACTTCACTCGTCCACCATCGGGGGTATAGTTGATGCCGTTCGATAACAGATTGATGAATATCTGCTTCATCTTATCCTCATCTGCTTCAATGTACAGTTCCTCCGGAACATGCATTTCCAGACGAATCTGCTTTTTCTCCGCCACCTTGGACAAGGTGCCCAGCACCATTTCGAAGAAAGAGTGTACATGAACAGGTGAGCATTGCAGCGGTGCGCGTTTCGATTCAATTTTGGATAACTCCAGAATATCCCCGATTAATCGGTTAAGTCGATCTCCTTCATCATAGATGATTTTCAGGAATGATCTCTCTGTCTCCTTATCCTGTACCCCGCCGCTAAGCAGCGTTTCGGCAAACCCTTTGACTGCAGCAACTGGTGTCTTGAGCTCATGAGAGACATTTGCAACAAACTCACTGCGCATTGACTCCAATCGGCGAATCGCCGTCACGTCCTGCAACAGGAACAACATGCCCCGATACCCACCATCATCTTCAGACATCGGTACTCCATCAATACGGATCAGTTTTTCCTCCGGGTTGAACACACTCACTTCTTCATGCATCCGTTCTTTCAGTGCAACACTCTCTTCGATGGTACGTGTTAATTCGTAGTGTCTTTTCAATTCAGTATAAGGCTTACTCGTAACCTTTCCTGCCTGAATACCAAGCATACGCTCCGCTTCCCGATTGACCAGTGCAATGGATTGCCCTGCGTCGATCATGACAATTCCTCCGGTCATGTTCGCGAGGACACTCTGTAACAACGCTTCATTGTCACGAATCGTCTTCAGCTGGGACTGCAAGCTGTCTGCCATTCCGTTTATGGCAAGCCCCAGTTGTCCGATCTCATCTCTACGCGTTACATCAACTCTGGCATCGTATTCCAGTTTGGTGATCCGATGGGCCACTTTTGTAATATGCTCAATCGGGGAGGTTAATCCGCGTGCAACCCGATAACTGACAAACGCGACAATTAGGAACAATAGTCCAAGTGCAGCAAACATAATCATCCAACCACGCTGAAGCCCTTGATCCACAGCCTGTAGACTCATGGATAGACGAATGTAGCCATCAAATTTGCCGCTAGGGATTTCAATCATGTCACTTTGATCCGAATTCACAGGTAGTGCTACATACAGCATGTCTTGTCCCAATGTCTCACTGTAACGTATGGATTGCCCGTACCCATCTCCGACGGCACCCTTAATCTCCTCACGGTTCAAGTGATTATCCATGGATGCCGGATCACTCTCGGAATCCCCGATGACCATGCCGTCTTTATTGATGAAGGTTACCCGGGAATCCGTCAGACGATCCAGTTCCAACGCCCGATCTGAATAATACTTTCGTGTGGCTTCCGAGGTTGGATCACTTGCATCATGGAATGGAAAAGTTGCTTTGAGCAAATTAATCTCGCGCACCATGGTTTGCTCCAATGCGGCTATATGCGTAGTCTTAAACACTCTGCCCATCGTATATCCAGCCACAATGACGGATACGCCGATTAGCACCATCATAATGATGGCAAGGCGAATTCGGAACGGTCTCATCTATCTCTTCCTTTATGATCAGATTAATATCTTATGAATTGCTCTACATTGAATCCAGTTCAATTCGGTCCCCACGGGTACCTGGATTGGAAATTACGAGAAACTCAACTTCCTCGTTGCTCCGATTCATCATCTGATGTGGCATTCCGGGTGCAATCTCTATTCCTTCATGGGTTTCCAGCACAAACGTCTCTCCATTAAGTTCCATACACGCTTCACCGCTGAGGATGAAAAAAAACTGACGGCTTACCGAATGATAATGTCGTATTTCAGCCGTTCCTGCAGGCATTCGCTCATGAATGATGCTCAATTTTTCGTTTTGAACAAGGTGCCAACCATCGCACTGTGCACCCCATATATAATGTGCTGCATTCTGTTTGCTCATTTTCATATGACTTGTCCCTCCGAGTATTAATGCTCAATCTATCATATCACAGATTAGGGGACTCCCAATCTTTTCAGTCAGTACTGTGCAATACGCTATTCGACTGCAGTCAGACAAGGCTAATAATAAAATATCATAGTTGTATCAACAGAGATGCTGAATTTTGTAAACAGGTGCTAAACCGCATCTTTGACATACATATTCACCTGATATCAAAAAGGCGCACCGCTCAGCCATGCTGAAAGCGATGCGCCTCTCTATATCATCAATCCTATCCTGAGTCTAAACATTCTTTACGTATTATCCGTTCACCACTTCGCCGCCATTTACATGTATCACCTGTCCGCTCACATACGAAGAATCATCAGAAGCTAGATATACATAGGCGGGAGCCAGTTCATCCGGTTGTCCTGGCCGCTTCATTGGCTGCGTTGCGCCGAACTCACTTACTTTTTTCTCATCAAATGTGGATGGAATGAGTGGTGTCCAGATCGGCCCTGGCGCAACGGCATTAACACGAATTCCCTTCTCAATCACATTCATCGACAGCGAACGAGTGAACGAAGTGATTGCTCCTTTGGTAGACGAATAATCAAGCAGTGTCGGGCTGCCGCGATAGGCTGTGATGGAGGTTGTATTAATTATCGTACTGCCCTGCTTTAGATGTGGAAGAGCTGCTTGTGTCACATAGAACATGCCAAAGATATTGGTACGGAATGTACGCTCCAGCTGTTCTGGCGTAATATCCTCCAGATTCTGCTGTGGATGCTGTTCTGCTGCGTTATTCACAACAATGTCCAGTTTGCCCAGTTCATTCACTGTCTGCTGAACCGACTTCTTCGCAAAGGCATCATCACCAATATCACCTGCAATCAAGATGCACTTGCGCCCTTCTTGTTCAACTTGACGCTTCGTTTCCTTGGCATCTTCGTGCTCGCTCAGGTATACAATGGCGACATCCGCGCCTTCCTTGGCATACGTAACAGCAACAGCACGTCCAATTCCGCTGTCACCCCCTGTAATAAGCGCCACCTTACCCGTCAGTTTACCTGCTGCCTTGTATTCAGGCTTCTCAAATTCCGGTCTGGGATGCATCTCTGATTCGATTCCGGGGCGTTGATCCTGATGCTGTGCTGGCATTGTTTTTTGATTTTGCGGTGTAGTTGACATCTAACATTCTCCTCTCAAAATGTGAACATATTTGGATTACAGAAGACTTGGACATAACTGCACACTTCCTTGTCTTTCGTTCTCTGAAAAAAGTCTCATTCTGTAGGATGGCAGTAACAGTCCAGATTATTCTTCTGTGATCAACAGCAACTCAAGCCTCAGCGTGCTGTCTCTAATCGTTATTTACCACTCTCTTTGGATATCAAACAACCTATTTGTTTCAATGCCTGTTTTGCCAAAATTCGAAATTTATTCGAAATTAGACTGTTTCATGATACAAAGTGTATTCCTATGCTGCATGGACTGATGTACAATGTACAGTATACTGATGTGCTTTAACTCTCATTTTTATTGGTTTAATCATTCTAACCTAACATGGAGACCTGACAATGGAATCGCATATTAATACATATATAACACTCGTAGCTACTTCAGCCGTGCTGAATGTCTTTTTGTGTTTATATACCTATTTCAGAAGATCCGAGATCCCCAGTTCCAAAATATTCATTCTCTACACAGCAGCACTCTCCATATACACTTTTGGTTATGCAATTGAGCTGGCCAGCAACACGCTGGAACAGATGAAGTTTTGGACCACCGTAGAGTATATAGGCATGCCCTTCTCCGCATCTCTTGGCCTCATGTTGATGATAAAGTACACAGGAAAAACATTATCCAAAAAGGTAACTGCCGCGCTGTTTGTAATCCCTTCCATTACACTGGCTATGGTTGCAACCAATGACTTTCATCATCTATTTTATAAAAAAGTTTGGCTAAGAGAAGATAGTCCCGTTCCTCTGATGGATATCGCAGTGGGTCAATGGTATGTTGTACACGGTGCATTCACCTTCTCCTGTCTGTTATGTGCCTGCCTCATTCTGATCGGACAATGGAGACATACCAAGAAGATGTATCGTCGTCAATTACTCACTCTCATTACTTCACAGATTATTCCTATGGTCGCAGCTTTTCTGTATTTGCTTGGTGTGACCCCCGGCGGGATGGACCCCGTACCCGTACTCATGTGTATCACGTCTGCTATGTATATCTGGGCGATTCTATCCTCACGTCTACTGACCATCGTACCCATCGCCAAAGACAGTATTTTCGAGAGCATGCGTGAAGGTGTTATTGTACTCGATAGTTTCAATCGACTGGTCGATTACAACCGATCTCTGCGTGACATGTTACCAGAGCTTAATACAACCATGATTGGCCAACCCTTGGATGATATCTGGCTTAATCTTGCTGGAAAGACGTTTCCCGTTGAATACGGAAGAGAAGGATTGCAAACTGATCTGTACTGGCAGTTAAATGGAGAGACCGTCTGTTATCAGGTCAGGACATCTTACGTGTATAACAAGGACGCACAGACTGTGGGCAGTCTAATTATGTTAATCGATATAACGGAACAACGCTTCTTGCAAGAACAGCTGAAACAACTGGCTTATTTCGATGGTCTGACCAAAATCTATAACCGCACTCAATTTTTGTATAGAGGCCGGGAGATTTTGAGTGAAGCTCAGCTTAATCCGCAACCTGTCTCATTTATTTTATTTGATATTGATTACTTTAAACGCATCAACGATACGTACGGGCATGATGTTGGCGATCAGGCCATCATTCATGTGGTCTCTGTCTGTAATCGATATTTAAGCCCTGAGATGTTGTTTGCCCGTTATGGAGGCGAAGAGTTTGTCATCGCTCTTCCGAATACCTCGCTTCAGGAAGCCGAGAAACTTGCCGAACAACTGAGAGTTGCCTTATTGAATGACCCCCTGGATGTTAAGGGAGTGCCTATTACACTGACCTCAAGCTTTGGTATTGCCCAGTACAATGGAGGGTCAGATTCGCTGGAGTCCTTGTTACGCGACGCTGATACTGCCTTGTACGAATCCAAGCGCAACGGTCGAAATGCAGTGCGTGCGTATACTGTGAGTACAACCTAACCAATGTAGACCGTGTCTGATGGAATATGCATGCTGTTATGAAGGGTAGTGATCCCTCTAGTTCCAGTTCAAATACACTGATCTCGGTAATAAAAAAATAGACAGCCACTGAGGCTGTCTATTTTTTAATTGTTTCAACGGAACACCATCTTACATATCATCCGGCTTGTCCTAATTACGTCTGCAAACGCTTAACCAACAACTAACAATACATCTTCGTAGGATGGATTAATCGTCCACAACGCACTTAGATCACCTGATTATTCACCATCAGGTACACCATGATTAGCAAGAATACAGCCAGAAGTGTACTGAACATACGGATTTTGCTTTGCTCAGGGCCCACATCACGCTTGTTCTTCACACCTTCAGCAGCGAGTCGCAGCGGTTTACCCATAATTCCTCCAATAGCCGCAATAGCCAAGAGCAGAACAACAACAACAGCCATCCAGACATGAGAATATTCACCTTTTGTCATCAGGTAACCACCAGTGAGAAGTTGGATTACAAGTCCATACTGCGCGACTTTGTTCAAAGAACGAAGCGATGCAAAGGCTCCCTCTTGTGCTGCAGCATTCAAGGTACGGATTTTACCGACCACAAATGGCAGAATCAAATAGAATCCCATCGCCAGTGCTCCAACAATATGGAGCAAATACATAATCATTGTCAAAATTTTCATCCTCCTCAACATTTTCGGTGTGCTATACATCACATCCCATTATACTGGGGAACTTATCCAAAGAAAAGAAAACCTCCGGGTTTACCGGAGGTTTTCTTTTAGCTTCTGTTCAAAAAGTTTTCAAACTTACAGGTTTACTACCGAAATGACGTTGCGAACCGAATCAGCCGATTTATCCAACCCTGCTTTTTCTTCCGTTGTCAGTTCAAGTTCGAATATTTTCTCAATGCCGTTACCACCCAGAATGGTTGGTACACCGAGGAACAGATCATTATAGCCATATTCACCTTCAAGATAAGCGATCACTGGAATGATACGTTTCTTGTCCTTCAAAATCGCTTCGGTCATCTGAACAAGTGAAGCCGCTGGTGCGTAATATGCACTGCCGTTACCCAACAGGTTCACAATCTCACCACCGCCTACACGTGTGCGCTGCACGATGGATTCGATCCGGTCAGCCGGAATCAGCGTATCGATCGGAATGCCTCCCACGCTCGAATAACGAACGAGAGGCACCATATCGTCTCCGTGACCGCCAAGAACGAATCCACGAACATCTTCAACAGATACGTTCAACTCTTGCGCAATGAAGGTACAATAACGTGCTGTATCCAGAACACCTGACTGACCGATAACACGGTTTTTAGGAAAACCAAGGGTCTGATAAGCTGCATAAGTCATCGCATCCACCGGGTTGCTTAGAATAATGACGATGGAATCAGGGCAATATTTTTTCACATTTTCACAAACGGACTTCACGATACCCGCATTCGTATTGACCAGATCGTCGCGGCTCATACCCGGTTTACGGGCGATACCAGCGGTGATGATTACAATCTCAGAACCTGCAGTATCTTCGTAGTTGGAAGTACCCACGATATGACTGTCAAATCCTTGAACAGGACTTGCTTCCATCATATCGAGTGCTTTCCCCTTCGTCGGGTTCTCCAGTTGAGGAATATCAACCAGCACAACATCCCCGAGTTCTTTTTGGGCAAGCATTAATGCGGTCGTAGCACCGGTAAAACCGGCGCCGACTACTGTGATTTTTTTGCGCTGAATAGTCAAGATTCACATCTCCCCTTACAGGTTTTTAATGATTTGATCCGCGAATTCAGAACATTTCACTTCAGTAGCGCCGTCCATCAGACGTGCAAAGTCATACGTTACTGTTTTATTGTTAATGGATGTTTCCATACCTTTGTAGATCAGGTTAGCTGCTTCTTGCCATCCCAAGTGCTCAAGCAACATTACTCCGGACAGAATAACGGAACCAGGGTTCACGACATCTTTGTCCGCGTATTTAGGTGCAGTACCATGAGTTGCTTCGAAGATAGCATGTCCTGTTACGTAGTTGATGTTCGCTCCAGGAGCGATACCAATTCCGCCAACTTGCGCTGCAAGTGCATCGGACAGATAGTCACCGTTCAGATTCAATGTTGCGATAACATCAAATTCGCCTGGACGAGTCAATACTTGTTGCAGAGCGATATCGGCAATCGCATCTTTTACGATGATTTTACCAGCATCTTCAGCAGCTTTTTGTGCTGCATTCGCTGCATCTGTACCTTCGTTTTCTTTGATGATGTCATATTGTGCCCATGTGAATACTTTGTCAGCGAACTCTTCTTCAGCCACTTCATATCCCCAGTTTTTGAAGGCACCTTCGGTGAATTTCATGATATTACCTTTGTGTACCAGTGTAACCGTCTTACGGTTATGGTCAATTGCATACTGCACTGCTGCACGTACCAGACGTTTCGAACCTTCGGAAGAAACTGGTTTGATACCAATACCGGAAGTCTCAGGGAAACGGATTTTGTTAGCACCCATCTCTTGTTGCAGGAACTGGATCACTTTTTTCACTTCTTCAGAACCTTCAGCATACTCGATTCCTGCATAGATATCTTCCGTATTCTCACGGAAAATGACCATGTCTACCAGCTCAGGACGTTTAACCGGAGAAGGTACACCGTCGAAATAACGAACAGGACGCAAGCATGTGTACAGGTCAAGCTCTTGACGCAGGGCTACGTTCAGGGAACGAATACCGCCACCGATTGGCGTAGTCAATGGTCCTTTGATCGCTACGATATACTCACGAATGGCTTCCAGTGTATCATTCGGCAACCACTCACCGTATGTATCGAATGCTTTTTGTCCAGCAAACACTTCATACCATGCGATTTTTTTGTTGCCATCATAAGCTTTTTCAACAGCTGCATCCAATACACGTTTGGAAGCTTTCCAGATATCACGGCCTGTACCGTCACCTTCGATAAATGGAATGATTGGATTACTAGGTACTTGAAGTGTACCATTATCAATTTGGATTTTTTCGCCTTCAGTTGGGTGAGCAAATTTTTCTAATTTCATAGTTAAAATTCCTCCTAGGTTTCGTATATGCAGTATTCATCATACCACTAGTCTTGTTGAGAGAAGGGTCCTGAGAGCCTAAGCCAGTAAAGCCTCTGCTTTCCAACCCTTCACCCCGTCTATATTATTATACTGTTTTTGCGGCTATTAGCGAAGTTCAATAGAAACGTATTTCTGTTCTGTAGGGCCAGTGTACTCCGCACGTGGACGAATGATGCGATTGTCCGCAAGCTGTTCCAAAATATGCGCAGTCCATCCAGACACCCGGCTGATCGCAAAGATTGGAGTGAACAATTCCTGTTCGATCTCCAGTTGGGTATATACAGAAGCAGAATAGAAGTCTACGTTAGGCTTCAGTCCTTTTTGTCCTGTTACCAGTTCCTCGATCTTCACAGACATATCATACAGGCGCGTATCATTGTTCATCTCGCCAAGTTCCTTGGACATCTTCTGTAGATGTTTGGCACGTGGATCACCGTTTTTGTACACCCGATGTCCAAAGCCCATGATTTTTTCACGATTATTCAGCTTTTCCTGAATTGCCGCTTCAAGTCGATCAGGTGTACCAATCTCATTCAACATTTTCATAACGGCTTCGTTAGCACCGCCATGCAGTGGTCCCTTCAGTGCGCCAATGGCGGAAGTTACACCAGAATAGATGTCCGACAGCGTCGCAACCGTTACACGGGCTGCAAATGTCGAAGCGTTCAACTCGTGATCCGCATGCAGGACAAGGGCTTGATCCAATGCTTTCACTGCGGTCTCGGATGGTTCTTCACCAGTCATCATATATAAAAAGTTCTCTGCGATGGAAGCGCCTTCTTTTGGAGCCACAGGTTCTTTACCCTGACGGATACGGGCGATGGCTGCCACAATCGTTGGCAACTGTGCTTGCAACTTAACCGCTTTGTTCTCATTCGCTTCCGTTGTCATCTCATCCGCTTGCTCGTCGTACAGTGCAAGTGCAGAGACAGCGGAACGAAGTGCTGCCATGGTGCTGACGTTTTTCGGATACAATTGGATTTGTGCAATCAACTCGCTCGGAATCGGCGCGTAATCGCTCAGGCTTTTACGAAGGGATTTCAGTTCATCCGTTGTTGGCAATTTACCAAACCACAACAAATAGGCAACTTCTTCAAAGCTGGCATGTTCAGCCAAATCGTCGATATCGTAACCACGGTATGTGAGCACACCGTCTACAATAGAACTGATCGAAGAGGTTGTTGCAACGATGCCTTCCAGACCTTTGGTAGCTGTCATATTACATCTCTCCTTTAATAAGCGAAATCAGGAACCATTCCAGAGTGCATATAAGTGCCAAAGTGCACCTATTCTCTTTTTGTAAACATTTTCATTTTAAAATTAACAAATATTTCAAACTAAGGTTTTCCTATCTGTCAATCGGTATTTACTTATAACATCATACTGGATTTTGTCGTTTATGTGAACACGATGAGAGTTCATTCGCACATCAAACTTCTTTATCGGACCGATAAAGCATTTTTGAAAGCCTTTACAAAAACAAGGTTGACATTTAATGTTTTTTAACCAATCCTGTCGTATGAAGAACTTTCTATTGCTATATTCTGTAATACTAAGGCATACTCTAGGCAAAAGAAAGAATCCCCGCAGATCTTGTTCAAAAACTCCGCTTTTGAACAAGATCTGGTAACATCCCGGCGTTTCAAAACCTTGTAAATGCTCTATATTAATTAAGATAGCCATCTATTTCTAATACTGCTTTATGGATCATACATAGGTCGGCTTAATTGAAATAAGGAGAGTTGATGCTTGGATAGAATAATAATGAAACGCCTGCTCCGCGGCTTATGGGTTATCATTGCGGCCGTTCTGATCGCCGTTGCCATATACTTGCTGTTCCCGCTTTTGTACCCTTTTGCGATTGCCTGGATTATCGCCTATGCCATGAATCCTTTAGTGAAACTGCTTCAGCATCGAGCACGATTCCCCCGCTGGCTGGCTGTGACTCTTTCATTGATCCTTTATTTTGGAGCCATTGCGGTAGTACTGTCTGCGGCGATTACCCGCATGGTAAAAGAAGTCATTTCACTTACGACAAGCTTTGATCTTCATGTTGATGAGATCAAGGACACGTTTGTGCGCTGGACCCAGAATGACACCATTCAAAGTTTGACTGCGCAGATCAATGAATTTTACAAGGAAAATCCTAACTACCAGGAAACCATCAACAGCAATATTAGTAAAACAACTGAGACGGTGGGTACAGCCGTCACAGATCTGGTCACCGGATTTTTCAACATGATTCTGAGTCTGCTGACTTCCCTGCCGAACATGGGCGCGGTATTAATCGTTGTTCTGTTGTCTACATTCTTCATTAGCAAAAGTTGGACCAGGCACAACATCACCGTATCGGGATGGGTACCCTCTTCCATTCGCAAGCCGATCTCCGATATATGGACTGACCTTAAGAAGGCACTGTTCGGTTACGCAAGAGCACAATTGATCATGATCTCGATTACAGCACTATTCGTCATGATTGGGCTGCTTATATTGCAAGTCAATTCAGCCTTCACCATCGCTCTGATGATTGGTTTGGTCGATCTGCTTCCGTATCTGGGTGTTGGCCTTGTCATGGTACCTTGGGCAGCATACCTCTTTATGAATGGGGACCTGTATCTGGGTATTGGCATTAGTATTATCTATCTGATCTTACTGATCGCTCGTCAGATTATTGAACCAAAGGTACTTGCAAGCAGTGTTGGGCTCGACCCACTCGCCACGCTGGTTGGCATGTTTGTGGGTTTGAAGTTGTTCGGTGTTCTGGGCTTGATCATTGGCCCTGTCAGTCTCGTGATTCTCGATGCGTTCAATCGGGCTAACGTATTACGCGACCTCAGAACGTATATCATCAACGGACGTGTCCGATGAGGCATCATCTTATGACACAGGAAAAATAGAAAAGGCTTCGTTCAACAGAAATTATCTGCTGAGCGGAGCCTTTTCCATTATGCATAACAACTGGTGCTTCATTTCGGACGACGATAAAACGTAATTTTTCCACTTTTCATTTTTTTCTCCAGCCACCCCAGGAAGAACAGACGGTAAACCGGACGTGTTAATGGAAATATTAGTGTAAACCCGATCAGATCCGTTACAAAACCTGGAATCAAGAGCAGGAAACCACCGACAAAAATAAAAAGACCATCGACCATTTTTCTTCCAGGTACCTTGCCACGCTCCATCTCGGATTTGGCGTCCACAAGTACTTTTCGCCCTTCAAACTGCAACATTGCTATACCAATCAAGGACGTGAGAATCATGAGAAGCAATGTCTTTCCGGCTCCGATCCAGTCACTCATCAGAATAAAACCAAATAATTCAATCACCGGAATGATTAAGAGTAAAGCCCACATCCATTTTCGCATTGACGTATTACCCCTTTCCCAAAAGCCACACCTTTTCAAGCGCGCTGTATAGCTCAGAGGCTGCCTTATCCAGCCGAACTGGCTTCCAGTCCCCATTCACCCATACATGCTGGGTAGAACCTGTAACTAGGCGTTCACCGGGAAGTGATTCATCAGCTAACCATACCCGTTCTCCAATCGCCATATGCTCATCAGGTTCTTCAGACATGCGTCTTACGTCATACTCATAATTCAGTCGCAGACCACTAAATGCAGCAATACGGGTGAAAATGATAATCTCATCATCATATCGGGCAGGCTTGTGATACTTCACATCCAGTCCGGTTACGGGAAGCAGTAACCCCTGTTCCTCCATTTTACGATATGTATACCCCATTTGGCGAATCATCTCAGTTCGACCGATTTCAAACCAATTCAAATAGTTCGCGTGGTAAACCACGCCCATCTGGTCACTTTCTTGATAGCGTACACGAAGACGTGCCGCATACCAGCTACCATTGCTCTGTTCTCGCACGTTATCGGCCTCCTTCGTTCTATCATTCATACGTGTTACTTCGTTGTAAAGTGTCAATAAGATGGAAAAAAAGCAACGGGACAATAAAGCCCCATTGCTTCTTTCCTGTTGCTTCTCCATCCAAGACGCTATTAAGCGTTGTTTGGAATTTGGCTTACTTTAATCAGGTTGGTAGAACCGGAACGCCCCAAAGGTACACCTGCTGTGATCACAACCAGGTCTCCTTCTTTAACAAGTCCGGATTTTACGCCGCCTTCAATTGCATTTTCGAACAAAGCATCCGTGGAATCAACCAGTCTTCCTTTGACAGGAGTTACACCCCAAGCCAGAGCCAAACGACGGGAAGTTCTGTCTTCCGTAGTCACAGCGATGATTGGAGATTCTGGACGATACTTGGAAATCATGCGTGCAGTATGTCCTGATTCAGTCGAAGTAATGATCGCTTTTGCGTTCAAATCTTGAGCTTGGAGAGCAACCGATTGGCTGATTGCTTCTGTAACTGTTGTTTGTTGAGCAACACGTTGTTTCAGGTACAACTCTTGGTATGGCAGAGCAGATTCTGCTTTTTCAGCAATACGGGACATCGTCAGAACAGATTCAACCGGGTATTTACCCGCAGCTGTCTCACCAGACAACATGATTGCGTCCGTACCATCGAAGATTGCATTCGCCACGTCACTTGCTTCCGCACGTGTTGGACGCGGGTTACGTTGCATGGAATCCAACATTTGTGTAGCTGTGATAACCGGTTTACCTGCAACGTTACATTTTTGGATCATGCGTTTTTGTACCAAAGGTACTTCTTCCGCAGGAATCTCAACACCCAGGTCTCCACGAGCAACCATCAGGCCGTCAGACACTTCAAGGATTTCGTCGAGGTTATCGACACCTTGTTGGTTTTCGATTTTGGAGATGATTTGGATATGTCCAGCATTGTGTTTTTCAAGCAATTCACGAATTTCAAGTACGTCACTTGCTTTACGTACAAAAGAAGCCGCGATGAAATCGACACCTTGTTCGATACCAAATACGATATCGTTAGCGTCTTTTTCCGTGATACCCGGCAGAGAAATGGCAACGCCCGGAACGTTAACACCTTTTTTGCTTTTGATCGATCCGCCGTTAACGATACGGCATTTGATCTCGGTGCCTTGCACTTCCACCACAGTCAGTCCGATCAGACCGTCGTCGATCAGAATTGTAGATCCCGGTTCAACATCATTCGGAAGATCTGTATACGTAATGGAAAGACGTTCTTTGGTGCCCAGAATTTCTTCTGTTGTCAAAGTGATGTACTCGTCTTGAACCAATTCGATCGGTTCAACTTCGAGTTTACCTGTCCGAATTTCCGGTCCTTTGGTGTCCAGCAGGATCGCTACTGTTTTGTTCAACTCTTCGCATGCTTGGCGAATCGCAATGATCCGTCCGCCGTGCTCATCGAAATCACCGTGGGAGAAGTTCAGACGGGCCACATTCATACCGGCCATAATCAATTTTTTGGTGTTCTCCAGAGATTCACTGGATGGACCAATGGTACATACAATTTTCGTTTTACGCATTTTGGGTTTCCTCCGATTTTAAAGGTATTACTCTTTATCTATTTTTCTTTTTCCAACTATTAAATTTACTATACTTTTGCTCATTTGTATAGGAAATTCGTCACATTATTCAGCATTTCCCGACAAATTACTCGCAACATCGACTTCTACAAGCTCTTGAGGGGCTTCAATGGAGGCTTGAGGTTCAAACGTGACCGATCCAATTTTACGGAATTTCTCATAACGATCCTGCTTTAGCTGCTCACCGCTCCATCCCTTCATCTCGTCGAGATGACGGACCAAAGCTTCACTGATGAAAGCAGCAGACGCTTCATAATCCCGATGAGCACCGCCGCGTGGCTCAGGGACAATCTCTTCAATGACTTCCATCTCCAGCAGGTCTTTGGCTGTTATTTTCATGGCTTCAGCCGCCTGATCTGCCTTGGATGCATCCTTCCAGAGAATCGAAGCAGCGCCGTTTGGAGAGATTGCAGAATAGATCGCATGTTCCAGCATCAACACACGATTACCCACAGCCATAGCGAGGGCACCGCCGCTTCCACCTTCGCCGATGACCACAACAATAACAGGAACCGATAGCTTCGCCATTTCCATGAGGTTGCGAGCAATCGCTTCCGATTGACCTCTCTCTTCTGCAGTATTACCCGGATACGCCCCTTTAGTATCAATAAACGTAATAATAGGGCGGCCAAATTTGTTCGCTTGTTTCATCAGACGAAGTCCTTTTCGGAAACCTTCTGGATGAGCGCTGCCGAAAAAGCGGGCGATATTATCCTTCGTGTCTTTCCCCCGCTGTTGTCCGATTACCGTTACTGTCTTTCCATTCAACTTGGCAAGTCCGCCAACAACCGCAAGATCGTCTCCGAACATGCGATCACCGTGCAGCTCAATGAAGTCCGTAAATATCAGCTGGATCAGATCCAGTGCCGTTGGGCGCTGCTGATGACGGGCCAGATGCATCTTCTGAGCTGCTGTTATGCCAGTGTAGATCTCTTCTTCAAGTCTATGGTAACGTTCTTCCAGGCGGGCAATCTCGTCCGTGAAGTCGATGCCTTTTTCCTGTCCAAACTGTACGAGTTCATCAATCTTTTTGCGCATCTCAACCAGAGGCGCTTCATATGGCAACTCACCCGCCATTTAGACCCCTCCTTTTTCACTATGCATATCCAGAAGCTTGCCAAGAGTGGCCCGAAGCTCTTTCCGGTGCACAACCATGTCCAACTGACCATGTTGCATATTAAATTCAGCCGTCTGGAAATCATCAGGTAACTTCTGACGGATCGTCTGTTCGATAACGATTCTGCCGGCAAAACCAAATACAGCGCCAGGTTCGGCAATATTAATATCGCCCAGGCTCGCAAAACTTGCCGAGACTCCACCTGTCGTTGGGTCCGTAATGACCGAAATGTACAGCCCGCCCTGTTCATCCAAACGGGATAAAGCTGCGCTTGTTTTGGCCATTTGCATGAGGCTGAGAATACTCTCTTGCATCCGGGCACCACCCGATGTAGAGAAAATAATCAATGGTAACCGTTTCTCTGTTGCATGCTCAACGGCACGGGTAATTTTCTCCCCTACAACAGAACCCATGCTGCCTGTGAAGAAATCAAAGCTCATGACAGCCACAACTACAGGCAGGCCATCAATGGTTCCTTCCCCTGTAATTACCGCTTCCTTCAGGCCCGATTTCAGACGCTGTTGTTCCAATTTGTTGCTATATCCAGGAAAGCCAAGTGGATCAACCGATATCATATCAGCGTCAAACTCAACAAATCCTTGATCATCAAGTACCATAGCAATGCGCTCCATAGCGTTAAGACGCATATGGTAACCGCAGGCAGGACATACTTTCAGATTTTTCTCCAATTCCTTGCTATATTGAATGGTGCCGCATTTGCTGCACTTGTTCATAAGCCCTTCAGGTATTTCACGTTTTGGGCGTTCTAGGACTTCCTGGCCTTCACCGGGAAGTGCACGCTCGGAAGGTATGGTAGCGTACTTCCGTTTCTTCTGGAATATATCTTTGAACACAACTACACCTCTCCAGCCGTTGATTTGATGGCCGCAACCTGCAGAGCGCTGCTTGTGGCAGCTTCATCCGAGTGCTACGGTAAACCGCTTACGACCCACACGCTGCCCTGGGCCTTGTCCAGCATTCACAACAAAAAAATCCGCCGGTACAGGGCAAGGATCAGCGGCTTTTGTCAGCACGATTGATGTTACCTGCAAAAACCGAAAGATTGTTGCGCCGATGTTTGAATCTATCTTGGTAGGGTCTCCGGGAGCAACCAGGTCGGTCCTTGTCCTAACAAAAAAAGAAGGAAGGACAGCAGCATACAATACATGCAAGTCGATTCCTCTCTCCGCTTACGCGATTAGTCCCTTATGTACCGATGGTACTTCTTCATCTGCCAAGGCACGTCGATGTCGAACATATCAGGAATGCAGAATGGAATTCAACACTTCCTGGACCTCTTCCAATTCCCCAGAAGGGACGCGAATCTCAAATTGCTGCTTGGATAAACTGATGGGACGGGTCTGTACCAGAAAACCTTCTTCCGAAAGCTTGGTCTTGATCTTGTCCGCAACCTTTGCTGTCGGTGCAATGTAAATCACCGTCCACATGCCTTGTCCGCCCCCTAAGCTAATGTTCAGAGCCCGTATATTGGACTAATGATAACATACCTCACTTTTTTTCTGCAAGAAAGGGTTCGGGACCTTTGGGGAGAATTTGGGATCATGAGGGACATTAGTCCCCCACGAATAACTCATATGGTTGACGAAATCTTCTTGTTCCTACCTCTTCCATAAACAGCCACAAGCTTATCAGGGCAGCGTCAGCCGCCCTTGAAGACCTTCATATGAGCCATTAGATTAACCATAACAGGCAAGCATGGAAATACAGGAGGTTAAAGGTCTGAGGGGTATTTTTTGGCTTTAATATTTTTGTGTGCAATCCGGGCAGAAGCCGCAGCGGCCACCCCTGCGACCAGATCATCCAAAAAGACATGAATGGCTGTTGTGTGTTCGTTCAAATCATGAATTACACCTATTTTTTCTTTATCCAGGTAACCAAAGCTGGTTAAACCGATCATACCATACACATGAGTAATGCCGAGGGCCAGAGTCTCGTCCACTCCATACAGGGATTCATCCGCTTCCATAATAGCCTGTAACGGTTGGGGCAAGAGTTTTTTCTCCGCAAGTTCGTCGAGAGCAATACCCGTATAGAGCGTATATTGCACCTCTCGTTTCTGCAGAACGGATTTCACGCTGGTTACACAGTCGTCCAAGGTCAGTTCGGGGTGGTACCCTTTTTGCAGACGGTATACAATTGCTGCGATTGCATCAATCCGTACACCCCGCCGGGCCAGCATGGCTTCTACGATTTCATATGACATATCTCGACCTCCCGCATCAATCCCCCGAGGACCGCGAGGTCCTTCGGTGTTCTCAAGTGTATGCAGCAACCTGTTAAAATGTTCATAAAATGTGCGGATGGTCAAGAACAGTCGCACCCTGGACATGTTGCAGGTTTGTACATTCCGCTCTGGTCTGTAGCTGGCCTATAACAAGTCTGTCATTCATCTGTTTAAACCCTGTCGTCAGGGAACCCCGCTAAAATAATCACAAAAAAACCTGTTCAGCATTGAGCCAAACAGGTTTCATAATATGGATAAGTGCTATCACTTACGGGACAGCCTCTTATTTAATTTTGACCGTGCCTTCCCCCAGCATTTTCTCCATATCGGAGAATAAGGTTGGTGATGGCTTAATCCGGTAGGCATCACTCAGAGCAAGCAGCTTCTGCTGCTGCTCATAGAAGAGCACTGTCGCCACAGGTCCGGGATGCTCCTGAAGCAGCTGCTTCAGACGTGCCAGAAGCTCAGGCTTCTCCGCATGCGGGGCAATCTTCACGAACACCCGCTGCTCCACGGCCCGCGGTTCGCGGCTCTGCGCCTGGCTGCCTGCCGCTTCTGCGGCACCGCCAGGCCGGGAAGCCGCCGCCGTGGCTGCACCCGTACCCGCCGCATCGCTGCGCGTCGCTGCCGAGCCTCGGCTCCCGCTGCTGCGCGCAGCGGAAGCATCCCCGCCTGCGCTGCTGCGCTGCGCTTCGGCTC